>NZ_RAVW01000077.1 GCF_003611585.1 Corallococcus exercitus | reverse complement strand
AAGAGACAGCGCCCCGTCGGTCCCCCGCGCGGTGACGCCCACGTACCGGCCCGGGCCCAACAGCTCCCGCGCCGCCTCCGGGGGCAGGTCCTCATCCCCCACGTGCACCCCGTGCGCGTCCGACAGGAGCGCCAGGTCCACCCGGTCGTTGATGAGGCACACCGCGCCCGCCTCCCGGCAGCGGGCCACCACCGCCCGAGCTGCGGCCAGCGCCTCCCGGGGCGGGGTGTGCTTCATGCGCAGCTGGAGGACGCGGGCGCCGCCAGCAAGCAGGCGCAGGGCCTTGTCCACCAGGGACAGCTCCGGACGGACGCTGTCGTCGACCAACAGGTACGGGCCTTGGGGAAGCGGGGGGCGGGGCGAGACGTTCATCGGATTCCGGGCCTGGGGACAGCGGCGTTGACAGGCGCCCCTCCTGCTATAAGGTGCCGCGCTGTTTTCCAAGCAATTCCGAGGATTTGAATCATGGCTGAAGGCATCAACCCGAAGCACCTCGACAAGCGCACCGCCGATCGCTACCAGCGCAGCGGCCAGGTGGACGAGGACGCGTACAAGAAGCACCTCGAGGAGCTGCCGGACGTGGCCGACAAGGCCGTCCCCATCGAGACGCTGATGGATGGCGACATCGAGGACGACTTCGATGACGAGGACGAGGACGAGGACGACACGGACGACGACGCCTCCGACGAGGACGACGCGGACGAGCCGGCCGACGAAGAGGACAAGGCGTCCGAATGAGCCCTTCGGAGAAGCGGGGTGAGACCTTCGTGATGACGGGGGAAGCGAGCCCCGCCTCCGAGGAGTCCCTGTCGTTCAGCACCTTCATCGTCGGGCTGGGTTCCGCCGTCCTCATCCACATGGGGGGCGCGCCGAACCCGGAGACGGGCCGCGTGGAGAAGGACCTGCCGGCGGCCCGGCAGAACCTGGACCTCCTGGCGATGCTCCGCGAGAAGACGCGCGGCAACCTCACCGCCGAGGAGGAGAAGCTGGTGGACAACCTCCTGTCCGACCTGCGCCTGCGCTACGTGGAGGCGAGCCGGAAGTGAAGCCCCGTGAAGTCACCCGCCCGGGGGCACTGCCCCGGGGCGTCCGCATCGCCGCCGCACTGTGCCTGGTGCTCTCCACCCTGACGGGGTTCCTCGCCTGCAGCGAGGCCTCCGTCATGATGAACTTCGAGGCGCACCGGGAAGCGCAGCGGGAGCACACCCCCACCCTGGCCCTGCTGGGCAAGGACCCCGCCGTCACCCAGGCCATCATGGAGGCGCAGCTGTCCGCGCTCTCCCCCATGCGCGAGTCCCGCGCCCTGGTGCTGACCGGGCTGACGGTGGCCTGCACCCTGCTCTTCTTCGCCTCCAGCCGCATGCTGCGCTCCCCGGATGGCATCCCCCGGGACGGCTTCCGGCAGCTGCTCGGTGGCGCGGGCATCTTCGCCGCGCTGATGCGCACCATCGACGGGGCCCAGTGGACCGTCGTGGCCCGGCACACCAGCCAGGCCATGGTGGAGGGACTCAAGGGCCTGCCGGAGTTCAAGGACCCGGCCGCCGCCGAGCAGCTCTATGCGCTCGTCCCGTCCCTGATGACCCTCAGCGCGGTGCTGCCCACGGTGCTCGTGGCTGGCGGCTTCGCCCTGCTCGCCCAGTACTTCCGCAGCGAGGGCGTGCGCGAGGCCATCGTCACGCTCGACGGGCCCACAGAAGACCCCTGAGGCGGCCCGCACGGGGCTGACGCGGCGCGGCGCGAAGGCCGTCCGCCTGCTTCAGCCCGCGTCCGTCTCCGCGCGGGGCTGTGCGGGCCCCAGGAGCAGCGCCTCCAGGGAGGCCATCGCGTCCGCTTCGGAGCCGGCGGCCGTGCCCTCCAACGGCAGCACGCGGGCCAGCGGGGCGCGGGGGATGCGCAGGAGCTCGTCCCGGGTCAGGCCGTAGACGTACGCCAGGTGCCCCATGGGCCAGCGCGACTGGAGCCGGGCGAACGCCTCGTCGTCCAGCTCCTCCAGGGGACACGGCAGCTCCGCGTCCTCGTACACCACCTTCTCCCCACCCACCCGGCGGCCATTGCCGTAGGCGATGACTTCCTCGCCCTCGTCCGCGTCGTACACGTAGGCGTGCACGGTGGCGTTGGCGGCGGCGGACAGCAGGCGGGCCAGGGCGTGGTGGGCGGCGTACCAGTGGGCACCCTGCCGGCCCTGGGAGAAGGGCCCCAGGAAGGCCAGGCGCACCACCTTGCGGCGGCGGTTGATGGTGACGCGCAGCGCCGTGGCGGCCGGGACGCTGTCCGTCGACAGGGCCTCCCGGGCCAGACGCACCAGCGCCAACCCGGAAAAGGTGTCGAGTCGAACGAGATAGCCGCCGTGTGCGTCCAGAGTGAAGCCCCCGAGGATGGGCGCCGCCTATAACCGACCCCCCCACCCCCTGGCAACTTCGCCTCCACGATTACCCGGCTGCTTCCAGCAGCTCAAAGTATTCCGGGGAAATCGCAGGGCGTACGGGCAGTGTCGCCTTGCCAAGGGGTGCCCGGCCCTTACGTTCAGTCCATGAGACTCGACAAATACACGGTGAAGGCACAGGAGGCGATCCAGGAAGGTCAGTCCCTGGCGCGCCGGGCCGACAATCCCCACTACGAGCCGGAGCACCTGGCCACGGCGCTGCTGGGGCAGAAGGACGGCATCGTCGACCCTCTCCTGCGCAAGATTGGCGTGGACGTGAAGCTGTTCGCGGGCCGGCTGGGCGAGGCGCTCCAGAAGCTCCCGCGCATCCAGGGCGGCGAGAGCGCCATGCTCAGCCAGCGCCTGATGAAGACCTTCGACAAGGCGGAGGATGAGGCCAAGGCGCTGAAGGACGACTTCACGTCCTCCGAGCACCTGCTCCTCGCGCTGACCCAGGACAAGGGCGCCGTCGGCGAGGCCATGAAGTCCTCCGGCGTGACGCGCGAGCGCGTGCAGGCGGGCCTCAAGGAGGTGCGTGGCTCCTCGCGCGTGACAAGCGCCGACGCGGAGTCCACCTACCAGGCGCTGGAGAAGTACGGCCGCGACCTCACGGAGGCCGCGCGCAGCGGCAAGCTGGACCCCGTCATCGGCCGCGACGAGGAGATCCGCCGCTGCATCCAGGTGCTCAGCCGCCGCACCAAGAACAACCCCGTGCTCATCGGTGAGCCGGGCGTGGGCAAGACGGCCATCGCGGAAGGGCTGGCCCGCCGCATCGTGGACGGCGACGTGCCGGAGGGCCTGAAGAACAAGCGCCTCATCACCCTGGACCTGGGGGCGATGGTGGCCGGCGCGAAGTACCGCGGCGAGTTCGAGGAGCGCCTCAAGGCGGTCCTCAAGGAGGTCTCGGACGCGGCCGGGGAGATCATCCTCTTCATCGACGAGATGCACACGCTCGTGGGCGCCGGGAAGGCCGAGGGCGCCATGGACGCGGGCAACATGCTCAAGCCCGCGCTCGCGCGCGGCGAGCTGCACTGCATTGGCGCGACGACGCTGGACGAGTACCGCAAGCACATCGAGAAGGACGCCGCGCTGGAGCGCCGCTTCCAGCCGGTGTTCGTGGGCGAGCCCACGGTGCATGACACCATCAGCATCCTGCGTGGCCTCAAGGAGCGCTACGAGGTGCACCACGGCGTGCGCATCCAGGACTCCGCGCTCGTCGCGGCGGCCACGCTCAGCCACCGGTACATCGCGGACCGCTTCCTGCCGGACAAGGCCATCGACCTGGTCGACGAGGCCTCCAGCCGCCTGCGCATCGAGATCGACTCCATGCCCACGGAGATCGACGACATCCGCCGCAAGGTGACGCAGCTGGAGATCGAGCGCGAGGGCCTGCGCAAGGAGACCGACCCGCACTCGCGTGAGCGCCTGGCCACCATCGAGAAGGAGCTCGCGAACCTCAAGGAGAAGTTCGACTCGCTCAAGGCCCACTGGGACGAGGAGAAGAAGGCCATCGCGGCGCTGCGCTCGCTCAAGGAGAAGCAGGAGAAGGCGCGCAACGACCAGGCCGCGGCCGAGCGCCAGGGCGACCTGAACCGCGCCGCGGAGCTGAAGTTCGGCGTCATCCCCTCGCTGGAGAAGGAGGTCGCGGCGCAGAACGCGAAGCTGGCGGAGCTGCAGAAGAACCAGAAGTTCCTCAAGGAGGAGGTGGACTCCGAGGACATCGCCTCCGTGGTGGCCAAGTGGACGGGCATCCCGGTCTCCAAGCTGATGGAGGGCGAGATGCAGAAGCTGGTCAAGATGGAGGACCGGCTCGCGGAGCGCGTGATCGGCCAGCGCAGCGCGATTGAAGCCGTGTCCAACGCCGTGCGCCGCGCGCGCAGCGGGCTGCAGGACCCGAACCGTCCCATCGGCTCATTCATCTTCCTGGGCCCCACGGGCGTGGGCAAGACGGAGACGGCGAAGGCGCTGGCGGAGTTCCTCTTCGACGACGACACGGCCATGGTCCGCATCGACATGTCCGAGTACATGGAGAAGCACGCGGTGTCGCGGCTCGTGGGCGCGCCCCCGGGCTACGTGGGCTACGAGGAGGGCGGCCAGCTCACGGAGGCCGTGCGCCGCAGGCCGTACACGGTGGTGCTCTTCGATGAAATCGAGAAGGCGCACCACGACGTGTTCAACATCCTGCTCCAGATTCTCGACGAGGGCCGGGTGACGGACAGCCAGGGCCGCACGGTGGACTTCCGCAACACGGTGCTCATCCTCACGTCCAACATCGGCTCGCAGGCCATCCAGGAGGGCATGGCGGGCACGGACGTGCTGAACGAGAAGACGCGCGGCGAGGTGATGGAGGCGCTGCGCGGACACTTCCGTCCGGAGTTCCTCAACCGCGTGGACGAAATCGTCGTCTTCGAGCCGCTGCGCAAGAAGGACATCTACCGCATCGTCGACATCCAGCTCGGGAAGCTCCAGAAGCTGCTCCAGGCCAAGCGCCTCACGCTGGACCTCACGGACAGCGCGCGGGAGCTCTTGGCGGAGCGCGGCTACGACCCGACGTACGGCGCCCGGCCGCTGAAGCGGGCCGTGCAGAAGTACCTGCTGGATCCGCTCGCGCTCAAGGTGCTCAACGGCGAGTTCGCGCCGGGCGAGCACATCCAGGCGGACGCGGGCCCCGACGGGCTCACCTTCGCCAAAGTGCTGGTGGACGCCACGAAGGGCGTGAAGAAGACGGCGTAGTTTCCGCTTCACGCACCAGGGATTCGCTTCAACGGCGGGCCGCCTTCCCTCACGGGGAGGCGGCCCGTTTGTCTTGCTCAGGTGCGGCGGTGCTTGTCGTAGAGCGCGTCGCGCCACGCGAGCAGATCCGGGAAGCGGGCGGCGAGCCCCGGATGGGTCCACACCTCGCGCGTGCCCGGCCCCATGGGCAGGTGCCGGTCCGCCGGCGGCCCCAGGAGGACGAGCATCGCCGCGGTGGTGATGTCCGCGTACGTGAAGCCCGCGTCCAGCAGGTAGGGCCTGCCGCCCAGCGCCGCGCGCAGCTTCTCGTAGGCGGGGGCGACCTGGGCCTCGATGACCTCCGGGGAGCCGTCCGCCACCTGGTGCTTCTTCACCACGTAGCGCATGCCCAGGCGCGCGGAGGGCGCGAACAGCGGACGCAGGAAGCCGGGGACGAACTTCGGCAGGGCCTCCTGCTGGGCGCGGGAAATCGTCAGCATGCGCGGCATGGCGTAGGCGCGCGCCGCGTCCAGCACCCTCTCGCTGGTGTCGTTCCAGGCGGTGATGGCGTCCAGGTGCGCGGCCGGGAAGAGCGGGCTGCCCTGCCCCAGCTCCTCCGCGCGCTTCGCGATGGCGAACGAGCCGTGCGTGGCCGGATGGAGCGGCTCCACGAGCAGCGGCACGGAGGGCTTCACGCCGGGCGCCACCTGCTTGCGCAGCCAGCGCTCCTGGATGAGGGGGACGTAGTCCTGGAAGCGGTAGGCGACGCGGTGGTGGTCCAACGCCCACCGGGCCTTCTCCGTCCAGCCCGAAGAGGTCAGTCCGACGAGGGTTCTCATAGGGGGCGGGACCCTATCAGGGCGCGCGCAGGAACGCGTCCAGCTCGGAGAGCTTGAGCAGCCGGGGCTCGGCGGTGGGGAGCACGGCGTCGCGGGCGGCGGTGGCCAGCGCGCGGGCCCGCTCCGGCTCGCGGTGGGCCTTTCGCAGCGCGCGGGCCAGGACGAAGCGGATGTTGGCCATCTCCAGGGGCGGGGCCACCGTCTGCTCCCAGGCCTCCAGGGAGTGCTCCGCCCACTGGCGGGCCTCCTCCACCTCGCCCCGCTCCAGGGCCAGCTCCGCCATCATCTCCTCCACCTCCATGGGAGGCCGGGCCGCTTCGCCCGCGAGCTTGTGGTGCAGGGTCAGGTACTCGCGCGCCACGTCCCGGGCCTCGTTGAGCTGCTTCGCCCGGGTGAGGGCCACGGTCAGCACGCGCAGCGCCTCGCCCAGCTCGGTCTCCCCCTCCAGCTCCCGCACGATGGCCACGGCGCGCCGGGCCGCCGCGACGGCGCGTTCGGTCTGTCCCAGCCGCATCCAGGCTTCCGCCTCGCACCGTGACGGCGCCGCGAAGATGGGGTCCTTGCGGCCATCGGCCCGGCCCGCGGCGGCCTCCTCCTCCATCTCATGGAGCAGCGCCTGGGCGTCGGTGATCCGGCTCTGGTACATGAGGATCTGGGACAGGTTGGTGCCCGAGCGGATGCGGAAGACGGAGCCCTTGGGGAACAGCTGTTTGTAGATGGTCCGGGCCTCCAGCATGCTGCGCTCGGCCTCCGCGTAGTGCCCCATGCGGAAGGCCGCCGCGCTCAGGTTTCCCCGCAGACCGGCGACGTAGCGCAGGGGCAGGTGGTCGGGGCCATGGATGCGCTCGTAGCGGCGCAGGGCTTCCAGGAAGGCGTCATATCCCTCCTGGTAGCGCTGCAGCTCGATCAGGGTCCCGCCCATGTTGTTGATCGCGATGGCGACCTTCGGGTGGTCCGGGCCATAGGCGGCCTCCAGGATGTTCCGGGTGCGCTGGATGGTCGCGAGCGCTTCCTCCTTGCGCCCCATGGACCGCTGGGTCGAGGCCATGATGAGCAGCCCGCGGGCAAGCCGTGGCGAGTCGCGGCCGTGCAGCCGCTCCTGGAGCGCCAGTCCCTGCTGGATGACAGGCAGCGCGTCCGATGAACGCGACTGCTGCTCCAGCGAGTTGCCCTCGTACACGAGCAACTGGGACTCCAGCTCCGGGTTGCCCCCGGAGCGCGCCAGGAGCGCGCGGGCCTCGTCGGCGTGGGCCTTCGCCTGCTCCGGACGCTGGGTCACCTCGCCGTCGACGAAGACCTGGTGGACGGCGGCCTCCGCGGCGCGCAGGTCGTCGCGACCTGACAGCGACGCGAGCATCGCGCGGCGGAGCGCCGGGGCCGCGGACTCATCGCGCAGGAAGGCGCGGGCCTCCCCTTCGATGAGCAGGGCCTCGCCCAGGAGCGGCTGGTAGCCCAGGGCTTCCGCCTCCTTCACGATGGGGGCGACGCGGTCCACGGCGTCCTGCCACCGGTCCGCGCCCAGGCGGGCCCGCGCGTCGTCCAGCTTCGCGTAGGCGGCCTTCACGCGAGCGGCGACCTCCGGCCGCTCCGGCGGGGGCACCGGCTGGGACAGCGCCTCCACGTCCGCGCAGCGCGACAGCGGGCTCAGCGCCTGCGCGGCCTCCGGAGCGCTGGCGACGCCCGCGCGGTCCGCGGAGAGGAGCACCTCCGTGAGCGAGGTCAGCTCCCGGCGACGGCGCTCCAGGCAGTGGGTGCGCAGGTCCAGCACCGCGGTGGACTGCGTGCCATGTCCGTGCGTGGCCAGGCACGCATCGCGGCTGCTGTCATGCCAGCCAGCGGCGTAGGCATCCAGCGTGCGGGCCGTGGCCTCGTAGGCCGCGACGGCGTCCGGCGCGCCCGTGGCCTGGAAGGCCTTGAGCATCGCCGCCTTGCGGCCCGCGTCCCAGATACCCCGGAACCGCGTGGGGTCGTCCGCGCAGGGCCCGGGGCCCCGGGCGACCACCACCGCGGCCGCGATGGCGAGCACGCCCGCGCCGACGCCCGACACCGCCACCTTCGCGCCGATGCGCGGGAAGGCCGTCCGCTCCAGTGCGTCGAGCAGCACCGCCATGGAGGGATGGCGGTCCGAGGGCTCACGCGACAGCCCCCGCACGATGAGCGCGTGCACGGCGCGCGGGAGGTTGCTCCGGTTCGCCAGACCTCCGGCGTCGGAGGCGGAGGGCCTCTGGCCGTGCAGCCCTTCGTACAGCGAAACACAGAACGCGTACTGGTCCGACCGCGCGTCCGCGGGCGCGCCCGCGAGCACCTCCGGCGCGATGTACCCGGGAGTGCCCGCGACACTGGTGACCAGCGGTGCCGCCTTCGGAGACGCAGCTTCGCCCGGGGCCAGCGCGGGGTCTGCCTTCGGCGATGCGGCCCCGCCCGAGCCCAGCGCGGGGACTCCCTTCGGAGACGCAGCCTCGCCCGAGGCCAGCGCGGGGGCCGGTGAGGCGGCGTCCTCGGGTTCCGTGGACTCCAGGCGGGCCAGCCCGAAGTCCGTCACGCGGGCACGGCCCTCCTTGTCCACGAGCACGTTGTCCGGCTTGAAGTCCCGGTGCACCACGCCCGCCGCGTGCGCCGCCGCGAGCCCCCGGCCCGCCTGGACGTACAGCCGCACCACGTCGCGCCACGGCCGGGCGGACTCCTTCAGGTGCTGGCGCAGCGTGCCGCCGTCCACCAGCTCCATCGCGATGAAGACGACGTCCCCGAACGTCCCCACGTCGTGCACGGCGACGACGTGCGGATGGCGCGTGCGCGCGGCGGCCTGGGCCTCGCGCAACAGCCGCTCCATCATGCCCAGCGATCCTCCCGCGGAGGGCGGCGCGCGCAGCAGCTTCAGGCCAATCCGCCGGTCGAGGCTCGGGTCGTACGCCGCGTGGACGACGCCCATGCCTCCGGCGCCCAGCCGCTCCAGCACCACGTAGCGGCCCAGCAGCGTCCCCTGTGCGACCTGGGGAATGCGCGGCCGGGCGGAGCGCGTGAGCGGCTCCGACACCATCACCGCGGTGCGCGCGGCGTGCACGTCCGGCGCGGAGACGGCGCGCACGCGCAGGAAGTCCGCCAGGGCCGCGCGGCAGGACGCGCAGGTGTCCAGGTGGGTCTCGGCGCGCTCGCGCAGGGACGGGGACGGAATGCCGTCCGCGAGGTCGAGCAGCTCGACCTCGTCAAGGTGGGGAGTCGAAGCAGGCATGGAAAGGCTCACCCTTCCTTCAGGAGGGACGCGAGGCTGATCTCCAGGCTGCCGTCGAGCACGCGCAGCAGGCTGTCCAGCTGGGAGGTGTTGAGCGCGAGCCGCCGGGCCAGGGCCATGCGGGTGTGTTCCAGCAGCGCTTCGCGCGCCTTTGCCATCCACCGCGACACCGTGGAGGCATGCACCTGGTGCAGGGCGCCCAGCGACTCCACGCCCAGGCCCTGCACCAGCCCCATGCGCAGCAGATTGCGGTCGCGGAGTGAGAGCGCGGCCAGGGCCTCCGCGAAGGCGGCGCGGAAGGCGGGACGGTAGCGGTGGCGGATGTGCTCCAGCTCCGGATCCGCCGCGCCCAGGTCCGCGGCGATGAGCGCGTCATCCAGCGGCGTGCTGCGCTCCGGCCTGCGCTTGAGCGACAGCGCGATGCCCAGCGACACGGCCTCCGCCCAACGCCGCAGCGGCCCCCGGCCCGCGTACTCCGTGAGGCGCGGCGCGCGGCCCCCCTCCTCCACCAACAGCCGCAGGCGCGTGAGCTGGAGCACCTCGTCCACGAAGGCATCCGAGGCCTCCACGCGGCGCACCGCGCGGCCCGCGGGCACCAGCACGCTGGACTCCAGCGCGTCCAGCGCGGCCCGCTGCCCTTCCAACGCCGCCAGCGCCAGATACAGGTCCTCGCAGTGCATCGTGGCCAGGGCCTGCGCGGGAGGCTCCCCCGCGGGCGTGTGCAGGCCCAGGTGCGCGAGGAAGGTCCCGGGCTCAAGCCTGACGCCGGGCCACGCCCCCTCGCAGCGCTCCACGAGCAGGGGCAGCAGGGGCAGCAGCCCCGCCTCCTCTTCGGAGGTCAGGGGTCGCGCGGCTCCCCGGAATGCCGCGACCAGCTCGGATGGAATGTTCGTCATGGCACCGGCCGGGCCCCAAGCTCCGGTTAAGCTGGAATGCTAGCGAATGCGTCGGCCAGGACGGAAGCCCCCCTCGTACCAGGGGGGCGGTGGACGTCCATTTGCGGAAGACCTGCTAGGTCCTGCGCATCGCGGGCGCGGGTCGCGCATCCGACGGGCGCCTGGAGTCGTGGGGCGCACTTTCCCGGAGGATGACGCAATGAAGATCGGAATCATTGGCGCGGGGCTGATCGGCGGGACCCTGGCGCGGCGCTGGACGCAGCTGGGACATGAGGTCTCCATCGCGAACTCCCGCGGCCCCGAGACGCTCCGGGAGCTGGCGAAGGAGACGGGCGCGAAGGCCGTCACCGTGCAGGAGGCCGCGAAGGCCGGCGAGGTCGTCGTCGTGACCATTCCCCAGAAGGCGGTCCCCGACCTGCCGAAGGGCCTCTTCGCGAACGTGCCCAAGGACGTCGTCGTCATCGACACGGGCAACTACTACCCCGTGCGCGACGGAAGCATCCCGGAGCTCGAAGCCGGCACGCCGGAGAGCGAGTGGGTCGCGAAGCTCCTCGGCCGCCCGGTGATCAAGGCCTTCAACAACATCTTCTTCCAGAGCCTCGGGGCCAAGGGCACGCCGAAGGGCACGGCCGGACGGGTGGCGCTGCCGGTCGCGGGGGATCCACCCGAGCACCGCGCGAAGGTGCTCAAGCTCGTGGAGGAGCTCGGCTTCGATGGCATCGACGCGGGGAGCCTCTCCGAGTCGTGGCGCCAGCAGCCCGGCACGCCGGTCTACACCCACGACTTCGACGCGCCGGGCGTGAAGAAGGCCCTCGCCGCGGCCGAGCGCAGCCGGATTCCGGAGTACCGCAACAACGCCGACACCTGGCTGAGGAACTTCCTCGCGTCGCAGAAGTGAGCGCGTCCGCTCACGCCAGCGCCTTGAACAGGTCGTAGTCGAACGGGGCGGCGGGAGGCATCTCCCGCTGCCGCCGCGGGTCGTAGCGCTCCACCGCGTAGGCCGCGTTCCGCTCCGGTCCCGGAGCGTCGATGCTGAGAGACCGGCCGCTGTGGCGCACCCACTGGAAGATGTCCCAGGCCGCCGCGTTCACGGCGGCCGGCTCTCCCATCACGCGCGTCGTCGCGTAGTCGCCCGCGGGGACATGAATCGCGCTCATCCCTGGAGGCGCCTCTTCGATGGCGCGGACCTCCACGCCGACCCAGCAGGTGAGTTCATCACGATTCGGCCCCCGAAGGTCCGCGCCCTGTGGCTCCACCTTGAGGAACACGTCGGGGTCCACCCGCTGCGGGAGCTCCGGCAGCCGCGACAGCAAGGCCGCCCATGCCTGGGGAATGCGCTGACGCAAGGCCTCGTAGGTCCCCGTCACCTGCAACCCCACCACGATCATGGCGGGCAGCCGCACCACGGACACGGACGTCATGGAGACTCCCCCAGCGGACACAGGTGCCTCGCGCGCCTTGTGGACCGGAAGCTCCAGGCCGAGAGTGCGCGAGCGCTCATGACATCCTCCTCCGAAGCCCCGCTGCTCGTCACCGCCGAGATGGAGCCGGAGACCTTCGCGCGCCTGGAAGGCCTGCGCCGCCGCTACTTCCCGCCCGAGCGCAACGTCATCCCCGCGCACGTCTCCCTCTTCCACCACCTGCCCGCGTCGGAACACGACGCCGTGGAGGCCGCGCTCGAGGTCGTCACCGAATGGCCCGCGCCCACGCTGCGCTTCACGAAGCTGCGCAGTCTGGGGCGCGGCATGGCGGTGGACGTGGAGTCCCCGGGCCTCGCGCCCGTCCACCGCGAGCTGTCGCGAGCCTTCGCGGAGTGGCTCACGCCGCAGGACCGTCAGCCCTTCCGGCCCCACGTCACGCTGATGAACAAGGCCACCACCGAAGAGGCAAAGGCCGCGCTCGCGGAGCTGGGCGCGGGCTGGTCCGCCTTCGACTCGCATGCACCCGCGCTGCTGCTCTGGCGCTACCTCGGAGGCCCGTGGGAGCTCGTGCGGCGCTTCCCGTTCACGGGCCGCGCTGGATGAGCTGCTCCACCGCCTCGCGCACGTCCTGCAACAACGACGGATCCCTCACCGCGATGAAGATGGTGTCGTCGCCCGCCACGGTGCCCGCCAGGCCCTCCACCTCCTCGCGGTCCAGCGCCAGCCCGAAGATCTGCGCGTAGCCGGGCGCCGTCTTCAGCACGAGCATGTTGGGCGGCGCCTCGATGATGGTCACGCTCGGCGCGAGCGGCACCGGCACCACCGCCGGCTCCGTGCGCTGGTAGCGCCCGTTCACCTTCTGCACGCTCAGCTTCTTCAGCCGCCGCGACAGCGTGGACTGGCTGGGCGCGTGCCCCGCCTCCTCCAGCAGCGTCTGCAGCACCGCCTGATCCGGAACGTCCTGCCGGGAGATGAGCTGAAGGATGGCCTCGTCCAGGTTCATTCACGTTCACCATGCATGCGGCTGAATACGCACGCAAGGCGCATGAAAAATCCCAGTGAATGTTCTTGCGCGCTGCGCCGTTCTGCATAATATCCGCGCCTCCTCAGCGAATATGCATGAATTCAAGTGCATATTCAGCAGTACCCCATCCATCCGGCGCGGCCGGGGGAGCACGAAGCCCATGAAGCATGTCACCCGCATCCAGGACCTGGGCCCGGAAGGCGTCGAGGCGGTCCTCTCGCAGGCGGCCGCGTGGAAGCAGAAGGATCCGGGGGCCCTCTTCCCGGGGAAGATCCTGGGCATGGTGTTCTTCAACCCGTCGCTGCGCACGCGCACGTCCTTCGAGGCCGTGATGCTGCGCGCGGGCGGGCACGCCATCGTGCTCGACGTGGGCTCTGGCGTGTGGAAGCTGGAGGACCGGCCCGGCGCGGTGATGAACGCGGACCGCGCGGAGCACATCAAGGAGGCGTCGCCCGTCCTGTCGCGCTTCGTGGACATGCTCGGCATCCGCACGTTCTCCCAGGGCGGCGGTGACGAGGAGGACGAGGCCGACCCCGTCATCAACGCCTTCCGCAAGTGGGCCACCGTGCCGGTGGTGAGCATGGAGTCCGCGCGCGAGCATCCCTGCCAGGGCCTGGCGGACGCGCTCACGCTGCGCGAGACGTTCGGCACCACGAAGAAGCTGCCGGTGACGCTCACCTGGGCGCCGCACATCAAGCCGCTGCCCAAGGCGGTGCCCAACTCGTTCCTGCTGTCCGCGGCGGCCGCGGGCTGCGAGGTGCGCGTGGCGCATCCGCCGGGCTTCGACCTGCACCCGGCCGTGCGCGCGGAGGCGGAGGCGTACGCCAAGGCCACCGGCGGCAGCATCACGTACACGCACGACCAGGACGAGGCGCTGGTGGGCAGCCGCGCCGTGTACGCGAAGTCCTGGGGCCCCACGGCGCAGACGGCGAGCACGCCCACGGACGTGGCGGCGCTGCTTGCGTCGTACTCGGGGTGGATGCCCACGCGCCGGCACATGGCGAAGGCCGCGAAGGACGCGGCGTTCCTGCACTGCCTGCCCGTGCGCCGCAACGTAGAGGTCGCTGACGAGGTGCTGGATCACGCGAGCAGCCGCGTCGTGGACGAGGCGGGCAACCGCTACCACGTGCAGCGCGCCCTCCTGGCCTGGATGCGCGGCGGCTGAGTCCCGAAGCCGACCGCCCCACCCTTCTTCGTCCCCTTTCGACTTTCTAGAGGTCACCGTGCCCTTGTCTCCCGACCCGTACGCCGCACTCCGCAACGCGGCGAAGTACGTGAAGCAGTTCCGCAGCAAGACCTTCGTGGTGAAGCTGGGCGGCGCCGTGCTGACGGATCCGCGCACGCGCAAGACGGCGTGCGAGCAGATCGCCCTCCTGTGGGCCTTCTCCATCCGCCCCGTCGTGGTGCACGGCGGCGGTCCGGAGCTGGACGCGCTCTGTGACGCCCTGCACCTGCCCATCGAGAAGGTGGCCGGCCGCCGCGTCACCTCCGCGCCCGTGCTGGACGCGGCGAAGATGGTGCTCGCGGGCAAGCTGCACACGGACCTGCTCGCGGACCTCCAGGCCGCGGGCGTGCCCGCGGTGGGCCTGTCCGGCGTGGACGCGGGCCTCATCAAGGCGCGCAAGCGTCCGCCCGTGCTGGTGACGGAGCCCGGCGAGACGCAGGGCCGGATGGTGGACTACGGCCTCGTGGGCGACATCGAGTCGGTGGACACGCGCGTCGTGGAGCACCTGCGCTCCGCGGACTACGTGCCCGTCATCGCCCCGCTGTCGGGAGGCCAGGACGGCGCCGTCTACAACACCAACGCGGACACGGTGGCGGCGGCCCTGGCGGCGGCGCTGCACGCGGAGAAGCTCTTCTTCATGGTGGAGGTGCCGGGGCTCCTCAAGGACGTCTCCGACCCGTCGTCGCTCATCTCGCTGGCCACGCTGTCGGACCTGGCGTCCCTGGAGGCCGAAGGCCGGCTCACGGGCGGCATGCGTCCCAAGGCGCACGCCATGCGCCACGCGCTCGTCGGCGGCGTGGGCAGCGTGCACCTGGTGAGCGGCAAGCAGTCCGACGCCCTGTTGGAGGAGGTCTTCACCAACGAGGGCAGCGGCACCATGGTCGTGCGCGAGCACCCGGTGAAGCACGGCGAGGCCAAGGGTTGAACCCCGCCGAGCTGCTCACCGCGCTGGTCGCCACGCCCAGCGTCTCCGGCGACGAGGCCCGCATCGCGGACCTCGTCGCGGGCCATGCGGAGTCCTGGGGTGCCCGCGTGCACCGCCAGGGCCACAACGTGTGGTTCAGCGTGGGCAGCGGTCCGAAGCGCCTGCTCGTCAACTCGCACCTGGACACGGTGAAGCCGTGCGCCGGGTGGGAGACCGAGCCGCACGAGGCCGTGTGGAAGGACGACACGCTCTACGGCCTGGGCGCCAACGACGCCAAGGGCTGCGTCACCGCCATGCTCCTCACCGCGAAGGCGCTCCTCGAAGAAGGCGCGCCTTCCGGTGTCGAGTGCGTCTTCGCGCTCACCGCCGAGGAGGAGACGGGCGGCAAGGGGCTGGGGCCGCTGTTGTCCACGCTGGGGCCGCTGGACGCCGCCATCGTGGGTGAGCCCACGTCGCTCAAGCCCTGTACGGCGCAGCGGGGCATGTTGCTCCTGCGCTGCGTGGCGCACGGCAAGAGCGGCCACGTCGCGCACGCGCACACGGGCGGGCTGGACAACGCCATCCTCAAGGCGGCCCGGGACATCCAGGCCGTGTCCGCGCTGCGCTTCCCCGCGCACCCGCTGCTGGGTGAGGCGCGGGCGCAGGTGACGCAGGTGTCCGGGGGCCTGGCGCGCAACCAGGTGCCGGACCGGTGCGAGTTCTTCGTGGACCTGCGCACCACGCCGGGCATGGACCACGCGAAGGTGGCGCAAGACGTGGGCGCGGCGCTGGAGAGCGAGGTGGTGGTGCACTCCGCGCGCTACCTGCCCAAGGGCACGGATGCGTCGCACCCGCTGGTGCGCGCGGCGGTGGCGGCGTCCGGACAGGCGACCGTGGGCTCCAGCACCACGTCCGACTGGGCGTTCCTGGGCGACGTCCCAGCAGTGAAGGTGGGCCCGGGCGACACGCTGCGGAGCCACCAGGCGAACGAGTACCTCACGCGCGCGGAGCTGGAGGCGGGGCTCGCGTTCTATCGACGACTGCTGCACGGCTATGCCGGGGAGGTGTCGCGTGGCTGAGACATTGTGGGGCAAGGGCCAGCCGCTGGACGCGGCCATCCACGCCTTCACCGTGGGCGACGACCCCGTGGTGGACCTGTCGCTGGTGCCGCACGACGCGCTGGGCAGCGCCGCGCACGCACGCATGCTCGCGCACGTGGGGCTGCTCGCGCCGGAGGCCGCCAGCTCGCTCGTGGCCGCGCTGCACGCGCTGCACGACGAGGCGCGCGCGGGCCGCTTCACCATCCGCCCGGAGCAGGAGGACGGCCACACCGCGCTGGAGGCGGCGCTCGTGGAGCGCACCGGTGAGGCGGGCAAGCGCATCCACCTGGCGCGCTCGCGCAACGACCAGGTGCTGCTGGCCCTGCGCCTGTTCATGCGCGAGGAACTGCTCGCGCTGGGCGCGCGCACGGCGGAGCTGGCGGGGACGTTCCTCGACTTCGCGGAAGCGCATGCGGACCTGCCCCTGCCAGGCTACACGCACCTGCGCCGCGCGATGCCGTCCACCTTCGGCCTGTGGGGCATGGCGTTCGCCGAAGGACTGCTGGAGGAGCTGGAGGCGCTGAAGGGCGTGTGGGGGCGGCTCGACCGCTGCCCGCTGGGCGCCGCCGCGGGCTTCGGCGTGCCGCTGCCCATCGACCGTGAATATGTCGCGCGGTTGCTCGGTTTTAGTCGAGTTCAACGCAGCCCCATCGACGCGCAGGACAGTCGGGGGCGGCATGAAGCGGCGCTGCTCACCTGGGCGTGCTCGGTAGCGGGCACTCTGGAGAAGTGGCTTTGGGACGTGCAGCTCTACAGCATGGACGAGTTCGGCTTCCTGGCCCTGCCGGATGCCTTCACGACCGGCTCGTCCATCATGCCGCAGAAGAAGAACCCGGACGTGGTGGAGCTGGCCCGGGGCCGCTGCCGCGAACTGCGCGGCCTGGCGCATCAGGTGGAGGCGGTGGCCGGTGGGCTTCCCTCCAGCTACCACCGTGACTTCCAGCTGCTGAAGCGCCCCACCCTCCAGGCCCTCACCAGCGCGAAGGCGCTGCTGGAGGTGCTGGCGCGGCTGGTGCCCGCGTTGAAGGTGAACGCGGAGAAGGCTCGCGCGGCGTGCGACGACACGCTCTACGCCGCGCACCACGCCTACGCGCTCGTGGCCAAGGGCCAGCCCTTCCGCGACGCGTACCGGGAGGTGGGCCGTCAGTTGAACGACGGCAGCTTCCAGCCGGACCGCGGCGCGCTGACGGCCACCCACCTGGGTGGCGCTGGAAACCTGGGCCTCGCCACCGCGCGCGAGGAACTGGCGGACGCGCGTGACTGGCTCACGCGCACCCATGCACAGCAGGCCGAGGCCGCCGCGCGCGTCTGGGCCCCCTGAAACCTTCCTCACCCCCTTTCGCAGCAACAGGAGTCCGAAGATGAGCAAGAAGTCCGTGGTGCTGGCGTTCTCCGGCGGCCTCGATACCGCCTTCTGCACGGTGTACCTGCGCGAGCAGGGCTGGGACGTCACCACCGTCACCGTGGACACGGGCGGTTTCCCGCCCGAGCAGCTGGAGCGCATCCAGGCCCTGTCCCAGAAGCTGGGCGCGGTGGCGCACCACACGGTGGACGCGCGCGACACCCTCTTCCAGGGCTACCTGCGCTTCCTCATCGCCGGCAACGTGCTGCGCGGCCAACTCTACCCGCTGAGCGTCTCCGCCGAGCGCGCCTGCCAGGCCGTGGAAGCGGTGCGCATGGCGGAGAAGCTGGGCGTGCAGGCCGTGGCCCACGGCAGCACCGGCGCGGGGAATGATCAGGTCCGCTTCGACGTGGCCTTCCGCACGCTCGCGCCGCAGCTGCAGCTCATCACCCCCATCCGCGACCTGGCCCTCTCCCGCCAGCAGGAGATTTCCTTCCTCGCGGAGCGCGGCTTCCACCTGCCGGCGAAGACGGGCACGTACTCCGTCAACGAGGGCATGTGGGGCACGTCCGTGGGCGGCCGCGAGACGCTGGACTCGTGGAGCACCCTGCCGGAAGCGGCCTTCCCCGGCGGCGAGATTCCCACCGACCTGAAGCCCCTGCCGCTCGTCATCTCCTTCGACAAGGGCGTGCCGGTGGCGCTCGACGGCAAGGCGCTGTCGGCGGTGGAGGTGGTGGAGAGGCTCAATGCCATTGGCCGGCCGTACGGCATCGGCCGGGGCGTGCACCTGGGCGACACCATCCTGGGCATCAAGGGCCGCGTGGGCTTCGAGGCGCCCGCGGCGCACCTGCTCATCGCGTCGCACCGCGAGCTGGAGAAGCTGGTGCTGTCGGGCAAGCAGCTCTTCTGGAAGGAGACGGTGGGCAACCTCTACGGGTCGCTGCTGCATGAAGGGCACTTCTTCGACCCGCTGGTGAAGGACCTGGAGGCGTTCCTCGCCTCCTCGCAGGACCGCGTGACGGGCGAGGTGAAGCTGGTGCTCACCCCGCGCGCCCACGTCGTGGAAGGCGTGCGTTCGCCGCACTCGCTGATGGACGCGAAGGTGGCGACGTACGGAGAGGCCAACGTGTTGTGGACGGGGACGGAAGCGGCGGGGTTCGCCAAGCTCTACGGCGTCGCGCAGATGCTCTCGCAGAAAGCGAAGTGACGACATGAAGATCCACGTCGACAAGGTGGGCAGTGTCACGCGCAACCTCCAGGTGGGGCGCACGGTGCACCTCACGGATGAAGTGCGGTGCGAGGAAGGCGCCGTCATCGCGGTGCGCATCCACGGGGAGAAGAGCGTCTACAACCAGCTGGAGGACGTGAACGGCCGGCTCGTCACGCTCCATGCGGGCGACATCGTCGTGGGCGCGCTGGGCCACCGCAACGCCCTGCACGGCTACGAGGGCATCGTCCCCGCGTCCGTCACGGTGGGCGACAAGCTCAACATCCTCAACATGGGCGGCGTCATCGGGAAGTGCACCTCGCACAACCCGGGCGTGGGGCCGCCGTTCGAGGCGGAGGTGCTGGGCCAGGTCCTCACCTTCCCGGAGTTCCAGTCGCGCGCGGGCCAGCACGCGCACATCTCCACCGGCGCGCTCAAGGGCACGTCGAGGGCGGTGACGTGCCCGGTGGTGTACGTGGTGGGCACCTGCATGAACGCGGGCAAGACGTACGCGGCCAGCGTGGTGGTGCGGAAGCTGTCCCAGGCGGGCTACCGCGTGGGCGGCGCCAAGCTCACCGGCGTGTCGCTGATGCGCGACACGCTGTCCATGCAGGACAGCGGCGCGGACGTGGTGATGGACTTCACCGACGCGGGCGTCGTGTGCACCGGGGCGCGCACGGCGTCCAAGGTGGCGCGGATTGTCTTCTCGGAGATGGCGGCCCAGGAGGTGGACGTCATCGTCGCGGAGACGGGCGACGGCATCATGGGTGAGTACGGCGTGCAGGCCATCCTGGCGGACCCGGAGCTCAAGGCGCTGGGCGGCGCGTTCATCCTGTGCGCGAACGACCCGGTGGGCGCGGCCGGCGGCGTGCGCCACCTGCGTGAGGTGTACGGCATCGAGATGGACATGGTGGCCGGGCCCGCCACGGACAACGCGGTGGGCGTGCGCTTCGTGGAGCAGGTGGTGGGGTTGCCCGCTCGCAACGCGCGCGCGGATCCGAACGCCCTGGGGAATCTCATCGTGGAGAAGCTCGCGCCCAAGCTGGGCGCGGGGAGGAAGTCATGACGTCGCCTGCGCACATCTACATCCTGGGGGCCTCCGGTTTCGGCGGAGGCGAGCTGCTGCGGCTGCTCGCGGGCCACCCCGGCAACGCCGGCATCCGCGTGGTGTCGCGGCACCACGCGGGGTCCCCCATCCACAAGGTGCACCCGCACCTGCGCGGGCTGGTGGACGGCCGCTTCGAGGCGGAGCCGGACTGGCGCTGGCTGGCGGACTCGCAGCGCCCGGTGGTGTTCAGCGCGCTGGGCCACGGCGACCTGGCGACGCAGTTCGCGGGCCTGGAGAAGCAGTGGGCGGACGTGGGGCTCACGGACCGGATGCTGCTGGTGGACCTGTCGTCCGACTTCCGCCTGGACCACCCGGGCCGGTACGCGGGCGCCTACGGCCGGCCGCACCCGTCCCCGGAGCTCCTGGGCACGTTCACCTACGGCCTCACGGAGTGGAAGCGTGAGCAGGTGAAGACGGCGAAGCGCATCGCCAACCCGGGCTGCTTCGCGACGGCGGTGCAGCTGGCGCTGTTGCCTATCGCGGCCACGCCGGGGCTGGGGCTTCTGGCGGTGTCGGGCGTGACGGGCTCGTCCGGTTCCGGCTCGCTGCCGGGCGAGGGCACGCACCACCCGACGCGCGCGCACGACTTCCGCGCGTACAAGCCGCTGGAGCACCAGCACGAGGCGGAGGTGGAGGTGATGCTGGTGGCGCACGGCGCGCAGCGGCACCGGCTGGCCTTCGTGCCGCACTCGGCGCCCATGGTGCGCGGCATCTTCGCCACGGTGCAGTTCGAGTGGCCGGAGCACGGCGGCGCGGTGGTGACGCAGTCGCTGACGGAGAAGTACCGCCGCTACTACGAGGGCTCGAAGTTCGTGCGCATCGTGGAGGGCACGCCGCGCGTGGCGGCCGTCGCGGGCAGCAACTTCTGCGACATCTCCGTGGCGACGAAGGGCCGCTCCGTGGCGGTGATGGCGGCGCTGGACAACCTGGTGAAGGGCATGGCCGGGCAGGCGGTGCAGAACTTCAACGTGGCCCTCGGCTTCCCCGAGGACACCGGCCTGCGCCAGGCGGCCTGCTACCCGTAGCACCGTGAACCCAGGGCGGCTTCGGCACGGAGCCGGAGCCGCCCTTGTCGCTCGGGCCCTTCACGTCGAGGCCGGGCGTCACCCGGTCTCGCCCACGTGTTCAGGCCGCTGGCGTCTTCGGCACGTCGCCCGAGGAGGAGGAATTCCCCTCGGATTCGACGGTGGAGGTGGCAGCGGAGGCCGTTCCCTGCGTCGCGGCGGAATCCCCCACAGGCGCGCTCCCTGACGGAGCCGGAGCTTCTGCGGCGGCGCCACCCTCGCGCTGCTCCAGTCGCTCCCCTGCGGCCTCAGCGGCCTTGAGGAACTCGTCGTACTCCGACTTACGAGCGGCGGCCTTCTCCTGGGCGGCGGCGGAGCCCCGCTCGGCGGCGGCACGGCCCGCGCGGATGGCCCGGGCGCTCAGCAGGATGCCGCCCACGAAGGCCACGATTCGCAGCCCCGACGCGAAGCTCCAGCCCGTGGTGAGGCCGTCCATGCCGTCGCGCACGAAGTTGAGCGCGACCACGAACACGCCCCCCGAAACCGCGGCCCCCACGGCCGTGGTCCACGTGCGCAGCGCGACGATGCGGGCCGCGCCGTAGCAGAGCGCCGGCAGCACCGCGAGCACCCACAGGTCCTCCAGCACCACCGCCACCGGGATGCGCAGGAAGTCGGAGGGCAGCGCGTTCACCCGCGAGTGCAGGCGCAACACCAGCGACACGCTGAGCATCGCCCCCAGCACCAGCGACAGGAAGCCCAGTCCGACGATGAACTGGAAACGGCGGACGCGGACGCGCAGGGGCTCGAGGACACCGGGTTTGGAGCTCACGGCCGCAAAGCCTAGCGCACTCTCACCCTTCGTCCTCTTCCCCGATAGCCGCGTCCCCCGCCGAGCGAGGGGGCGGGCCGTCGCCGTAGAAGACCTCCTCCAGCACCAGCCCCTGAGGCGGCGCGGTGGCCCCCGCCAGCTTGCGCTCGCGCGAGGCCAGCACCTCCGCCACCCAGGCCTCGGGACGGCGGCCCTTGCCCACCTCCACCAGCGTGCCCACCAGGTTGCGCACCATGTGCTTGAGGAACGCGGTGCCCTCCACCACGACGGCCATGGTGTCGCCGGAGGTTCCCTCCACGCGCACCTGCCGCACCTCGCGCACCGCGTGCTTCGCCTGGCAGTCCGCGGCGCGGAATGCGGAGAAGTCGTGCCGTCCCAGCAGCGCCTGCGACGCGCGGCGCATGGCCTCCACGTCCAGCGGAGCGAACACCTCCCAGTGCGTCGTGCGCAAGAGCGGAGACCGCGTGCGCCGGTTGCTCAGCCGGTAGCGGTAGCGCTTGCCGCGCGACCAACGGCGCGGGTCGAACTCCGGCGCCACCTCCTCCGCGGCCACCACCGCGATGTCCGGCGGGAGGATGCCATTGAGTCCCATCGTGTATGCCTTCATCGGCAGCACGCGAGGCGAGTCGAAGCAGGCCACCTGCCCCGTCGCGTGCACACCCGCGTCGGTGCGGCCGGCGGAGGCCACGAACACGCGTTCGCCCAGGAGCTTCTGGAGCGCGTCCTGGAGCGTGGACTGGATGGACGGGCCATTGGGCTGCACCTGCCAGCCCACGTACCGGGTGCCTTCGTATTCGAGCGTCAGCTTCAGCCGGGGCATGAGTGCGGCAACCAAAGACACGCGGATCAGCGCGTCTTCAGCCAGCCCTCCAACACATCCGCCGCGAGCTTCGCCACGGAGACATTCGCCTTCCGGGCCTGGGCCTCCAGCTTCTCGTACAGCGCGGGGTCCAACGGCAGCGCGAGCAGGCGCGGCTCGGTGGCGGTGCCCTCGTCCAGGCGCATGGCCTCCGTGGGCGGGCCGTCCACGGACGCCGCCACCTCCGACAGCTCCAGCGCCACTTCCGACGTGGGCGCGGAGGACTGGCGCGTGGACAGCCGCTTCAGTTCCTGCGGGCGCTCATCCTCGAAGAGCTGCTTGACGAAGTTGGCCAGGTGCAGCGGCGTGGGCGTGAAGTCATACGCGTCCAGGAAGGCATCCAGGTCGCGCTGCATGTCCAGTGCGGTCTGGTAGCGGCGCTCGCGGTCGCGGGCGAGCGCGCGCATCAGGATGGCCTCCACGCGCTCCGGCAGGTCCTCGCGGAAGTACGACGGCGCGTAGATCTTCGCCTCGGTGATGCTGCGCATGACGGCGACGTCGGAGTCGCCGGTGAAGAGCTTGAAGCCGGTGAGCCACTCGTAGAGGACGGTGCCCAGCGAGAAGATGTCGCTGCGGCAGTCCAGCGGCCGGCCCAGGCACTGCTCCGGGGAGAGGTAGCTGAGCTTGCCTTTGATTTCCCCCGAGCGCGTCTCCTCCACCTGGTTGGCGGCCTTGGCGATGCCGAAGTCGAGCACCTTCACCGAGCCGTCGAACGCGACGATGATGTTCTCCGGCGTCACGTCGCGGTGGACGATGTTGAGGGGATTGCCGTGGCGGTCCTTCTTCTGGTGCGCGTAGTGCAGGCCCGCGCAGACGCAGGAGGCAATCTTCAGCGCGTACACCATGGGGAAGGGAATCCCCAGCGACTCGGCCTTGGGCACGACGCGGCGCATGTCGCGGCCGGACACGTACTCCATGGCGATGAAGTAGCTGTCGACGATCTTCCCCAGGTCGTGGATCTGCACGATGTTGGGGTGGTTGAGCTGGGCGGCCAGCCGCGCCTCGTTGAGGAACATCTTCACGAAGGCCGCGTGCTTGGACAGGTGCGGACGGATGCGCTTGATGACGATGGGCGTCTCATCGCCACGGGCATCCACCTGGTGCGCGAGGAAGATCTCTGCCATGCCCCCTACAGCAATCCGGTCGATGAGCCGGTAGTTGCCGAAGCGGAACGCGTCGCGCGGGGGCGAGGAGGCGGCGGGAGCCATGGAAGCAATGTAGCCGCGCCCCGCCCGGAGGCGCTAACGAAGTTGGACGACGTGCACCTTGAGCGCCGGTTCCTCACCAGAAGGGGCCGGAAAGTCGAGCCCCGAGGGACCGAGCGACCCCACTGCCTTCCCCGTCCTGCCTGCCCGCGTCACGCCCTCCAGCACCATCGTTTCGAACCGGCGCGAAGGCAGTCCCGCCAGGTTGCAGCAGGCGACCAGGCGACCCTTGGGAGCCACCACCTTCGCGGCGGCCTCGGCCAGCCGGGCGTAGTCGCGAGCGGCGGAGAAGCGCGTCGTCTTCGTGGTGGAGAACGACGGAGGGTCCGCGACCACGACGTCGAAGACTTCCCCCTTCTTCGCGAGCCGTCCGAGCCAATCGAAGACATCGCCAGCCACGTAGTCGTAGCGGTCCACGGATTGACCGTTGAGGCGCGCGTTTTCCTCGCCCCACTCCAGCACGCGGCGGCTGGCGTCCATGTTGAGCACACGCTTCGCGCCCCCAGCGGTCGCGGCGACGCCGAAGGCGCACGTGTACGCGAAGAGGTTGAGGACGGTGAGTCCAGAGGCCTGGGCCTGGAGCCACGCGCGGGTGTCGCGCATGTCCAGGTAGAGCCCCACGGAGAGGCCCTGTCCGGGGCGGATGTGGAAGGACAGGCCGTTCTCCTTCGCGACGAAGTCCTCCACGGGCTCCCCCCGAGCGGCGGACTCCGGAGCCAGCGCGTCCTTCGCCACGTTGGCGAGCACGCGCGCCTCACGGGGACGGCGCTTCAGGTAGACGCTCCGGGGTGTCCACGCGGAGACAGCGGCATCGAGCAGCGTGGCCTCTTCCGCGTCGGTGAGGTCGCGGTAGAGGCTGACCACGACGACGTCGCCGAAGACGTCCGCCGTCACTTCGGGCACGCCGTCCGCGGCGCCGTTCAGGAGGCGGAACGCGGAGGTCGCGGGGTCGGCGAGCAGCGGACCCCGGCGGGCGCGGGAAGCACGCAGCAGGTCCACGAGGCGGGGAGGCAGGGCACTCACGCGCCCCTTCTACCCTACGAACCCAGCCGTGCGCGGGACCAGACGCGAGCGAGCGCCGCGGCGGCGTCGCGGGCCAGGTCCACGTAGTCGCTGCCCAGGAGCTGCCCTTCGCGGACGCAGACGCGGCCATCGACGATGGTCCACGCCACGCGGGCGGCGACGAGCTGGCCCAGGAGGAAGGGCGAGTAGCCCGTCTCCGGGTCGGCGGCGGGGATGGCGTCGTAGACGACGAGGTCCGCGATGCTGCCCTCGTCCACGCCGCCCGAAGGCTTGCCATACAGGCGGGTGCAGAGTTCCGCGGGGCCGCTGACGAACAGGTGCGCCAGCGAGTCATCCAGGTCCGGCATGCGCCCGGAGCGCGCCAGGGACAGCATGCTGACGAGCGCCCCGGCCAGCTCCTCCTGGAGGGTGCCATGGCCGCCGGTGCCCAGGCCCACGAGGTGGAGGCTGGACAGCGCGCCGTCGGCGGATTCAGCCGCGCGGTCCATGGAGCGGGTGGCGCGAGGCGTGAGGGCGATGAAGGTGCCGGAGGCGGCCAGCCGTTCCGCCTCGGAGCGCTCCACGGCGCGGGGATAGCCGGCGATGGCGTGAGGCCCCAGGAGGCCCAGCGCGTCCAGGCGGGGCACGACGCGGCGGCCATGCGTGGCGTAGGTGGTGGAGAGGTCGTCCTCGTTCTCCGCGAGGTGGAAGACGACGGATGCGTTCAGCTCCTGGCGGTGTCCGGCGATGCGGGACAGGAGGGAGTCCTCGCAGGTGTAGGACGCATGGAAGCCCAGGGCGCCACGGACGCGAGGGTGTTCGCGGTAGCGACGGACGAAGTCCGCGTTGGCGTCCGCCTGGGAGTCGGCCACGGCGGCGCCATCCAGGCTGTGCGTGGAGTGGGACGTGACCAGGCGGATGCCGAGCGTGTTCGCGGCGCGGGCCTGGGCCTCCAGGCCGCCAGCGACGTCGGTGGGGCACGACAGGTGGTCCACGACGAGGGAGACGCCATCGAGCAGCGCGCGGGCGGCGGCGAAGCGGGTGAGGATCTCCACGTCCTCGGCGGTGAGGAGGTTGGCCACCCCGCGCATGCGCTCCAGGCGCGAGCGGGGCTGGCGCAGGAGGAAGTCGCCATTGGGGGGCAACAGCTGCCCGTTGACCATGTGCGAGTGACAGTCCACGAGCCCGGGAGCGACGAGCCGGCCGCGACACGCCACTTCCCAGTCACCGGGGAGCACGGGCACCTCGGCGTCGGGGGCGACGCGGCGGATGATGCCCTCTTCGACCACGACGGCCATGCCGTGACGGACGCGACCGTCCGCACGGAACACGGCGCAGTTCTTCAGAAGCAGTCGGCCTTCCATGGACCTTCCCGTTTTAGCACGGGGTAGGTGGAGGATGAACCCCGTCCCCTACGTAGAGTCCCTGAGGGACGGACCCATGCAGGGCTCCAGCCTCAATCCGAGGAGATGCAGGCCATCGTCACCGGGTCGAAGACCGCAGCCCCTCCGTCCCTGAAATCGACCCCGACGTAGGGAGGGATGGTCATCATGAGGCGAAGCTTCACGGGTTCAGACTTCAACGCGAAGCGGAAGGTGACGGGCTGCTCCTGGAACCACGCCTTCGCCCGCGCGAACTCATCTTGCGACAAGGTCCCATCGGCCCGGCTTGAGAGTGCACGGACCCGGGCCTCGTGGACCTGAAGCATGGCTTTGAGGTCGCTCCATTCCCCCCAATGCCTGACGGCAACCAGCGCAAAGGACGGCGCTATCGCCAGGAATGACAGCAAGGTCAACGGATGGAGCACGTTTCGCCAGAGCTGGATGATCCGGGCGGGCTCCTTCCGGGCGACGAAGAAGAAGCAATAGCCGACAAGGATGAACGGCCACCCGTAGAGCGCGAGTTCCGTGTTCAGGTCCGCGACAGGTGGGTCCCCAGGGAAGGGGTACTTGGTCAACTGCGAGAGCCCGAAAAGACCGAGGCAATATAGCACGAGCGTGACGCCCACCGACGGCACGAACCAGCACAGCAATCCAATAAGCCCCAACCGGGGAAGCCCGCGAGCAGATGATTTCATTGCAGCATCTCGGCCCGCTGGGGGAACCAGCTCCGAAAAGAGGCCTGTCTGGACTGCTGCCGCATGGTGCCTCGTCCCTCCGGTCTTCAAATCGCTCCCGCCAACTCCAGCTCATCATCATCTTCAAAGACACAGATAGAGTCCCACGACTCAGTCCTCCTGCACGCGGATCCCACCGTCCGCATTCACGGTGACGACGCCTCGCAGTCCGATCAGCGGATTCACGAACGCGGTGGATTCCAACCCGGTCTTGCCGCCATCCGTGAGCTCCAGGTCGATGGACAGGTATCCATCCGCGTTCGCCCGTCCCTGACAGACGACACGGCCATGAACTGGAACCTTCTCAAAAACACATTCCTCGCCAGGAATCCGGGCAGTCAAGACACGCAGCTCCCTCCCGGCTTCATTCACGAGGACGATTCGCGTTCTTCCCGACACAGCGATGGTAAGCACAGGAATCGCCATGAGGATCGGCAAGCCTGCCGCGAGAGTCCACACCGTGGTCCTGTTGATGGCCCACCTCCCCTACCACCGGTCGTCAACAACGCCTCCGGCAGTGTCTACACATGCAGTCATGCCGCATCAACGGTGGTAGACGGCGCCGCTGGTCCAACTCACCGCGAAGGTGGCCAGGCCCAACAGCTGGAAGCCATTCCACAGCCGCTCGTCGGTGTCGTCGAAGGTCGAAGCGCGTGAGACACGAATCAGCCAGACACGCCGCCCCAGATAGAACACCGTGCAGGCCAGCCATACGGCCCAGAGCACCCAGAACACAGGTCCCCCGATGAGCGATCGTCCCCAGGCCAATACGGCGTTGATGGCGACCATCACGAGGCAGAACGCCGTCAGGCGCAGCCACTCCCTGTATGAACTGGGAGTCAGCGAAGCAATCTGAATCCCCCGTCTCCCGATCATCCGTCCCACCTCCATCGGCTTGAACCACTCCTGGGCACGCTCTCCCCGCCTCCCGCCTCGGCAGGCAGGGTGGCTCGGGTCCTGGCCCCCTGGAGACCCGGTATACTCCCAGTCCCATGACACCGCTGAGCCCCGGAGTCGCCACCGCCACGGAGCAGGACACGCCGGCCGCGTCCGGCACCCTGCGCTTTCGCCGCCTGTGGCTGTTCTCTCCCCGGGCCGACCTGGCCATCCTGGGCATCCCCCTGGCCCTGACCCTGGTGGCGGCCTTCGCCAGCACGTTCCTCGCCCCGGACGCCGCGGACAATGCCCACCGGCTCCTGGGATGGACCGCCCAGAACCTCCTGGGCAATGCCACACACGTCATCCTCACGTTCCTGCTCTTCGGCGTGCACCGCGACGTGCTGACCGCCGCCCCCAAGCAGCCGCGCACCATCCTCGCCGGTGCCCTGGCCATGCTTGCCGTTGGCGCCGCGCTGTTCTTCACCTTCTACGCCGACCGCTCCATCCACACCTTCGCCGTCGCAGTCATCTTCAACGTCTTCGGCATGCACCACACCCTGTCGCAGCACCGGGGTCTGTGGTCCCTGCACGGCCTGCGTGGCGGACAGGAGGGCCTGTCCCCGCCCTCCCCGCTCGAGCGCAAGCTCCAGCAGCTCTACGTCCCGCTGCTCCTCTCCGTCCTCCTCGTCCGCATCTTCTTCGTCGCCGAGTCCGCCGCGCCCGGCGCCCCCGCCTACCTCGACGTGGGCCAGGGCGCCGTCCTGCCGTGGCAGACGCTGCCCGTGCTCATCGCCGTCTGGCTGGGCTACTTCCTCCTGCTCTTCCGCAGCGTGCTCCGCTCCGGTGCCGCCAGCGGACCCAAGGTGCTCTACCTCCTGGGCATGGCCACGGCGACCGGGCTCGCGCTCGTGGCCCCGTCCTGGGGCTACGTGATGCTCCCGGGCATGCACGGCCTGGAGTACTACGTCCTCAGCGCCCGCATGCTGGAGCCGCGCGAGGGAGACGCCCCCCGCTTGAGCCAGAAGCTCATCTGGCCGGCGATGGTCGCGTCCATGCTCCCGCTGTTCGCGCTGGGCGTGGTGCATGGCTTCCTGCTGGATGGCCCCATGCGCGGCTCGCTGGGCATCGGCGGCGGCGCGCAGGCGCATCCCCTGCTCCGCGCGCTGACCTCGCTGGGCTTCGCGTGCGTGCTCGCGCACTACTTCGCGGATGCCTTCATCTTCCGCTTCCGCATCCCGTCCATCCGGCAGGTGATGCTGCGCCGGTTGGGCTTCGCCTCCGCCCCCCGCCCGGCGCCCTGAGCCGCGGGAG
>NZ_RAVW01000779.1 GCF_003611585.1 Corallococcus exercitus | reverse complement strand
CCCCATGGCTCGCCCCCAGCAGCGCGGGCGCCGGGACGACGTGCAGCGACTGCGCCACCAGCCGGGGCCCCACGTGCAGCAGCGACTCCAGGTGCTCGCTCCCCGCGCCCAGCCGCTTCAGCTCCTCCGCGCCCAGCTCCGCCCCCACCACCAGGTAGCCCACCGGCGCTCCATTGGCCTGGAGCGGCTGCGCCACCGCGAGCAGCGGCGCCCCCGTGGCCGGCAGCAGCACCTGCCCCTGCTGGCGCACCACCTTGGGAAGGCCCGGCAGGTTCTCCTCGCCCGTGGACGCGATCACCGAACCGTCCACGCCCACCAGCGCCAGCAGGTCCACGCCCAGCACCGCGCGCTGCTCGTTCAACAGCGTGGCCGCTTCCGAGCGCTCCCGGGAGAAGGCCCGCGTGAACGCGGCGTTGGCCGCCGCCACGTGCCCCAGTTCCGTCAGGACCCGCAGCTCCTGCTCCTTCAGCGCCTGCCAGCGGGTCGAATCCCGCGTCAGGGCGGAGGCCATCTCGGACTCCACGCGCGAGCGCAGCGACAGCCCCATCAACGTCACGGTGAGCAGCGTGAGGGCGATAACGACGGCGGTGAGGGCCGCGGTCAGGCGTGCGGCAAGACTGAGCGTCATACGCAACGGGTGCTCGGACGAGGGGAGGGGGACGCGAGGGGGGAGTCCCCAGATTAACCTGGAATAAACGAAGGATTGAAGTCCCTGTGTCGGGTGACTCCCCCTCCGTCCGGCCGGACCCATCGCGTCGGGTCGGCGGTCAGGACCGACCTGTGGGGTTCAGGGCCCCGCACTCCCAGCGTGTGACACGGCGGGGAGGCGCTCAGACCGCCACGCGCAGCACCACGGCGGTGATGTTGTCGCGGCCACCGGCCTCGTAGGCGGCGGAGACCAACGCGTCACACGCGGCCTGGGCGGAGGACGCGCGCAGCTGCTCCTTCAGCACCTCCGGGCCCAGCGGCTCATACAGCCCGTCCGAGCACAGGAGGAAGATGTCCCCGGGCTGCGTCTCCAGCCGCTGCAGGGTGGGCTCCGCGTTCTCCGTGCCCAGGGCGCGGGTGATGAGATGGCGCAGGTTGGCCGGGTTGCCGGGCGGCTCGCGCCCGGCCGCGCGCAGCTCCTCGATGAGCGAGTGGTCGCGCGTGAGCGACTCCAGGCGGCCCTCGCGCAGGCGGTACAGGCGGCTGTCGCCCACGTGGGCCACCGCGGCCCAGCGCTCTCCCACCGCGAGCGCCACCACCGTGGAGGCCATCTCCTTGAGCTTGCCCACGCGGCGCACGCGCAGCGTGCGCTGGGCGAGCGCGGTGCACGCGGCCAGGTAGTTCTCCTCGCGGCTCCTTGCGGGGTCCACGGCATCCGGCCAGGTGCCGTCGCGGTCGCGGTCCAGCCGGTCGCTGAAGCCCGCGAAGGTGTCCACCACGCACTGGCTGGCGACCTCCCCACCCTCCTGCCC
>NZ_RAVW01000778.1 GCF_003611585.1 Corallococcus exercitus | reverse complement strand
GGCAGGGGGAGGGGCGCGGCGGCGTGTCGCTGCTCATCGCCATCCGCGACGTCCTGGAGCTGTGCCGCGCGGTACCGGAGCTGCGGCCGGGCTACCCCGCACTGTGCGAGGCGTCAGCGCGGTTCCTGGAGCAGGCGCTGGAGATGAGCGCGTCCGCGGCGGAGGGGCTCGCGTTCGAGGACAGCGTGAAGATGGAGTGGCTGGTCGGGCTCGCGGAGAACCTGGAGGAAGAGTTGGGCGTGATGGGCTCGCTGGCGGCGATGCTCAGCGAGGCCGTGCCCTCCCTCCACGAGCGGCTGCGCGACGCGGACCGGGACACGCGCCGCCGGGTGGTGGCCGCGCTCCGGCGCCGGGTGTCGTCGGCGTTCCCCGCGCAGGCGCCCCGGGGCCGCAAGGATCCGCTGGATGCGCTCTCCGCGGACTCGCGGCGCCTCACCCAGCTGGAGAACGCCCTCACGGCGTTGGACCCCTCGCAGGCCGGGTTGAAGCAGGAGCTGCTCCGGCCGCTGAGCATCGCGTACGCGCGCGAGGTGCTGGGCGCGACCCCGTTCGAGCGCATCGAGCAGTACGGCCGCGCGGTGCAGGCGGTGGCGGAGAACCTGCGGCGCGAGGGCGTGACGGCGGAGCCGGTGCTCGCCGAGTGCCGCGACCTGATGGAGAACCGCCTCCGGGAGCACGCCCGCGTGCTGTCGCGCGAGGTGGCCAGCCCCCCGCCGGCCCCCAACGCCGTGCTCAACGGCGACGCGTACACCTACTACCGGGGCGAGCTGTCCGCGCAGGCCCCCGACGGCGAGCTGTCCGCGCTGGTGGGCCTGGATGGACAGCTGATGGCGGCGCGCCCCCCGTCGTCCTCGGCGTTCCTCTCCGATACGGTGCGCGCGGCGGTGGCCGAGGCGGAGCTGTCCTTCCTCCAGTCGCGCCTCAAGTACCTGCGCAGCTGGCTGACGCAGCTGCTGTCCGCACTGCCCGCGCCTGACGCGCTCAACGGCCGTGCGGACGCGGAGCGCACCTTCGAACGGCTGGTGCGCAGCCGCTTCCCCCAGCTCGCGCTCAAGGAGGGCGAGCTGGTGCGGCTCAAGGCCACCCTGGGCATGCTGGAGACACTCCCGGGCGAGCTGGGAGAGAGCGCGCGCAAGCTGTCCACCCAGCTGCGCGGCATCGACGAAGATTTCGGACGCTTCAGCCGGCAGGTGCTGGAGCGGCGGACCGCGCAGTGAGCACCGGGGCCGTGCACGGAAGGCGGCGCTGAGGCGTGCTCGCGCGTCAGCTCACCCCTCTGCGGCAGCGCCTGGATGCGCTCCGCCAGCCGGCCGCGCCCCGTGGCGGCGCGTGGTCCTGGCCCTTCGGCCGCAAGCTGAAGGGGCCGGAGGACCTGGGCCTGCCGGTGCTCGTGGCGCTCGACCGTGAGCTGGACCGCGTGGGCATCCACACCGCCGCGGATGCCCGGCTGCTGCTCGCGCTGGGCACGCAGCGGGGC
>NZ_RAVW01000777.1 GCF_003611585.1 Corallococcus exercitus | reverse complement strand
GTAGAGAGCAGATGAAGCAGGAGGCAGGACGGCCCTGCCCGCCAGCGAAGCAGCCGAGGCGGCGCATCCCGAAGGACCCGACGCCGCGATTCAAGGCGCCCGACAGAGAAGCGCTGGCCTTGGCGGAGCGGCTGGTGCCCCGGGAGCATCTGGCCCGAAGGGTGTGGCGCGTGGTGGAGCGCTTCGAGCTGACGCAGGTGGAAGCGCGCTCCTCGGCCCTGGGCCAGAATGGGTTCGCTCCGCGTCAGCTGCTGGGGCTCTGGCTTTACGCCAGCCTCATCGGGCTGCACCAGGGGACGCGGCTGGCGCGAGCGCTGCAAACGGACTGCGCCTTGCGCTGGCTCAGCGGCGGCCATTGCATCAGCGTGGCGGTCCTCAACCGCTTTCGGGCCCAGAATGGCGCCCTCTTCCTGGCAGCCCTGGAAGAGACGGTGCGCTGGGCGGTGCAGGAGGGCCTGGTGCGCACGCGGGAGCTGGGAATCGACAGCGTGCGTTTGCGTGCCCATGCCAGTCGCAGCCAGGTGCGCGTGCGCACGCAGTCGCTGCGGCGCTTGAATCCCCTGCGCGCGGTGGACGCCGACGCCCTGGACGCTTGCCAGCGCGCGCAGCACGCGCGGCAGGTGCGCAAGCACCAGGAGGCGGTCCACCTGTGCGAGCAACGGGCTCAGGCAAGCGTGGTGCTCAGCAACCCCCGCGCGGCCCTCATGCAGTTTCCTGGCAATGGCGTGCACCCGGGGCACCGCCTCACGGTGGTGGCCAGCGGCGTCACGCAGCGACTGGTGGTGGGCGTCCTGCTGACGGCCTCGGGCAATGACAAGGGCCACCTGGAAGGCGCGATGCAGCAGACGCGCCGCGTGCTGCACGCAGCCGGAGTGCCCCTGCCTTTGCGGCTGCAAGTCGCCGGGGATTCCGGCTACTGGAGCGAAGAGGACCTGCGCTTCGCAGCCCTCCACCACGCCTGCATGGACGTGCTGCTCAACCCGGGCCCGGCCACGGGCCCTCTGGCCACCAAGCCCGGCATGCTCCCACGCGAGGCGTTTGAACTTCAGCACGCGCGCAGGGCCGTGGTGTGTCCGGCAGGGCGCACCATGCACGGGCCGGTGCTCAATCACTTCGACCGGTGCGAGGTCTACTTCGGCCAGGGCTGTCCGACGTGCCCCTTGCGTCCGCAGTGCTCCCAAGCCGAGCGCCGCACCTTCACCGTGCGTTGGGAGTACGAAGGCCTGCTGGAGGCCATGCAGACGCGCATGAAGCAGCCAGACGCCAAGGCGCGCTATCTGCAGCGCATGGCCACCGTGGAGCCCGTCTTCGCCTCCCTCCAGCAGGACATGGGCTTTCGTCGCCTCTCTTCCCGCCATCCCCCCACCATCGACGCGGAAGTCTTCCTCAAACTGCTGGCCCATAACGTCAGCCGGCTGCTCACTCGCAGCCGGCTTTTCTGCGTCTTCGTCCTCCTCGAGGCCCCGGCTTCTCCCCCTGCCTCCCAGCCGGGCTGAGCCGCTATTCTGCGCAACCCTCC
>NZ_RAVW01000776.1 GCF_003611585.1 Corallococcus exercitus | reverse complement strand
GACTCGACTTTCGCCCTTTTGAGCCGGGAGGCCCAAGCAGGGGGGCGAGGGTAGAAGGGGCTGAGGGTAGGAGAAGAGCGGCCATCGAGGCCAGCTGAGAGAGGTGTCCGGCAAGACACGCCTCCTCCAGCACCTTCGAGGTCTCCCGATGGCCGCCTCCCATTTGTATGCACTGTTGCGAGTCTTGCAGCTGGTCCGGCCCGCCTTCACCGAGCCCTCGTTCCTGCGCTTCCTGGTGCTGTTCGCCGGCTGGGTGTGCAGTGGCGGCACGCACGCGGTCACCGAGGCGCTGGTGGCTGCGGGCGTCTCGGGCGTGCAGCACCACGCGGCCTTCCATCGCTTCTTCTCCCGGGCCCGCTGGAGTGCGGACGAAGTGGGCCGACTGCTGCTGCTGAAACTGGCGGCCCTGGGGCCCCTGAGACTGGTGCTCGACGACACCCTGTGCAGCCACAAAGGGCCGAAGGTATTCGGTCTGGGCAGCCACCTGGATGCGGTGCACTCCACCCGAGCTGTGCACGTCTTCTGCTTCGGCCACGTCTGGGTGACGCTGGCGGTGCTGGTGCAGGTGCCCTTTGCTTCGCGCCCCTGGGCGCTGCCCGTCCTCTTCCGGCTCTACCGCACCCAGGCCGAGTGCCAGAGGAAAGGCATTGCGCACCGCAAGAAGACGCAGCTGGGCCGAGAGCTGGTGGAGCGTGTCCTCAGTTGGCTGCCCACGGCTCCCGTGGAGCTTGCCGCAGACGAGGCCTACTCGTGCAGCACCGTGCTCAAGCAGTTGCCGCAACGGCTCGTCTTCGTCGGCGCCATGCGCCCAGACGCCGTGCTGACTCGCCCGCGCACGCACCGGTGCCGCTCGCCGAAGACGGGCCGGTGGCTGACGCGCGACGTGACGGTGCCCAAGCCCCAGGCCCTCGCCCGGGATGCCGCGCTCCCCTGGCAGCGGCTGACGGCCTTTCTCTACGGCCAGTCGCAGCAGGTGGACTGCAAGGAGGTGGTGGCCCGCTGGAGGAGTGCTGCCGGAGAGCGGATGCTCAAGGTCGTCGTCGTGCGGATGACGGGCGGCAGCCGGCCCCTGCGCGTCTTCTTCTGCACCGACGCCTCCCTCACGGCCCTCCAAGTGGTGGAAAGGTATGCCTTCAGGTGGAGCATCGAAGTGCTTTTCCGAGACTTGAAACAGCTGCTTGGCTTCGCCGACTCACGTGCCCGCCGCCGCCTGGCCGTGCTGCGCACCGCTCCCTTCGCAGGCTTGAGTTACACCCTGCTCGTCCTCTGGTACCTGGAGCTGGCCGCCAGCTGGCAGCAACTGAAGCTGCCTGTGCGACCCTGGTACACCACCAAGGCCACTGTCAGCTTCGCGGATGTCCTGCGATTGGCTCAAGCCACCCTGGCCCGTGCCCGCTGGCACTCGCCGCGTCGACTTCGCGCCAACTTACGCGCCGCCTCCCGCGCCACGCACCCCCAGGAGCGCGCGGCGTAGACCGCAGCGCTCGCCCCCTCGCTCCAAAAGAGCGAAAGTCGAGTC
>NZ_RAVW01000775.1 GCF_003611585.1 Corallococcus exercitus | reverse complement strand
TTGCTCCTCCACGTACGCCACGAGCCCCACCCGTACCCTCAACGCCACCCTCCTCGCCCCAACCACGCCCATCCAACCAGATGGGTCTGACATGGACGCGGAGGCCCACCGTCCCCGGTGGATGCCAGGCCCGCGCGGCCTGGAGCCCCAGGCTGCGCAAACCTGTCCGACTGTCGGACAGGTTTTGCGAAGGCACTCCCGGCGGGTGCCTCGGCTCATGGCTCCGTCCTGGCCCTGGCCCGCTTCTTGGATTGCTCAGACGGACGGAAACCGCACCCCTGGGAGGACGAGCAACCGTGTGCCTTCCGCGTCCTGGAGCTCCAGCGTGTAGACACCACGTGCCTCCCGGGGCTGGGCTTCGGCTTCCACGATGATCCGGGCGATTCCGTCTTCAGGGTCGGGCGCAACCTCAATCACTTCCACGACACTCAGGGTCTGATGGTTCGGGCCACTGAGACTCGCCCTGGCAACCCTGCCAGATAGCGGCAACCTTCCAGGGAACTCCAACTGCACCGCGACCCGGCGCGCGGAGCGGAAGCTCCTGAACTGGAACTCTGGGCCCGAGGGACCTGGATCGGGCCCCTTCAACTCCAATGTCTGGACTCCCCCTTGACCCAGGATCTCCGCGGATAGCATCGCCGCCAGTCCCACGTCGGGACAGACCTGTGCGGGAAGTGGAGTGGCTGCGTCGTCTGGTACCCCTCCATCCGCGGCTGCCAGGAACGGAATCAGGAATAGGAGCACGCACCCTCCTATTCGTCGTATCGCCACACACCCTTCACGGACATCATGTTGGGAACGATGGCGGTGTTCTCGTCTCCCCCTTCACTGCGAGGAACGCCCCGCGTCCGGTCATCCAAAAACCAGAGCTCGATACATACGGGAAATGTTTCACCTGTCTTCTTCTGACGCAGTTGGGTGAAACGACCGTAGACCCGTTTGGAACCGACGTAGAGCGTACCGGTCAACATGGAGCCCCACTGCACACGCCCCTCGCTGCCGTGCGTGTACACCGCGGCACGTCCCTCTCGGACAGTGACGAAATCGGAGCGCGTAGTCGGGTCGAATTTAGCGGCCCACTGGATGCCTTCGATTCTCAGCTTCTGCATGGCCTCCTGCGCATCCAACGGACAGTCCTCGGCGGGAGGCGTGGGCCGGTCCACCAAGGGCGCGCTGGCGCAGGCCATGCCCGCCACGCAGGACGCGATCGCGGCGGCCTTGAGGGCGCGAACAGGCTTCGGAGACGACGGAACAAGGGGCTTGGTTGTCACGGGTGCAGGTCCCTCTTTCGGCGCCACCACGGAGGCAGCGGTCGCCGGGGCGGCGACAGGAACACTGTGCGGGCGGTCTGGCTCGCTGGCCAGTTTATGACCAAGCGGGGCGGAAACAGTCTCAAGGACCCGTGGGGTTGTATTGCGCGTCCAGCCTCGAACCAGGACCTCCCAGGTCCCAGGGCCCGCCAGCAGCAACCCCAGGCACAACGCCGTCCCCACCCAGCCCCAGGCCGGGAACCGGGGTGGGGG
>NZ_RAVW01000774.1 GCF_003611585.1 Corallococcus exercitus | reverse complement strand
GCCCTTCCCACCCCCACGTCCGACTCCACCGACAGCCATCGACGTACCTCCTTCTTCCTGCCTGCTACTTCTTCGGCGGAGGCAGGGCCCCCGCTTCCTTCGCCTGGATGAGCGCCTGGGCCAGCTTCGCGCCGTCGCTTTCCGGCTCCAGGTCGATGGCGGCCTTCAGTTCCTTGAGGGCCTCCGGCACCTTGCCCATGAACAGCAGGGCCTCCCCGGCGTGTGCCCGGGGCAGCGACGACAGGGGCGCCAGGCGCTGGGCGACCCGGTAGGCCGCCAGGGCCTTGTCATGCTTGCCCTGCGCGAACTCCACGGCGCCCAGGCCGATCTGCGGCACTTCGCTCTTGGGCATCAGCGCGGCGGCACCGACGAAGACCTCCTTGGCCTTGTCGAAGTGACCCATGTCCAGCCACAGGTAGCCAGACTCCAGCAGGACCATGGCCGGCTGGCGCGCCAGGGGCACGAGGCTGTTGGCAATCTCCGAAGGGGTCTCCGCCATGGACGTCGCGCTTCCTTTCCTGTCGCCGGAAGCACGGAAGGCGGCCGTCGAGGGCCGCCTTCCTTGCACCGGTCAGATTCCGCTGTCCGTGAAGACTAGCGGATGTTGCCGATGGAGTTCTTGGTCGTATCGTGCCGCGACTTCATCACGTTGGAAACAGCCGTGAAGAGCTGCGACTCGTGCTGCATGGCCGACTGGAGGTTCAGCAGCTTGACGTTGTCGTCCATCATCGTCTTGAGGCTGCTGTTGTTGGTCAGCTGATCCGACACCTGACCACCGGAGGCGCTGCCGCCGACGCTGGTGCCCAGCGACGTGGAGCCGCCCGTGGACACGCCCGTGCCCGGACCGGGCAGGTTGGTGGAGGGCACCGCGCCGGAGCCGGTGTTCATCACGCCGACGTAGGGGCCACCCTGCATGCCGGAGCCGGAGGCGCCGGAGAAGGTCTGCGCGGAGGAGACCGCGGCGGAGACGATGCCGGCGCCCGGAACGAAGCCGGCCACCGCGCCCACGCCCGCGCCCACGGCGCCGACGGTGCTGTTCAGGCCGTTCTGCACGCGCGCACCGAAGCTCGTGTTCGGCGTCTGCCGAGCCGTGGTCATCTGGGTGTTCATGCGCAGGTTCGGGCCCATCATGCCGCTGTCGATCTTGCTCATTTCAGCCTCCGCGCTGGTGCCAGCGTTGATTCAAAAGGGGAGCCGGGGATCATCCCGTGGCTCTTTCAATGGATTATCGGGAGAGCCAGCCGCCGGTTGCCTGCTGGTGACGAGAAATCGTCAGGGCTCCCGAAAAGCCTGTTATTTCCGGCCCTTGGACTGCTTCGATTCCGCGACGAGCTTCTCGCGGACGTCCACGAGCAGGGCCAGCAGCTCTTCGGACCGCGCGATCGCAGCCTGGGCCTTCTTGCCGACCTCCGCGCGCGGCCCCTTGAGGCCGGCGAGCCCCTCCTTCACGGGCGCGAAGAGCGCCTGGACGTCGCTGGCGGAGGCCTTCTCGATGAAGGTCTCGACGGCGGGGTAGGACGGGACAGGCAGTTCCTGGGG
>NZ_RAVW01000773.1 GCF_003611585.1 Corallococcus exercitus | reverse complement strand
ATGTGTATAAGAGCCAGCTCCTCCTCCCCCCTGCCGCATCCGCTACAGGCCTGTGGTTCCATGCCCTTCACTGGCACACGTCTGACTCCGTGAGAATTGGACCCACACCATAATTTTTTGACGAAGCGGTATTTATTTTCAATCCTGAATCCGTCACGATTCCCCTGTCTGACAGTTTCAGCACCTTTCTGGCTGAAAGCCTGGACTGCCTGACATTCTGGAAGTCGGTCCTCCGACTTCCCCTCGAGCGGGAGCCCCCTACATGCGCCTCACCCCTGCTTTTCGGCCTGGAAGTGGATGCAGCAAGTGGTGGAACCGAGTTGCCTCACGCCAACCCCTGAAGGCGGCGTTGATGACGGGAGCGTTGCTGGCCCTCGTGGGTTGTGGCGGCGCGATGCCGGAGGACGCCTTCGCGGCGGACCTGGCCACGGCGGATCAGGCCCAGCAGGTGGAAAACGGTCTGTCCACCAACGGGCTCTCCACCAACGGGCTCTCCACCAACGGTCTGTCCACGAACGGCCTGTCCACCAACGGCCTGTCCACGAACGGCTTCAACGACTGGTTCAACCAGAACGCGGACACGTCGCCGACGTTGATGGCGTACATCGTGAAGTGCGCGGTGCCGGCGGGGCAGACGCGCACCTTCCAGTCCCCGACGACGGGGGTGAAGTACACGTGGCAGGGCAGCCTGGGCCTGGCGCCGGGCTGGGCGTCGGGCAAGCCCGCGACGGTGACGGAGCAGCAGGCGGTGAGCGCGTGCCTGGCGGCGCACGCGAACAAGTACGGCCTGCACATCGCGCTGTCCGTGCTGGGCCGCACGGCGGAGGGCGCGGCGGTGCCCTACTCCGCGGAAGAGCTGTCCCAGTACAGCGCGAAGGAGGGCTGCTTCTTTGGCAACCTCTTCACGAGCGAGGGCCTGTTCGCGGCGCGTGATCGCGACTTCAGCGCCGCGGAGAGCTCCACGCGCGCGTGCGGCCTCACGCTGGACGCGGACAGCTGCGCGCCCATCACCAACATCGGCAGCTGCGAGCAGTTCTGCACGAAGGGCGACCCGAGCCAGCCCTACTACACGCAGTGCACGTACAACGGGAAGACGTACCCGGCCATCACCACGCGCGTGCAGCCCACGGAGCTGTTCCGCTGCGGCGACGGCGTGTGCCAGTTCACCGAGCACGCGGGCTCCGGCACCACGGCGGACAGCTGCCGCGCGGACTGCGGCGCCTGAGCAAGACGCACCTGTCGGACCGGCGGTGAAGTGCTGGACATGGACGGCCTCGGCCCCCACCTCGGGCCGCGCGTCCAGAAGCATCCGGGCGTGCGGTGTGCTCCTCCGCGCGCCCGAATCCCCCAGTGGAAAATGACAGCCGGGACGTGAATCCGGGCGGTGTCCGCTCGATGGCATCACGTACTCGCGCGCACCTTGCCGGGCACGAGGCGGCGGTGTTGGATGGCCCTCCACAGGCCGGGCCCGGGGTAGGGACCACCGCCACGAGGAGCGGTGACGGCCGCGGACGGACGTGGGTGGAGCGGGCCGCGATGACGTTACGAG
>NZ_RAVW01000772.1 GCF_003611585.1 Corallococcus exercitus | reverse complement strand
CTCCAGCGCCGCCGGATGCGTTCGTGCTGACGCCGCCCCGCCGGGGACCCGACCTCCTGGGACTGGGGTACGGCGCGATGGCCACGGGCGCTCCGGAGGGGAGCGGCGTGTCGGCCATGCGGGCGACCGAAGCGGTGGCGGACAGCGCGCCCACGGTGAACGTGGCGGAGGCGTGGTCGCTGCTGACGCAGGGGTATTCGCAGGCGAAAACCCTCACGGGCGCGGCGAACGTGGCGCTGCAGAAGGCCGCGGACAACCCCGCGCTCCAGGCGAAGCTTATTGATTTGTTGCAGGCGACGCCCTCGCGCACGCTGGAGGACGCGCTGTCGAAGGACTTCGCCCACGGCGTGCAGGAGGCGGTGCCCAACCCGCCGCCCCGTCCCCCGGGCATCACCTCCGTGGGCACGCTGCGCGTGGCGAACAGCGCGCTGGAAACGGTGGCGAAGCAGGGGAGCCTTTCCACGATGAAGCCCGCGCTGGAGGCGGCGGCGAAGCGGGGCCACCTGCTGCCCGCGGACCGGGACGCGCTGGTGTCCTGCCTGGGCAGCGCGGGCGCGGCCGTGAACGCCAAGCTGGACACGGCGGTGGCCGAGGTGCACACGGCGGAGCTGGCCTACACGGCGGCGCTGGCGGAACGCGAGGCGCTGGAGCAGCGGCTGGCGAGCGACATCGCGTCCTTCGGGCCGTACCTCACCGACACGCAGCAGCGCGCGTACATCGAGGAGTTCCGCAAGCAGCACGGCGGCGACTACGCCGGCTTCGACGCGAAGGCGAAGACGCTGGAGGCCACGCTCGGGAAGAACGCCTCCCTGCTGGAACAGGCCCTGCGCGGGCCGGATGGCTCCGAGCACGCCGCGTCCATCCAGGCCGCGTACACCGCGCTGGCCCAGTCCAAGGGCGCCGCCACGGCGCTCCACTGGGCCGCGAGGATGGAGGCGCCCGGCGCCGCGTTCGCGCCCTTCATGGCGTCGCTGCCGCTGGACACCGTGCGCGAGAAGGCCGTCTCCGGCACGCTGGTGAGCTTCTTCGAGAAGTTCCCCAAGGCCACGCCCCGCCAGGCGGTGGATCACCTCCAGACCGTGTTGACCCTGGGCTACCTGGGCCAGCAGGCCGGGAGCGCTGGCACGGACATCCAGGCCAACTTCAAGAACCTGCCGCAAGCGATTCGCACGGGCATCGAGGGCCTGCGGGACGTGGCGGCGGGGAGGTCCCAGGCGGGCCTGTCGACGTTGAAGACGCTGGAGGCCGGCTCCTCGAGGTGGGGTGGGCCCCTCGCGGCGGCGGGCCTGGTGATTGGCATCTTCCAGACGAACCAATCCGCGAAGGCGCAGGACACGCTGGGGAAGCTCTGGGCGGGGACGTTCTCCGCGCAGCAGCTGACCAGCTTCACGGGCACCCTGCTGAGCGCGGCGAACAAGTCCGGCGGCGCGCTGGTGGCCACGAGGGTCGCGGGCGGCCTGGGCGCCATCGGGGCCGCGCTGGACCTGGTGGTGCAGGGCAAGGAGATTGCCGACGGGAATGGCGACGTGGGCACCGGCCTGTCCATCGCCGGGGACACGATGGGGCTCGTG
>NZ_RAVW01000771.1 GCF_003611585.1 Corallococcus exercitus | reverse complement strand
CCGCAGGGGCAGGTGGTGGCGGTGGACGGGGCGGTGCTGGGCCTGGGCCTGGCGCGCTCGGCGGCCACGCAGCTGTCGGCGGCGGGGGTGGTGCTGCGCACGGACCTGGACGTGGTGGCGGAGGCCTGGGCGGACCGGCCGCCCCTGCCCGCCGCGCCCGTGTACGCGCACGCGCTGTCACCGGTGCCGCGCACCGACAAGCTGCGGGCCGTGCGCGCGGAGATGGGCGTGCTGGGCGCGACGCACCACTTCATCTCCACGCTGGACGATGTCGCGTGGCTGACGAACCTGCGCGGCGCGGACGTGGACTACATCCCGGTGTTCCTGGCGCACCTGCTGGTGGAGCCCGGTGGGGCCCGCCTGTTCATCGGTGCGGGCAAGGTGCCGGACGGCTTGCGCGCGGAGCTGGAGGCGGACGGCGTCACCCTCCACCCCTACGACGAGGCGGCCCGCGCGCTGGGGGCGCTGCCGGAGGGGACGCGGCTGCTCGTGGACCCCCGGCGCATCACCCACGGGCTGCGGCAGGCGGTGGGCAAGGGCGTCTCCGTGGTGGAGGGGCTCAACCCGTCCACCGTGGCCAAGTCGCGCAAGACGGACGCGGAGCTCGCGCACTTCCGCAACGCGATGGAGCAGGACGGGGCCGCGCTGTGCGCGTTCTTCGCCTGGTTCGAGTCCGCCCTGGGCCGCGAGCCCATCACCGAGCTGACCGTCGACGAGCGCCTCTCCGCGGAGCGGGCAAGGCGCCCGGGCTTCGTGTCGCTCAGCTTCTCCACCATCGCCGCGTTCAACGCGAACGCCGCGATGCCGCACTACCGCGCGACGCAGTCCTCGCATGCGACGGTGTGCCTGCCAGGGCAGACGCCGCGGGGCCTGCTGCTCATCGACTCCGGCGGGCAGTACACGTCCGGCACCACGGACATCACCCGCGTGGTGCCCGTGGGGGAGCCCACGGCGGAGCAGCGGCGCGACTTCACCCTGGTGCTGCGCGGGATGATCAACCTGTCCCGGGCCCGCTTCCCCCGGGGCACCCGCTCCCCGAACCTGGACGCGCTGGCGCGGGCGCCGCTGTGGGCGGAGGGGCTGGACTACGGCCACGGCACGGGCCACGGCGTGGGCTTCTTCCTCAACGTCCACGAGGGGCCGCACGGCGTCTCCCCGACGATGCCCAACGACCTCACCACGGCGCTGGAGCCGGGGATGATCACCTCCAACGAGCCCGGCCTCTACCGCCCGGGCCGCTGGGGCATCCGCATCGAGAACCTCATCGCCGCGGTGCCGGACAAGAAGACGGAGTTCGGCGACTTCCTGCGCTTCGAGACGCTGAGCCTCTGCCCCATCGACACGCGGCTGGTGGACCCGGCCCTGCTGTCGCGCGAGGAGACGGACTGGCTCAATGCCTATCACGCCACCGTGCGCGAGCGGCTCCAGCCCCACCTCCAGGGCGCCGCGCGCGACTGGCTGCTCCAGCGCACCCAGCCCCTCTGACTCGACTTTCGCCCTTTTGAGCCGGGAGGCCCAAGCAGGGGGGCGAGGGTAGAAGGGGCTGAGGGTAGGAGAAGAGCGGCCATCGAGGCCAGCTGAGAGAGGTGTCCGGCAAGACACGCCTCCTC
>NZ_RAVW01000770.1 GCF_003611585.1 Corallococcus exercitus | reverse complement strand
GCGGGGCAGGGGGGCAGGGCATATCCCTGACCGCCACGCCCCCTATGAGCCTGCTTGAAGCCATCGTCCTGGGTCTGGTCCAGGGTCTCACGGAGTTTCTGCCCATCAGCTCCACCGCGCACCTGCGCATCACGCCGGAGCTGTTCGGCTGGCCTGACCCGGGCGCCGCGTACTCGGCCATCATCCAGCTGGGTACGGTGGCCGCGGTGCTCATCTACTTCCGCAAGGACATCGTCGCGCTGGTGAAGGCGTTCGTCGTGGGGCTGGTGAAGCGCGACCCGTTCGGCACGCTGGAGGCGCGGCTCGCGTGGTTCGTGGGCGTGGGCACGCTGCCCATCGGCATCTGCGGGCTGGCGTTCAAGAAGGTCATCGAGACGCAGTTCCGGTCGCTCTACGTCATCGCGTTCAGCCTCATCGTGCTGGCCATCGTGCTGTTCGTCGTGGAGCGGCGCGCGTCGCACCAGCGCACCGTGGCGGACATGACGTGGAAGGACGGCATCATCATCGGCCTGTGGCAGGCGCTGGCGCTGGTGCCGGGCTCGTCGCGCTCCGGCACGACGCTCACGGGCGGCCTGTCGCTGGGGCTCAAGCGCGAGGACGCGGCGCGCTACTCGTTCCTGTTGTCCATCCCGGCGACGACGCTGGCGGGCATCTTCGAGCTGAAGCACCTGCTGGAGGCCACGGAGCGTCCGTCGACGGTGGCACTGGTGGTGGGGACGCTGGTGGCCTTCCTGTCGGGCATGGCCGCCATCGCATGGCTGTTGAGCTTCCTGAAGCGGCGCACCACGCTGGTGTTCGTGGTGTACCGCATCGCGCTGGGCCTGGTGCTGCTGGGGCTGTTGCAGGCGAGCATCCTCAAGCCGATGTCCGGCGTGGAGAACCTGTCCACGCCCGACGCCCCGACGAAGCCGCCGGTGGAGAAGCAGGTCACGGATTGAGGAAGGGGGAGGTCGTGCGTGTGCAGGCCCTGTTCGATGCGCTGGAGACGCGGCTGAAGGCGAGGCCGGCGCGGACCTTCGAGTGGAAGGGCCGGGCGCTGCGAGAGGCCGCGGTGCTCCTGCCCCTGTTCGAGCGGGAGGGCGTGCCCTACGTGGTCTTCACCCGGCGGCCCGCCACCCTCCGCACGCACGCGGGGCAGTACGCGTTCCCGGGCGGCGGACAGGAGGCGCGGGACGTCACGCCGCTGGAGACGGCGCTGCGCGAGACGGAGGAGGAGCTGGGCATCTCGCGCGCTGGCGTGCGGATGCTGGGCCTCCTGGACGAGACGCCCACCACGTCCGCGTACCGCATCCGTCCCTACGTGGGCGTCATCCCGGGGGACGGGAAGTACGTGCCGAACCCGGTGGAGGTGGACCTGGTGCTGGAGGTGCCGCTGGTGCGCCTGCTGGACCCGGCCATCGTCCGCGTGGAGCGGCACACGTGGGAGGGGATGGAGCACGACGTGCACTTCTACACGCACGGCGAGCACGTCATCTGGGGCGCCACGGGGCGCATCCTGCGCAACTTCCTGCAGTTCGTGGCGGAGGTGCCGGGCATCCAGGGGCTCCTGGACGCTCCCCCGCCTGCTGGGCACTGAGTCACGGAGCCCATGCGGGCGGGCGGCCCGGGCGGGAGG
>NZ_RAVW01000076.1 GCF_003611585.1 Corallococcus exercitus | reverse complement strand
GCGCATGTCTCGTGGGCTCGGAGATGGGTATAAGAGACAGGCATAAGGTGGTGGGGCTTGCCCGCTCGGAGGCTTCAGCCCGGGCCCTGGAGGCGGCGGGGGCGGAGGTGCACCGCGGCTCGCTGGATGACCCGGAGAGCCTGCGCGCCGGGGCGGCGAAGGCGGATGGGGTCATCCACCTGGCGTTCATCCACGACTTCTCGCGCTTCGCGGACTCGATCCGTGCCGACACGCGCGCGATTGAAGCCATGGGCGCCGTGCTTGAGGGCTCCCAGCGGCCGCTCGTCATCGCGGCGGGGCTGCTGGGGCTCGCGCCGGGGCGCATCGCCGTGGAGACGGACGTGGCGGCCCCGGCAGGACGAGGCGCGTCGGAGGCGACGATGCTCGCGCTGGCCGAGCGGGGGGTGCGCACGTCCATCGTGCGGCTCTCGCCGACGGTCCACGGCAAGGGTGACCACGGCTTCGTGCCGCACCTGATCGCGTCCGCGCGCCAGAAGGGCGTATCCGTCTACATCGGCGATGGGGCGAGTCGCTGGCCCGCGGTGCACCGGAGCGACGCGGCCCGACTCTTCCGGCTCGCGCTGGAACGGGCTCCCGCGGGCTCCAGGCTCCATGCCGCCGCCGAAGAGGGCGTGCCCACCCGGGACATCGCGAACGTCATCGGCCGCCGCCTGGGCGTACCGGTCGCCTCGAAGAGGCCAGAGGAGGCCGGCGACTTCGTCGGCTTCCTGGGGCACTTCTTCGCGCTCGATGCCCCCGCGTCGAGCACCCTCACGCGCGAACAGCTCGGCTGGCGGCCCGTCGAGCCCGGGCTCCTGGCCGACCTCGACGACGAGCACTACTTCGCACCGGACGCTGGCACGGTTCTGTGAGCGCGATGGCAAGGGGCATGCGCCGATGCTACGGCCTCGGATCTCCGTGCCGTGCACCCGGGCCCGATGCGGCCCCAACTGGTCCGACAGTCGGACAGGTTCGTGCGGTTCGCCTCCGCCGCGGTCAGTCCGGCGGCAGCTTCGCGAGGGCGCGGCGCAGGTCCTCGCGCAACCCACTCGCGTCCTTCCACTTCGGGCGCGCGGTGAGCACGGCTTCGGTGAGCGACAGGCCCTGCTGGAGGTGGGTGCGGGCTTCCGGACCGGAGGAGGTCGCGCCCCATTCCCGCAGGAAGGCGCCGTAGGCCAGGCGCTGGTCCAGGTTCTCGGGCTCCAGATCCAGCGCCTTCTGGAAGTCGTTCGCCGCGGCCTGGAAGGACGCCTCTGGCTTCAGCCCCCGCCGGGCTTCGTCGCGGGCCTGGAGCGCCCGCGCTTCGCCCCTCCAGCGCCACGCCTGCGCGAGCGACGGGTTGAGCTTCAGCGCACGCTCCAGCGCCTCCATGGCCTGGGCGAGCGCCGGGCGTGGATCCTCCCCGTGCTTCAGCGCGTATGCCGCGACGCTGTGATGCACCTGTCCCAGGTTGGCCCACGGCTCGGCGAGCCCCGGCAGCAACGTGGTGGCCTGCTGGAGCTCGGCCTGGGCCTCCTTCGCGCTCGCGCTGGGGGCCTGGTCGCGCAGCTGCCGCCAGGTCGCACGCCACATGCGCACCTCTCCCAGGTTGTTGTGCGCGAAGCCCACCTTGGGCGCGATGGCGATGGCGTCGATGAAGGCCTGCTCCGCCTGGTCCAGCAGCGGCTCCGGCGCGTCTCCCCGGTCCCACGCCTCACGGGCCTGGTCGAGCAGAACGGTGCCCACGCCGTTGCGCAACGGAGGCAGCTTCGGATTGATGGTGACGCCGTGCCGGTAGGCCTCCAGCGCGCGGGCAAGCCCCGGCCCCGCGTCGCCGCCGCGGTCGCGCAGGCGCAGGGCGAGCGCGCGGTGCACCTCCGCCAGGTAGAACCACGCGACGACGTGGCCCGGGTCGAGCGTGCTCGCGCGCTCCAGTGCCGTCCGCGCTTCCTCCAGGTCCGCGTCCTTCGACGGCGCGCGCGGATGGTTGGCGCGGTTCACGTACGCCGTGCCCAGGTTGATCCACGCATCCGGCCGCTTCGCATCCAGCGCCAACGCCTGCCGGTAGGCCGCGATGGCCTGCTGCCGGAAGGGCAGTGAGTCTCCGCCGCGTCCGTCCTCGGAGTCCGCCCACACCTTGAAGACGAGCCCCAGGTCCAGGTGGAAGTCGTAGTCGCGCGCGGCTTCCGGGATGGACTCGAAGGCGGCGACGGCGGCGCGCAGTTGTTCGCGCGGATCCTCGTTGCGGTCCTGCCGGTAGCGGGCCCACTGCCACCAGCCCATGGCCAGCGCGTGGCGTGCCTCCACCTTGGACGGTTCGAGCCTCAGCGCCTCCTTCGCCGCGTCGAGCGTGCGCGTGAGAAGCGGCTCCACGTCGTCCCCGCTGCTGAGGCGCGCCTGGGCAAGGCGCCGGTGGAGCCCGGCCTCCAGCACCCACGTCTCCGCTTCATCGGGAGCCACTGTGCGCGCGCGTGACACGGCCTCCATCCCGCGCGTGTACGCGGGCAGCACGTCGCCCTTGCCGGACAGCTCCAGCAGCAGGGCTTCCTGCTCCAGCTCCGCGCGCGCACGGTGCACGGCGGACACGCTGCGGCCAATCTCCGCCGCCGCTTCGTAGGCCCGGCGTCCGGCCTCCAAATCATCCCGGGCCGCATCACGCTCACTCGCCAGGGCATGGCGCACGGCGCGGGCGAGCAGGACGTCACCCCGGAGCAGCGGCGCTTCGTGGAACCACGGCAGCCGCGTGCCCAGCGCATCCAGGGACTTCAGCGCGTCGTCGAAGCGCTCCTGGTGGAAGGCGCGAAGGGCCTCCGCGTATTCAGGGGCGGGCACCTCCGCGCCACGGCCCTGCTCCAGGAACGCCAGTGCTGGGTCTCGCGAGTGCGTCTGGGCTTCACGCCGCTTCGCCTCGCGGCTGGCCGCGTCCGGGTTGCGGTCCGCCTCCAGCCGTTCGCGCTGATAGCGGTGGCCCAGGACGAGCGCGAGCGCATACGCCACGCGAGGCTCGCGGAAGCCCTTCGCCCAGGCGGTCTCCAGGTGCGTGCGCGCGGCCTCCTCGTCTCCCAGCGCGAGGAACCCGCGTCCCAGCGCGTAGTGCCCCGGCCCCTCCGCGACGGGCCCTGCGTCGCGCATGGAGGCTTCGATGTCGCGCATGCGAGCGCGCATCGCCTCGCGGTCCGGCCGCGTGTCGTGCAGGGGCGCCTGGCCCGAGTAGCGGGCCTGGGCCTCGATGCGTTCAACGCCTTCGGTGAAGCGGCGGGTCAGGGCCTCGCGTTGGGAGACCTCGCGCCGGGCCATCACGCCCTGGCCCACGGTGCCCGCGACCGCGAGCCCGGTGATGCTCGCGACGACGACCGCGACCCGGTGACGGGCTACCCACTTGCGCACGCGGTATGCGGGGCCGGTGCGCGCGAGGACCCGGTCGCCTTCAAGGAACCGCGTGAGGTCGTCCGCCAGTGCCCGCGCGGAGCCGTAGCGTCGAGAGCGTTCCTTCTCCAGACACTTGAGGACGATGGCCTCCAGGTCCGCCGGGAGCTCCGCGTCCAGCTCGCGCGGGCGGCGGGGCTCCTGGGTGGCGATGCGGCCGAGCACCTCCAATCCATTGGCACCGGTGACAGGCGGTTGGCCGGTCAGCAGGTGGTACAGCGTGGCGCCCAGGCTGTAGACGTCCGCGCGCCGGTCCAGGCGGGACACTTCGCCCCGGGCCTGTTCAGGGGCCATGTACTGGGGTGTGCCCAGCACGGTGCCGGTGGCGGTGGCGGCATCGTCGCTGGTCCAGTCGCGCGCCAGACCGAAGTCCATGACGTAGGGGCGCAGGGCGCCGTCCTCGCCGCGCTCCACGAGGATGTTGGAGGGCTTGAGGTCTCGGTGCACGAGCCCGGCCAGGTGGGCCGCGTGCACGCCCAGGGTGGCGTCGCGCAGCACGAGCGCCTTCTGCTCCACGGACAGCGTGCCGGCCAGGGTGTGCAGCGGTGCTCCCGCGATGTACTGCATGGCGATGTACGCGCGGCCCTGGACCTCGCCGACCTCGTACACGCGGCAGACGCGCTCGTGGTCCACGCGGGCCTGTGCGCGGGCCTCGGAGATGAAGCGGCGCGACAGCTCCGGGTCCTCGTCGCGGACGAACTTCAGCGCTACGTCGCGGTGCAGTCGCAGGTCCCGGGCCAGGAAGACGCGGCCCATGCCGCCCTGTCCCAGGAAGCGGATGGGCCGGTAGAGCGTCCAGTGCGGCACCGGGAACGCGGGCCCGTCCACCCCGGCGGCCGGCACGGCGCCTGGTGGCAGCGTGTCGTCACCCGTGCCCTTGTGCGGAGGAGACCCATCGGGCGCGGGAGGTGGCGTCTCCGCCTCCATGCTCCGGCGCAGCGACACGAGTGAACCCGGGCTGATCCGCCCCTGCTCCACGAGGAGCTGGAGCGGGGAGACACCGCGCCGTGCGGCCTCTTCGCGCACGGCCTCCACGTCCTCGCGGGAGAGGAGTCCCTCGGCCAGCGCCATGCGCAGCTCCGCTTCATTCGCCTCAAGCACGCCAGCACGCTCCATCGCCAGTGGAGCGTAGCGGAGCCTCCCGCTTCCACGCACTTCGCCACACGGCGGCGCGGCGCGACTTGCGGTGTCCGCCCGCCCGTTCCCAAGATGCGCGCATGAGCTCCATGTGGGTCTTGGAAACGCCGCAGCCGAAGCCGGACGCGCGCATCGCCTATGGTGAAGCCCCGCAGCAGTTCACCGAGCTGCGCAAGCCCAAGGGCAAGGGCCCACACCCCGTGGTCCTCTTCGTCCACGGCGGCTTCTGGCGCGCCGAGTACGGCCTGGAGCACGCGGGCCACCTGTGCGCGGACCTGACGAAGCGCGGCTTCGCGACGTGGAGCCTGGAGTACCGGCGCGTGGGCCAGGACGGCGGCGCCTTCCCCGGCACCCTGGAGGACGTGGCCTCCGCCGCGGACCACCTGGTGGAGGCGGCCCCGTCGCTGGGGCTGGACCTCTCCAACGTCGTGGCCATGGGCCACTCCGCCGGCGGACACCTGGCCATGTGGCTGGCCGCGCGGCACCGCCTCACGCCAAAGCAGGCGCTGTACCGCGACGCGCCCCTGAAGCTGAAGGGCGTGGTGTCCCTGGCCGGCGTGCTGGACCTCGCGCAGGGCGCGGCGCTGGACCTGGGCAAGGGCATCGTGAAGACCTTCATGGGCGGCACCCCGGAGCAGGTCCCCGAGCGCTACGCCGTGGCCTCGCCCGCCGCCCTCCAGCCGCTGAAGCTGCCGCAGGTCCTCATCCACGGCACCGAGGACGACACCGTCCCCCTGAAGGTCAGCGAGGGCTTCCACGCCCGGGGCGTCCAGCAGAAGGACCCCGTGCACCTGGTCCCCCTCAAGGGCGCGGGCCACTTCGAGCTCATCGACCCGCGCTCCAAGGAGTGGCCCCGCGTGGTACAGGCCGTGCGCACCCTGCGCTGAAGCCTCCCTCCATGGCCCGACCCGTCACCATCCAGGACGACGTGCTGCTCAAGGCGGCGCGTGAGCTGTTCCTCGAACGCGGCGTGCGCGCCACCACCGCGGAGATCGCCGCGCGCGCGAAGGTGTCGCCCGGCATCCTCTTCAAGCGCTTCAAGAGCAAGGAGGCCCTGTTCCGCGCGGCCATGGGCTCGCAGACCGTGGACGCCGAGCCACCCCTGCCCGTGGACCTGGACGCGCGCGTGGGCAAGGGGCGCGTGGAGGACACCCTCGTCGAGCTGGGCCTGGGGCTCGCGGAGAAGTCCCAGCGCTTCATCCCCACGCTGATGATGGCGTGGAGCAACCGCCAGACGCCCGGCGGTGAAGCGACATCGCCCTCCGACCTGGAGCGGGCCTCGGGCCGCGCCGCCGCGCGCGTGGAGAAGATCGCGGACTACCTGGCCCAGGAGGCCAGGCTCGGCCGCGTGCGCGACGGAGACTTCCAGGTGTTCGCGCAGACCTTCGTCGGTGCCCTCTGGCACCACGCCTTCCTCACCGTGGTGGGCGCGGGCCGCAAGGGCTCCGCGCCCTCGCGGGAGCACGTGCGCCGCGTCGTGGACACCCTCTGGGCAGGGCTCGCGCCACCGGCCCGCGCGAAGCGCTGAAGCCGCCCGTTCCACCCCGAGACTGTTCGCACTTTGCGTTGTGGGTAATTGATTGGTCAATTACTAATCCGGCCGTTGGTTCACGAAGGCGGGAGGCCCGTGATGATTCTGGTGACCGGAGCGACAGGGAACATCGGCAGGGAAGTGGTGGCGCGGCTGTCGGCGGAGGGCGCTCCGCTGCGGGTCGTCACCCGCGACGCGAAGAAGGTGGCTGCGCTTCCGCCCGCCATCGAACGCGTCGTGGGGGACCTGCGCGACCCCGCCACGGTGGAGCAGGCGGTGCGCGGCGTCCGGCGCCTGTTCCTGGTGTCCCCCATGGACGACGTGGAGGGCCGCGCGGAGGCGGTCCTCGTGGAGGCGGCGCGGCGCGCGGGCGTGACGCACGTGGTGAAGCTGTCCTCGCTGGGGACAGGCAACAGCGGCATCGCCGGACGGCACCGCGACAGCGAGCAGCGGCTGCGCGACTCCGGGATGGCGTGGACCTTCGTGCGCCCCGGCATGTTCATGTCCAACGCGCTCCAGTGGGCAGGCAACGTGAAGGCGGGGACGCCCATCTTCACGCCGACGGCGTCCGGACGGATGGCGCCCATCGACCCGCGCGACATCGCGGAGGTCGCGGCGCTGGCGCTCACCGGCGACGGCCACGAGGGACAGGCCTATGCGCTGACCGGCGAGGAGCTGCTGAGCGCCCACGACCAGGTGGCCATCCTCTCCCGCGTGCTGGGCCGGCCCCTCCAGTGCGTGGACGTGCCCGTCGAAGGCGCGCTCGCGAACGTGCGCAAGGCGGGGATGCCCTCGTGGCTGGTGGAGGGACTGGGCGAGCTCTGGACGGCGGTCCGCTCCGGCAAGGGGGAGGTCACCACGCCGGAGGTGGCGCGGCTGACGGGCCACGCGCCCGGGACCTTCGAGGCCTGGGCCCGGCGTCACCGAGACGCCTTCGCCTAACAGGCAGCCGGCCCGGGGCCCCCTCTGGAGGCCGGGGCTACTTCTTCTGCGGCGCCGCTTCCGGGGGCGGCTTGGACAGGGCGGGCGGGAACGCGTTGAAGCGGCGCCACAGCTCATAGCCGAGCGGTACCTGCTCGAGCAGCACCCACCCATGGGCCCGCACGCCCTGGCGCAGCAGGTCGCTTTCCGGCCAGGGCTCACCGGGCAGGGGCGTGACGAGGATGCGGAAGCGGCCCGGCTGGCCGCCACCCGCCGCGTCGATGACGGAGACCTCGCCTCCGAAGGTGCCCACGGCCACCGAGGGCCAGCCGCTGGCCTGGAGCGCCGGCCAGCCCTCGAACTGCAGCCGCACCTGCCGCTCGCGCATCACCAGCGGCAGGTCGTTGCCGTCCATCCACAACTCCACCGCGCGCGAGCGCGTCTCCGGCACGAGCACCGCCAGCGGCTCCCCCGTCTTCACGTACACGGAGCTGTGGCCCGCGTTCCTGCGCAGGATGATGCCCGCGCGCGGCGCCGTCACCAGCTGCCGCCCCTGGCGGGCCAGCCGCGTGTCCACTCGCGCCAGCTCCGCCCGGGCGCTGGTGAGCTCCTTCATCACGTCCGCCTCCTTGAGCTGCGCTTCCTCGTACTGCTTGCGCGAGCTGAGGCCCTCGTTGAAGAGCTGCCACTGGCGCCGCACGTTGCGCAGCGCCGTGTCCAGCGCGCGCTCGGCCGCCTCGAGGCGGGCCTGCGCCGCCTGCTGTTCGGCGCGCAGGCGCTGGAGCAGCTCCGGGTCGTTGTCCACGATGCGCGCGATGGGGTCCCCCTGGGCCACGCGCGAGCCCTCCTGGACGAACCACTCGTCCAGCCACCCCTCCAGCGGGGCGTCCACGCGCTGCTGACGCTCGTCCGGCGAGTACGCCACCACCTGGCCTTCTCCGTAGGCCGACTGCTGCCAGGGGACGAAGGTCAGGCCCAGCACGAGCGCGATGCCCGCGACCACCATCCCCCCCGCGAGTCTGCGCGCGGAGGCCACCGGACGCACGCGCCGGAAGGACCCGATGCGGCCGTCCTCGAAGGAAACGCGATAGGGCATGTTCATGACCGCTCCACCTCCATCAGGGTGCCCGCTTCCACGCGCAGCGCCCGGTCACAGCGCGCCGCCAGCTCCGGCAGGTGCGTGGTGAGCACCAGCGTCCACGGCGTGCCGGGGGCCAGCAGCCGGTCCACCACCTGCGCGCGCACGTCCGCGTCCAGGCTGTCCAGGGCCTCATCGAGCACGAGCAGCCGCGGGCGCCCCACCAGGGCGCGCGCGAGCATCAGCCGCTGGGCCTGCCCCGGCGACAGCAGCGTGTGTCCGCCCGTCAGGCGCGTGCGCAGGCCGTCCGGCAGCCGCACCAGCTCCTCCAGGAGACACACCGCGTCCAGCGCCTGGCGCACGTCGTGGAGCGACACGTCCTCGCGGCCCAGCGACACGTTCTCCTGCACCGTGCCGTCGAACAGCTGGATGCCGCGCACCAGCGCCACCTGGGCCTGCAGCGAGTCCCTGGACACCTCACGCAGGTCCATGCCGTCCAGCTCCACGAAGCCGCGGGCCGGCTCCCGCAGGCCCAGGGCCACGTCCATCAACTGGCGCTTGCCGGAGCTGTACGGGCCGACGATGGCGACGCGGCTGCCGGGCTCCACCGTCAGGTCCACGCCGCGCAACGTCGCGGTGGAGAGGGAGGTGGGCAGCAGGCTCACGTCGCGCAGGCGCAGGGCCGCGGCGCGCCCGTCCCGGCGGTCCAGGGGTTCACCCGCCTCGGGCCGCAGGGGCAGGTCGAAGAGGTGGCCCACCTTGTCCACCGCGGCCAGCAGGTCATAGAAGCTCTCCAGGTACTTGCCGAACTTGGCGAAGCTGGCCACCACCGGGGCGACGATGAGCTCCGCGGCCACGAGCTGGCCCAGGCTCAGCTGCTGGCGGGTGACGAGCCAGCCGCCCACCCCCAGCAGCAGCCCGCTCGCCAGCGCCTGGACCGCGAGCGTCCCCACCACCTGGCGCAGCAGGATGCGGAAGTGCCCGGAGCGCGCTTCCAGGTAGGCCTGGGTGGCCTCATCCGCGCGCCGCAGGGCCAGCGCCCCTCCCGCGGGCCCCCAGAAGGCGAGCGGCACCCGCGCCAGCTCCGTCAGCCAGCCCACGACCTCGTACTTCCGGTAGGACTCCTGGACGCTGGTGCGCACCGCGCCCCGCCCCAGCCCGAAGAGCACCAGCGCCATGCTGCCCAGCAGCAGCACGTCGAAGCCGAGCAGCAGCGGGCTGTAGAAGGCGAGCACCACCAACCCGACGAGCGCCTGGAGCGCGAGCGCCAGCCCATCCAGCAGGATGATGCTCGTCGCCTTCTGGATGGTCATCACGTCCATGAAGCGGTTCACCAGCTCCGGCACGCGGTAGGTGTCATGCGTCCGCTCCTGCACGCGCGGCAGCCGCCAGGCCAGGTCCACCGCCATGCGCGCGAAGAGCCGCTGCTGGAGCCGCTCCGCCACCAGGACCTGCATCACGCGCAGGCCACCGGCGAGGACGAGCAGGAAGAAGACGACGAGCCCCAGCACCGCCACGGGCTGGAGCACGGTCCCGAAGGCGGCGGTGTTCACCACCGCCTGGGCGGTGATGGGCACCGCGAGCGAGAGCAGCCCCACGCCCGCGCCGTAGACGACGAGGACCCAGAGGTCCCCGCGCTCCGGGGCGAGCACGGCCTTCAGCCGCTCCCAGGGGGTCATGTGAGGGTGATGCGTGTCCGTGGCCATTGTGTTCATCTCCCCGGGGTGGTGACCGTGGCGACCGGCAGCGCCAGCGCGGCGCGCAACGTCGCCGCGGCCTTGAAGTACTCCGCGAGCGCATCCACCTCGCGCACCTGGGCCTCCGCCGCCGTCTGCTCGCGCAGGTTCACGATGAGCAGGCTGCTGTCCCCCTGGCGCAGGCGCGTGCGCTCCCCCAGCGCCAGCTCCCGCGCGGCGGCGGCCTCCGTCCGGGCGAGCAGCACCCGCGCGTGGGCCGCGTCCAGGGCCGCGCGCGCGTCCCCCACCTCCACGGCGGCCCGCTCGCGCTGCAGCCGCAGCTGGGCCTCCAGCCGTGCCACGGACGCGCGCGCGCCGCCGTCGCGTCCTCGCGCCGCGCGGTTGAGCAGCGGCACGTCCAGCACCACGCCCACCTCCAGCTCCGTCTTGCGCAGCCGCTCCGGGCCCGAGCCCAGGTCCTGCGCGGCCGCGACCGTCACGTCGATGAGGGGCGCCTGCTGGTTGGCCGCGAAGCGCGCCTCCACCCGCTGCTGGGCGGCCTGGGCCTCCAGCCGCGACACGTCCGGGCGCCGCGCCAGCACGGCGTCGAACGGCTCGCTGGCGGGGGACGGCGCCTCCAGCGCGGGGAAGCCCGCGGGCAGCCGCTCCGGGAGGAGGGGCACGGGGTTTCCGTCCGCGTCGCGCAGGAACAGCGCCAGCTCCAGCGCCGCCTGCTTCAACAGCCGCTCCGCCGCCACCACCTGCGACTCGCGCTGCGCGAGCGCGCGCCGGTTGTCCGTCAGCTCGAAGGCCGCCAGGTCCCCCTTGCGCACGCGCTTCGAGAGCTGCGTGTCGCGGGCGCGCGCGAACTCCAGCAGCTCCCCGGCGATGGCCTTGCGGCGGCCGGCCGCGACCCAGTCCCAGTAGCGGTGGGCCGCCTGCCTCGACGCCTCGAGCATGGCCTGGCGCACGGACAGGTCCGCCGCGGTGGTCCCCAGCCGCGCCCGCTCCAGCGTGGCCCTGCGGCGGTCCACCGGGCCGTTGCGCCACAGCGGCACCGTCACCCCGGCGCGCAGCTCGCCCACGCTCAGCGTCTCCAGGTTGCCGTAGTACTCCGGAATCTTCCCGTCGCCCCGGCGCCAGCCGCCGAAGACGGTGGCTCCGTGGTACGGCGTGGGCTGCTGCAGCGTCGCCTCCAGCCGCGTGTACGGGTAGGGCCCCACGGGGAAGGCCGTGGCGCGCGCCTTCAGCTCCGGGTCGAAGCCGCCCTGCGCGGCGAGCAGCTCCATGCGCGCGGCCTCCGCGTCCTGCCGGGCCGCCTCGATGAGGGGGAAGTGGGACGCGGTGGAGGCAAGCACCTCTTCCAGCGCCAGCGGCCGGGAGGACGACACGCCCTGCGCTCCCGCCCGCGGGCTCCACGCCGCCAGCGCCAGCCCGCACAGCGCGGCCACGCACGGCGCGCGCCAGGGGCTCATGGCACGGGGCGCTCCGGGTGCGTCGCGGCCGGGGCATGGCTGAGCCTGTCTGATGCCGCCGTCCATGGACTCCCTCCTCCTGGCGGACACGGGAGGGGGGAAGCCCCGTCCGTGTCGCGGAGCCTGGATGTAGAAGCCCGGTGAAACATCGGCAAATAGGTAATTGGCGCGCTGAAGCCACAGGAAAGCCGATATGTTGGGGCGATGGACTGGCTCAACTACCACCACCTGCTGTACTTCTGGACGGTCGTGCGCGAGGGCGGTGTCGTGGCCGCGGGGCGCAAGCTGCGGCTCAGCCAGCCCACCGTGACGGGGCAGGTGCGGGCCCTTGAGCAGTCATTGGGAGAGAAGCTGTTCGAACGCGCCGGCCGCAAGCTCGTGCTCACGGAGGTGGGCCGCTACGTCTACCGCTACGCGGATGAGATCTTCACGCTGGGCAACGAGCTGCAGAACGGGCTGAAGGGGCTGCCCACGGCGCGCCCGCGCAAGCTGCTGGTGGGCGTGTCGGAGGTGATGCCGAAGCTCATCGCGCACCGCCTGTTGGAGCCCGCGATGCGGATGTCCGACGAGGTGCAGCTCATCTGCACCGAGGACCGGACGGAGAAGCTCCTGAGCGACTTGTCCCAGCACGCGCTGGACCTCGTGCTGTCGGACTCGCCCGTGCCGCCCGCCTCCGGCATCCGCGCCTACAACCACCTGCTGGGCGAATGCGGGATGACGCTGTTCGCGACCGCGCGGCTCGCGGCGTCCCTGCGCCGCGGCTTCCCGAAGTCGCTGGACGGAGCCCCCTTCCTGCTCCTGGCGGAGGTCGCGCCGTCACGGCGCTCGCTCATGCAGTGGCTGGAGGCCCAGGGGGTGCGCCCCCGCGTCCGGGGCGAGTTCCAGGACAGCGCGTTGATGAAGGCCTTCGGACAGGCCGGCGAGGGCGTGTTCCCGGGTCCCTCCGTCATCGAGGCGGAGATCCGCTCGCAATACGACGTCGAGGTGGTGGGACGCGTGGACGCGGTGCGCGAGCACTTCTACGCGCTCACCGTCGAGCGGCGCCTGCGGCACCCCGCGGCGGTCGTCATCTCCGACGCGGCGCGTACGCAGTTGTTCCGGCAGGCCTGAAGCGGCGGGCACCCGCGCGCGCTTCAGCGCTCCGCGAAGGACCCCGCGGTGTCTCAAGGCAGGCAGCCAGCCGGGCCCTCTGTTTCCCGCCCGGACGGGGAACCGGGGGACGCGGCTGGCGTCCGTCCGGGCCTCCGGATGCGCACCCTGTCCTTCGGTCCTGGGTGAGGGACGGGAGGAGCATCCACATGGCGACGATGGACGTGATGCGGGGACCAGGCATGGAGCGGCTGTCGCGTGGCGCGAAGGAAGCCGCGAACCACCCGTGGGCGAAGAAGCTGGGCCGCATGGGCTACGCGGCGAAGGGCGCGGTGTACGCCATCATCGGCGTGCTCGCGCTGAAGCTCGCGGCGGGGGAGGGCGGCCGCGCCACGGACAGCCGCGGCGCGGTGGCCACCGTGGCGCACGGGCCCTTCGGCATCGCGCTGTTGTCGCTGCTGGCGGTGGGCCTGGTCGGCTTCGTCATCTGGCGCTTCGCGCAGGCGTTCGCGGACACGGAGGGCAAGGGCTCGGACGCGAAGGGGCTCGCCGCGCGCGCCATGTACTTCATCAGCGGCGTCATCTACGGCTCGCTGGCGCTGTTCGCGGTGAAGACCGTGGTGGGCGCTTCACAGGGGAAGAGCAAGGGCACCCAGGGCTGGACGGCGACGCTGATGGAGCAGCCCTTCGGCCGCGTCCTGGTGGTGCTGGTGGGGCTGGGCATCATCGGCTTCGCGCTGAAGCAGTTCCACACGGCGTGGAAGGCGAAGTTCCGGGAGAAGCTCTCGCTCACGGGCCTGGCGGCGCGTCAGCAGCACCGCGTGGAGCGGATGTGCCAGTTCGGCATCGCCGCGCGCGGCGTCGTGTTCGCCGTCATCGGCGGCTTCCTGGTGCTCGCGGGCGTGGACGCCAACCCGGGAGAGGCCAAGGGCCTGGGAGAGGCCCTGGCCGTCGTCGCCCGCCAACCCGCGGGCGACGTGCTCCTGGGGGTGGTGGCGGCGGGCCTGGTGGCCTACGCCGCCTACCTGTTCCTCCAGGCGCGCTACCGCCAGCTCTAGAAGAGGTTCCAGAGGTACTGGTTGGTCACCTCGTGGTGGAACTGGATCTCCGACTCCTTCACGCGCGTGCCCAGCTGCTTGGGGCAGCGGTCCGCGGAGGCAATCTTCAGCTCCGCGTACTTGCCCTGCACCTGCTCACCCAGCGTCTGCGCGATGAACTGGCTGCCCTTGAAGAAGCGCACCGCGTCGTAGATGTTGTCCGGCAGGAAGCGCGTGCGGCTGCGCTTGGTCTCCGCGTCCTCCTGCGGCTGCGGCCCCTCCAGGCCCGTCTTCAGGAGCGTGAAGAGGACCATGTACGGATTCGCGTCCGGCGCCACGGAGCGGCACTCGACGCGCGCGCTGCGCTCGTTGCCGAACGGGATGCGCACCATGGCGCCGCGGTTGTTCGCGGAGGCCTTGATCTGGTTGGGCGCCTCGTAGTGCGGATCCAGCCGGCGGTACGCGTTCACGCTGGAGTTGAGCACCAGGCAGATGTCGTTCGCGTTGGTGAGGATGCGGTCGATGAACTCCCAGCCCATCGCTGACAGGCCGTCCTGGCCGCCCTTGTCGTAGAACAGGTTCTTGTTGTTCTTCGACAGCGACATGTTGATGTGCATGCCGTTGCCGTTCACGCCGGTGACGGGCTTGGGCAGGAAGCTGGCCGTCAGCCCCTGCTGCGCGGCGACCTGACGGCAGAGCAGCTTGTAGAGCTGGATCTGGTCGGCGGCGACCAGCGCCTCGCTGTAGGAGAAGTTCATCTCGAACTGCGAGGGCGCCACCTCCGGGTGGTCCTTCTCGTTCTGGAAGCCCATGGCGCGCTGCGCTTCCGCGGCCTTGTCGATGAAGGTGCGCAGCGCGTCGCCCGGCAGCGCGTGGTAGTAGCCGCCGATGGAGATGAACTCGAACTTGCCCTCTTCGTGGTAGTGGCGCTCGGCGTCACGGTTCTTGAAGAGGAAGCCCTCGATTTCCGGCGCCGCGTGGAACACGGTGCCGTCCTTCTGGAACAGCGCTTCCGTGGCGCGCTTGAGCTGCCCGCGCATGTCCGAGTGGTACGGCGTGCCGTCACGCTCCAGCACCTCGCAGAACGCCAGCACCTTGCCGGGGCCGAAGATGTCGGAGGGCAGCCAGTAGAACGCGCTCCAGTCCACGTTCAGGCGCAGGTCGCTCTCCGCCTGCGCGGAGAAGCCGCGGATGGACGAGCCGTCGAAGGTGAGGTTGTCCGCGCTCTTGAGGAGGAACTTCTTGTCGTAGTCCAGCATGTGCAGCCGACCTTCCAGGTCGGTGAAGCACACGGTGACGGCCTTGATGCGCTTTTCGTCCGTCAGGTACTTGATCCGCTCCTCGCGAATCTTGTCCGCCGACTCGCGCTTGATGCGCTGTTCCTTCACCCGGAGGTTGAGCTCCTCCAGCTCGTCGTAGGGAATCTCCAGGAAGTCCCGCAGCGGCTTCTGCTCCATGGTCCTGCCTCCAGGCGTGTCCCCGGTTCCGGAATACCGGCGGAGACATCAAAAGCACGGGCGCAGGTATTTACATTCCGCGACGCGAAATCAAGCCTAAATTCTGCGAACTGAAGGCTAAAGGGCTTGTCGGGTCGCTCACAGGGGGCGAAACGTCAAGGGGCGGGGTGCATGACACCCCGGCCAGTGGACACTGCGCGCCGCGCTGCGTTGGCCGCGTGTCCGCATCTGGACGCCCGCTACGGGAGGGCAACCAGCCCCTGCTCGGGCAGGGGCGTCCCGGCCGGCCAGAGCACGTACGCGGCCCCCCGGGAGTGCTGCCAGGCGCGCCACAGGGCGGCGCGGGGGTAGGTGGCGCTGGTGGTTTCGTTGGAGCCGAAAGCAGGGTCGTTGACGACGACGTCGCCCGTGTCGGTGAAGCCCTTCACGACGATGAGGTGGCCGTCGGTGCGGCGGGCGGCGCCGCCGGGGAGCTCCCCGGGTTCGTAGGCGATGCTGATGCTGACGGGGATGCCGGCGGCGATGAGGCGCTCCACGGGAGCGAAGGAGTCGAAGCGGGCGACGAGTCCGTGCAGCGCGCCGTTGGCCATGCTGGAGGCGTAGGCGGTGTTGAAGCTCCAGTTGCCGGTGCCCTTGTAGACCCAGTCATAGGTATGGGCGGCGGCGGTGGGCACGGGGTGTTCCAGGTCCGCGCGGCCCAGCTTCCGGCTCCAGTAGCCGAGCAGCATGGTGGTGGACGTGGGGGAGCACCAGACCTCGCCGCCGTCGGGGTAGATCATCTGCGAGTAGCCCGGCACGTCGAGCACGACGCCCCACGCGGTGCGGTCGGACGTGGCGTCCTGGGGCGTCAGGCGCGTGTCGGTGACGGCGGCGGCGAGCGCCCGGACGCGGGGGCTGGCATCCGCGCGTTCGGAGAAGAGGTGGACGGTGACGCGCAGGGCGTCCGCGCGGCGCTTGAGGTTGAGCGTGTCGGTGAGGACGTTGCCGTCGGCGTCGCCCTGGCCCTCCACGCTGTGGCGGGCGACGGTGGTGGTGTCGAAGGCCCAGACGCCCAGCTCGTAGTCCTTGGTCCAGGTGCCCTCGATGCGGGCGGAGACGGTGAGCTTCACCCAGGTGCCCGGAGGCGTCTGCGCGTCGAAGGACGGCACCACGCTGTCGAAGCCGCCGGGGACGGACTGGACTTCGGAGGTGGCGGTGCCGAAGCGGAAGGTGCCCCCGTTGTAGAAGCTGCCGCCGTCCAGCCAGCCGCCCGCGGGGAACGGGTCGGTGCCTTCCTTCGCGGTGGACGGGTCCAGCTCCAGCGCGCCCTCGGCGGAGACGCGGGTGCCGTCACGGGAGAAGCGCGCGAGGTCCCCCGTCACGGACGTCTTCTGCCAGAGGCGCGCGGGCGAGCCTGCTTCCGGAGACACGTCCGGTGAGACCGACGGCGGCGAGGAGGCGCAGGCCCAGATGCAGGAGGCCAGCAGGACGGCGGAGAGGACGCGAGCGCGGGCGTTCACGGGAGCGAGTTTCGCAAACGCTGACGTCGGGTCACAAGGTGGATTCCTGGAAAGTCTGGCTGAGCGGACAGAAGGCGGGCTGCGGACTGGAAGGTCAGACGCGGTTGCTAAAGCGCCACGCGCGACCTCCGGTGCACATCACACTTCATGGGTTATAGGAATATCGTCCCTCTGGAGACTCCATGCGCACCCTCAAGGACCTGACTGACTTCGTGGAAGAGGAGGCCGCTGCGGAAGGGCCTGCTGCTCAAGCGGAGCTGCAAGCCCAGCGCGACCGTTTCCGCATCGCTCGGGAGTTGGCCCTGCTACGGAAGGCGCAGGGCCTGACGCAGGCGCAGCTTTCCGCGAGAGCGGGGGTGCCCCAGAGTGAGATCAGCAAGATTGAATCGGGAAAGGCGAACGCCACCGGGCTGACGCTCTTCCGCATGGCTCATGCGATGGGCCACGCATTCCGGCTGGAGCCTGTCGCGAGCGTCGTTGCTCCCAGGCGTTCCGGCCGTTCCGTCGCCGCGAAGAAGGGCCGCACCGCGCGGAAGCGGGCAACCCGTTCACGCGAGCTTGAGCCCGCGTGAACGGTGGGCACTGACTCAGAGGCTGAGTGCCGTGGAGTCGCAGCCGGCCAGCAGCAGTGCCATTCCCATCAGGGCCTTGGGAAAGAAGCCGCTCACGCCCAGAGGTCCTGCTCCAGCGTGTCCAGCAGCGCCAGGGCCGCCTCGGGCGTCGGCATGCCCGCCTCCGTGATGATGCTCGCGTCGAGCGGCACCGCGACCTCTTCCCTCAGGAGCGCCACCGCGCGCTTCTGAGCCTCGCGCAGCGTCTCACGTTCCTCCACGGACAGGCGCGGCCGGGCCCACTGGTCGATGTCCCACGACAGGGCCGCATGGCGCGTCTCGTCCTCAGCGATGCGCACCATGACCTCGCGCACCTCCAGGTCGCGCGCGTGCAGCGCCTGGTGGTGCGCGAGCAGCGCGCCGTACGTCTCCCGCACGCAGCCCTCCACCGCGTTCTCCAGCGCCACGTCCACGAGCGAGCGCGGGGGCAGGTCCTCCACCACCGGACGCTGGGGCGTGCCACCGAAGCGCCGCGCCAACTGGTCCGTCACCCGGGCGTGCTGGACCTCCTCCATGGCGCTCCTCCGCGCCGCGTCCTGGAGGCCCACGTCCGCGCCGTGCAGCTCCAGCTCATCGCGCAGCCGCAGGAACGCATGGACCGACGCCGCCTCCAGGTGCGCCGCGTCCGCGAAGTAGCGCCCCAGCGCCTCCGGGCTCCGGCACGCTTCCACGGCCTGGAGCCCCACCGGCCGCCGGCCGATGTTGCAGTTGGGGTCCCCCTTCTCCAGGACCCGCGCCTCCAGCTCCTGGATCTCACCGGAGGCGGTCACCTTCACCACGTGCTGCGTCAGCTCCGTGCCCGGGCCGCAGGCGTAGCCCTTTGTGCCAATGACGTTGAAGCTGCCATCCGCGTTCTTCTTCACCGCGCCCTGCTCCTTCTTGCCGCAGAGCAGGGAGTAGCCCGCGGCGTAGGTCTTGAGCACCGCCTCCTGCTCGGTGTCGATGGTGCCCAGCACCTGCTGGAGTTCCGCCAGCGTCGCGTGGGTCTTCACCTCGTCACCCCGCGTCGTGACCAGGTAGGCGTCGGAGCAGAAGTCCAGGCAGACGTGGTGGAAGCCTGCGTCCACGGTCGCGTTCTCCAGCGCGGTCTCGCACGCGGGGACGTCGGTGGCGGTCGCGCAGGCCTGGCCGGAGGACGCCCTCGCGAAGGGCGCGGAGACCTGGCCCGGACCATTCGTGGTGAAGAAGCGGAGCTGCACGAAGTCCGGCGCCGGTGTCAGCGTCAGGTCACTGACGGCAAGGCCGCCGTCGGTGCACGCGATCTCCGAATAGCCCGTCAGGTCCGTGCTCCCTTCCGTGCCACAGCCCGCCAGCACCAGGGGCGTGGCGAGCGAGGCGTGCAGGGCCCGCGAGAAGAGACGGCGCAGTCGATGGATGTTCACGGAGGGCTCCCAGGAAGAAGTGTGTCCGGGTCCTGGAGCAATGCGGATGCCAGCGGCCCGTCACAGGGGCAGCCCCCTGGCCGAGGGGCCTGGAACGCCGGGGGATGATCAGAAACCTGAGGGGGTACGCCTCATTTCCTGACGCGCCTGCCCGGGCGCTTGCTGGCGGCCCGGGGCTTCTCGATGAGCACGGCCAGCCCATCCAGGATGCGCTCCAGGCCGAAGGCATAGGCATGGTCCGGGTCGTACGCGGCGCCATGGGCCGCGCCCGCCGCGGAGCCCACCCGGAACGCGGTGGGGTAGCGCTCCGCATCGAACATGCGCGTGAGCAGGGGCGCGTTCGCCTCCCACCAGGCCCCGTCACTCATCCGTGACTCCAGCCGCGCGGCGCGCTGGTCCGAAGCCGCCCGGGCGGAGGACTCCACGAAGCCCAGCACGAACGTCAACGCGGAGTCCTGCGCCACGTCGTCCAGGCCCACGCCTTCCAGCGCCTGGAGCTCGTATTCGTATTTGGCCAGCTGGCCCGGACCCAGGGGCGGGCGCGTGGTGGACACGTCCGCGAGCCACGGATGCGCGGTGAACAGGGCGCGGTTGTCATGCGCCACGGCCTCCAACCGCGAGCGCCAGTCCCGGGCCTTCGGCTTGCGCCGGGCCATGCTCGCGTAGAGCGTGTCGAGCATCACGTCGATGAGCTCCGCCCGCCCCGGCACATACGTGTAGAGCGCCATGGGCGCGATGCCCAGCTTCCCCGCGAGCGCCCGCATCGTCACCGCGTCCAGCCCCTCCGCGTCCGCCAGCGTCACCGCCGCGTCGACGACGGCGGTGACGGTGAGCGCCTGCTTCGGACCGCGCTGGGCCTTCACGGGCAGGGACTCCCGCCACAACAGCTCCAGCGTCCGGGTGGGGTCTCCCATGCTGCTGCGATGCGATGCCATGCGCCGGATTCTTCCAACGCCGCGACCTTGACGTGCAACTCCGTACGACGTACGTAGATTGAGCCGTCGAACCCGTGGGGAGGAACCGTCCATGCGAGTCACCGCTTCCGCCGTGTCCCTGAATGTCGATGACGTGGAGGCCTCCGCGTCCTTCCTGAAGCGCCACTTTGGCTTCACGGAGGCGATGGCCGCGGACGGCTTCGTGTCGCTGAGCCGGCCCGACGTGGGCTTCAACGTCATCTACCTGCGCACGGGCCTGAAGACGCTCAAGCCGGAGTCGCTCAAGACGCGCCGGGCGGACGGGCTCATCGTCGCGTTCGTCGTGGACGACATCGACGCGGAGTACGCGCGCATCCAGGCGGAGGGCGTGAACATCCTGACGCCCATCGAGACGGAAGAATGGGGCGAGCGATACTTCCAGGTCGCCGACGCGAACGGCGTCATCGTCCAGCTCGTCCAGTGGATGCACGCGCCGGGCACCACGGCCTGAGTTCCAGGCGCACCGGCAGGTAGGAAAATCTCCGGTCCCGGAACCGGCCTGGAAGGCAGCCAGGACGTTTGCCGGATGTCAGACCGAGTGGATAGCGTGCAGCTCATGCCGGACATCCGCCTGCCTGCCGAAGCGAAGTACAAGAACGAGCTGGACGCCCTCGCCGCGCATGACGACAAGCCCCGCCCACCGGGTTGGGCGCTGTCGCCTCGCGCGGTGGAGACGTACATCCTGGGCAGCCCCAAGCCCGTGGGGGGCGTGGCCATCACGCCCAAGTACGTGGGCGACAAGGGCCTCATCCAGGTGTGCATCGCGACGCTCGCGTCGGACCGCGCGCTGATGCTCGTGGGCGAGCCGGGCACCGCGAAGAGCTGGCTGTCGGAGCACCTGTCCGCGGCCATCAGCGGCACGTCGGCGCTCGTCGTCCAGGGGACGGCGGGGACCAGCGAGGACCACATCAAGTACTCGTGGAACTACGCGCTGCTGCTCGCGCAGGGGCCCACGCCGGAAGCGCTGGTGCCGTCGCCCATCCTGCGCGCCATGCGCACGGGCAAGTTCGCCCGCTTTGAAGAAGTGACGCGCACGTCGCCGGAGATTCAAGACTCGCTCATCTCCATCCTGTCGGAGAAGCAGGTGTCGGTGCCGGAGCTGGGGGAAATCACGAGCGCGCAGCGCGGCTTCAACCTCATCGCCACCGCGAACACGCGCGACCGCGGCGTCAACGAGATGAGCGCCGCGCTCAAGCGCCGCTTCAACTTCGTCACCGTGCCGGTGGTGGAGGACCTGGAGCAGGAGATTCAAATCGTCACCAAGCGCGAGGCGGAGCTGCGCACGGACTACCAGGTGGGCGTGCCGCCGCCGGAGGAGCTGTCGCGCGTGCTGCTGACGCTCTTCCACGAGCTGCGCAAGGGCGTGACGAAGGACGGCAAGACGAAGGTGCGCACGCCCGGGGCGGTGCTGTCCACGGCGGAGGCCATCAGCGTGCTGTTCAACAGCTCCATCCTCGCGCAGCAGTTCGGCTCCGGGACGGTGACGTCGCAGGAGCTGGCGGCGTCGCTGGTGGGCGCGGTGGTGAAGGAGCAGGAAGACGACGTGAAGGCGCTGCGCGAGTACATGGAGACGGTGGCCAAGAGCCGCACGGGCCCGTGGAAGGAGCTGTACACCGCGAGCAAGAAGCTCTTGAGGGGCTGATGGACTTCGCCCTGCTCTCCCGGGTGCGGCACTTCCCGGTCCGTCACCACTCGCCGCGCACCACCGCCGTGCTCCTGAAGTGGTTGGAGCGGGTGAAGCCCCAGGTGGTCCTCGTGGAGGGCCCCTGCGACGCCACCGCGCTGGTGGACGTGCTGTGCGACGCGCAGACCCGGCCGCCCGTGGCCATCCTGGGCTACCGCACGGACGGCACCCCGTCCTCCTCGCTGTGGCCTTTCGCGGCCTATTCGCCGGAGTACCAGGCGCTGAAGTGGGCCCGGGCGAACGGTGCCCGGGCGGAGTTCATCGACATCCCGGTGGGCGTCAGCCTCGCGGTGGACCGCCAGGCGCCCGGCCTGGGGCTGGAGGCGGAGGCCACGGAAGGGGATGCGCCCGAGGCCCCGGGGATGGCTCCGGCCGCGCTGGAGGAGGAGCCCGTGGTGCCGGTGACGGAGGCGTTCGCGCGCTCGCACGGCTACCGTTCCTTCGAGGAGTTCTGGGAGGCGTCCTTCGAGGCGCCGGACTGGAGCCCGGAGCAGTTCCAGCCGCTGCTCATTGCCTGGGCGGAGGTCCTCAACGCGGGGCCCCGGCTGGCCTATCACGGCCAGCGCGACGCCTTCATGGCGCGCAAGGTGCTGGAGGTGGTGGCGGGCGGCGTGGCGCCAGAGAAGGTGGCGGTGGTGGCGGGCGCGGCCCACATCGCGGCCTTCCTGGCGAAGAGCGTGGATCCGGCGGAGGAGGCGAAGCTGCCGCAAGCCGGGCCGTGCGCGGTGACGGTGATTCCGTACAGCTTCCCGCGCCTGTCGGAGCAGCTGGGATACGGCGCGGGCAACCGGGCGCCGCACTTCTACCAGAAGGCCCATGAGGCGAACTGCGACTTCCGGCGCGCCACGCTGGAGGTGCTGCTGGACTTCGCGGCGCACCTGCGGATGCGCGGCTTCTCCGCGTCGCTGTCGGACGTGCTGGAGGCGTACCGGCTGGCGGTGACGCTGTCGGACCTGCGCGAGAAGAGCGCCCCGGGCCTGGATGAGCTGCGCGAGGCCACCGTCGCCACGCTGTGCCGGGGCGACGCGACGCACGTGGACGGCTTCCTGTGGAAGAGCGTCATCGGCCATGAAGTGGGGCAGGTGGCGAGCCGCATCGGGCAGAACTCGCTCCAGGCGGAGTTCTGGCGCGAGGTGGGCGAGCGACGGCTGCCGCGCACGGACAGCCCGGAGACGTTCACGCTGCGGCTCAACAACCCCGTGGAGGTGGGCTCCTCCGTGTTCCTCCACCGGCTGCGCGTGGCGGGCATCCCGTACGCCACGCTGTCCGGCACGGGCTCGTCGCGCAAGCAGGGTGGGGAGGCGGAGGCCGGCGGCTACGCGGCGCTCACCCGGGTGCGCGAGGCGTGGCAGGCGCAGTGGACGCCGTCCACGGACGTGGCGCTGGTGGAGAAGATTGTCCTGGGCGACTCGCTGGAGGCCGTGACGACGCGCGTGCTCCAGGAGCGGCTGACCCAGGCGAAGACGACGGCCCAGGCGGCGGACGTGCTGCTGGAGTCCGTCATCACCGGTTGCTCCCAGACGGTGGCCCAGGCGCTCAGGGTCTGTGACGCGCACGCGGCCACGGACGCGGACCTGCCGTCGCTGGCGTCCGCGGCGCGGGCGCTGTCGGGGTTGATGGCCTATGGCACCTCGCGCGCGCACTCGGACGTGGGTGACGAGGCGGTGGCGGCGCTGGGGGAGAAGACCTTCGGCCGGGCGCTCCTGCGCGTGCGCGACGCCAGCGCCTGCGCTCCGGAGGCGGTGCTTCCGGTGCTGGACGCGCTGCGCACGCTGCACGAGGTGGCGCTGTCCCAGCCGCGCGCGGACAAGGAGGGCTGGTTCGTGGAGGCGCGTGGGCTGATGGCGAGCCACGCGGTGCACCCCGCGACGTCGGGGCTGGCCACGGGCCTGCTGTACCTGGCGCGCGAGCTGCCGGAGGCGGACGTGGCGCTGGAGGTGGGCCGGCGCCTGTCGGCGGCGGTGGAGCCGGCGGACGCGGCGGCGTACCTGGAGGGCTTCCTCCAGGTGAACGCGCTGGTGCTGGTGAAGAGCCGCGACGTGGTGAAGGCGCTGGACGACTTCCTCGTCAGCGTGGAGCCCGAGCGCTTCCGGCAGACCCTGCCGGTGCTGCGCCGGGCGCTGGGCGCGCTGGGGGCCACGGAGCGCCGCTACCTGATGGAGAACGTGATGGGCGTGCGCCAGCTGAAGGACAAGGGCCGCGCGGTGAAGGCGGTGCTGGAGGAGAAGGACAAGGCGACGCTGAAGGACCTGAGCGCGGACCTGGGCAAGGCGCTCGACGACCTGGATGACCTGCTATGAGCGTGGACCCCAAGGACCTGGACCCGAAGGACCGCGACGCGCTGTTGCGCTGGCGGCTGGCGCTGGGCCCGGAGGCGGAGAAGACGGGCTCCTGCCCTTCCCTGAGCTCGCTGGGCGCCAGCGCGGACACGGTGGACCTGAAGGGCGACGACCTGGAGGGGCTGGATGACGCGCTCTCCTTCGTCTACGGCGAGCGCTCCGCGGGGCGGGGCGGCTCCAAGCCCTATCTGCCCAAGTGGCTGGGCGCGCTGCGCGACTTCTTCCAGGACGACGTCATCGCGCTGGTGCAGAAGGACGCCATCGAGCGCAAGGGGCTCACCCAGCTGCTCTTCGAGCCGGAGACGCTGCCCTTCCTGGACAAGAACCTGGAGCTGGTGACGACGCTGGTGAGCGCCCGGGGGCTCATCCCGGAGCAGGCCAAGGACACCGCGCGTGCCATCATCCGCGAGGTGGTGGAGGACCTGCGCAAGAAGCTGGAGTCCCCGCTGCGCACGGCGGTGCTGGGGGCGCTGCGCAGGGACAGGACGAGCCCCATCCCCATCGCGCGCAACATCGACTGGCGCCGCACCATCCGCTCCAATCTGAAGGGCTGGGATTCGGAGCGGAAGCGCCTCATCCCGGAGCGCTTCTACTTCTGGCCCAACCAGCGCCGTCACCACGAGTGGGACGTGACGCTGGTGGTGGACCAGTCCGGCTCCATGGCGGAGAGCGTGGTGTACAGCTCCGTGATGGCGGCCATCTTCGCGTCGCTGGACGTGCTGCGCACGAGCCTGGTGCTGTTCGACACGGAGATCGTCGACATGACGCCCGTGCTGGCGGACCCGGTGGAGGTGCTCTTCTCCGCGCAGCTGGGCGGAGGCACGGACATCAACCGGGCGGTGGCGTACGCGCAGGAGCACTACGTGCGCCGGCCGGAGAAGACGCTCTTCATCCTCATCACCGACCTGTACGAGGGCGGCAACGCCGAGGAGCTGGTGGCCCGGCTGCGGCAGCTGGTGGACTCGCGCTCCAAGGTGCTGTGCCTGCTGGCGCTGTCGGACAGCGGGCGGCCGTCGTACGACCACGCGATGGCGGAGCAGCTCACCGCGCTGGGGATTCCGTGCTTCGGGTGCACGCCCCGCAAGCTGGTGGACGTGGTGGAGCGGGTGATGCGCAACCAGGACCTGGCGCCGCTGCTCGCGTCCGGCGACACGAAGGGGGAGCGTCATGGCTGAGGTGCGGCCCATCATCGGCATGGGCGGGATGACGGAGATCATCAGCGACAAGGCGGAGCTGGCCAAGGGCGCGGCCCTGTTCGACGGCAAGCAGCTGACCAACCTGTCGCGCTACGAGAACCGGCTGTTCGCGGACGCGGCGGGCTCCGGGGCGACGCCGTACAAGGTCTCGCTGGTGTTCGGCGAGGCGCGCTCGGATGTGAAGGGGCGGTGTTCGTGCATGGCGGCGCGCTCGCGCCCCTTCTGCAAGCACGCGGCGGCGCTGCTGGTGGCGTGGGCCCGGGCGCCGCAGGCCTTCGTGACGGCGGAGGCGGCCCCGGTCGCGCCCCCGGGCTCGGGCGGCGCGAAGAAGAGCGTGAAGAAGGGCAAGGCCGAAACGGGCGACCTGATGAAGGCGGGCGTGGCGCAGGTGTCCACGCTGGTGCGCGAGCTGGGCCTGTCGGGCGTGGCGTCGCTGGGCGCCGAGCGGCCGGAGCAGGTGCGCGCGCTGGGCGAGGCGCTCCGGGCCAACGGCCTGCGGCGGCTGTCCGCGCGGGCGGTGGAGCTGGCGGGCCTGCTGGACGCGGCGGCCTCGCGCACGGGTACCTTCGAGGCGCCGGTGTACACGGACCTGGTGGCGGACATGCTGCTCACCGCGCGCAAGGTGGAGAAGCACCTGGGCGGCGACGCGCTGGAGCCCCGCCACGTCGAGGAACTGATTGGCAAGACGTGGACGAAGAAGGACCGCGCGCCCGTGGAGGGGCTCAAGCTGGTGGAGTACGCGTTCTCCTCCAAGGTGACGCCGGACCGGTTCATGGTCCGTGAGAGCCGCTTCGTGGACCTGGAGTCGGGCGGGCACTACAGCGAGAAGCAGATCCTCCCCGCCAACCTCAAGACGGTGGCGTCGAAGAACAGCCACGCGGGCGCCGTGCTCCAGGGCGCGCACGGCGGGCAGTACCCGGGCTTCGCACCGCACCGGCTGGACCTGGAGTCGTGGAAGGACGCGCCGTCGTTGGACAGGGCGGCGCTGGAGCGGCTGGTGGAGGTGGCGCTGCCGGACGTGAGCGCGGTGATGACGGCCTTCCAGGAGCACCGCAAGGACGTGTTCGCGCCGGACCTGCTGCCGGTGTCCGTGCGGGTGGAGACGCTGCTCGCCAGCGGGACCCGCTCGCAGTTCGTGGACGGCACGGGACGCGGCCTCTTCCTGCCCGCGGATCCGTCGCTGGAGGAGCCGCTGGCGAGCGCGCTGGAGGACGCGAAGCTCCTGGCGGTGCTGGGGGACGTGGGCCTGGAGGCGGCGCTGCCGACGTTGTTCCCCTCGGCCGTCGTGGTGAGGACGCCGGAAGGGTTGGATCTGCGTCCGCTGGCGCGCGCCTCGGACGCGCCCGTGTCGCCCCGGCGGCGCGGCCGCGTCCGGGCTCCCGCGACGCCGAGCGCGCTGCCCCGCAGCGGGTGGGCGGACGCGGCGCGGGCGGCGGGTGCGTCGCGAGCGGCCATCGCCCTGGCGGAGGTGCGCGATGAGCTGGCGGATGCGTTCGCCAGCGGCCTGGCGGCGGTGAGCCCCCGGACGGTGGAGCCGCTGGTGTCCCGGCTGAAAGAGCTGGGGCTGGAGAAGCCGGGCGCGCTGCTGGAGGCGCTGGCGCAGCGGGCGGACCCCGCGGAGCGGCTGGACGACTTCATCAAGGTGTACCAGGTGCTGGGCATCGCGCTGGTGCGGCTGGCGGGCGCGGTGCAGGTGGACGTGGCCGGCCTGGAGTCCGTGCCCACGCACCCGAGCATCCACGTGCACCGGCCGGAAGAGGTGCTGAGCCCGGGCGAGGCGATGGTGCGTCGGGCGCGCGGGGAGCTGACGCGCTACGAGGCGGCGGCGCACGCGGCGCGCTACTACGCGGGCCTGGGGCCGGACGCGCTGATGCGGGAACTCTACCCGGCGTGGAGCGATGGCTCGGCGAGCGCCTTCGTGGCGCGCACGGTGGCGGCGCGCGGAGAGGAGGCGCTGGTCGTCGTGCGGGGCGCGCTGAACGAGCGCCACAGCCGCATGGTGCGCCGCACCGCCATCCGCGTGCTGGGCGCGATGGGCGGGGTGCAGGCGCGGCGCGAGCTGGACGCGTTGACGCGCGCGGGGCACGACATGGGCCTGCGCCTGTTCGCTCGGGAGACGCTGGAGGACGTGCAGGCCCGGGAGACGGGGGAGAAGGCCGTGGCGGAGCTGGCGCGGCGCCGCAAGGACAAGGCGGTGCCGCTGATGCAGGCGGCGCTGTCGGAGACGACGAAGGACGCGCGCGCCGCGGCGGTGGCGATGCTGGCGGACCTGGGCACCGTGGCGATGCCCGTGCTGCGTCAGGTGCTGCACTCGGACCCGGCGCGCGAGGTGCGGCGCGAGGCCGCGGAGTCGCTGGCCCGGATGGGGGACGCGGACGTGCTCGAGCGGTTCATCGACATGGTGCAGGGCCGCGGCCACGACGACGTGGAGGCGAAGCACGCCGTGTACGCGCTGGGCATGCTGGGCGACGTGCGCGGCGCGGAGGCCCTGCTGCTGGCGTTCGTGGACGGGTGGAAGCCCGGCGTCGTCGCGGAGTCCATGCGCACGCTGGGGCTGGCCCTGCTGCGGCCCGCGCTGAACCTGGCGGAGACGCGTCCGGAGGTGTTGGAGCGGCAGGCGCTGCGCGGCCTCCTCGAGGCCTTCGACCCGTCCATCCTGGCGAAGGAGCTGCTCGCCCGCGTGCTCAGGTCCAGCGGGCACGTGGACCTGCGCACGCGCGCGGAGGCGTACCTCAAGGCCGCGGCCGTGAACCCCGCGGTGGGCAAGGTCGTGGCCGCGCGCCTCCTGGAGCTTCCCACCGTGGCCGACGACAGGGCGCTGGCCAAGGCGGCGAAGAAGCTGCTGTGACGCTCAGCTCCCCAGCTTCGCGGTGAGGTCGATGCTGGTGGGGGAGGAGGGCACAGGGAAGGGCTTCCCGGCGGCGCCGCTGAAGTCCAGCGTCTTGAGGCTCACCGAGTACACGCAGGGGTTGGCGTAGAAGCGCACGGACAGGGTCAGCGCGACCAGGTCCTTCACGACGACCCACTGCGTGTAGTCCAGCTCGTCCTTGCCCAGCTTGTTCGTGGAGCGGCTGGTCCCCGCCGGGATGTCCACGGTGTTGAGGATGTGGAAGGCGAGCGTGGTGGCGTCCGACGCTGTGATGAGCGGCTGCGAGTACTGCTTGAGGTACGCGGCGCGCACGAAGCGCGCGGGCGGCGTCGAGTCACCCGGCAGGCCGCGCATGCCGCTGCCATGGCCGGCGGGCGCGGATTGGGAAATTCAGCGGGAGCAGCTTCGCCAGCAGGTCGCCCTCCCAGACCTGCACGCTCTTCAGCGCGGCCTGGACGTCCGCCACGCTGCCGCACGTGCCCAGCGCCCAGCTCACGAAGTCCACCAGCGCCAGGGCCTGTGCCGGCTGGGTCACCTGCGGATAGGCGGAGCCCGGCAGCCACAGCGCGCCCACGGACAGGCCCTGTGTGTTGAGGCCGTCCACGATCACCTTGTCCGTGAGCGCGGTGAGGCCAACGAAGCCATACGTCGACGTCCACTTCAGACCCGGCTTGCCGCTGGGGCCCATGGACTGGAAGGACTCGCCCGAGGCGTGGACCATGAGCTGCGAGTTCAGGTCCGGCCCGAACTCCATGCTGCGGCCATTGACCGCGATGGACCCGGAAGCGACGCGGGTGTCATTGCCGGTGATCAGGAAGTCGGTGCACATGGGCGTTCCTCACTGCGTGGACTCCAATTCCTCCCACGACGGTGGGAGCGTTCCACGGTGCCGGGATGCCATTGCACGGCGCGCACCAACTCCCCGCCAAACCGGGAACCCACCAAATTCCAGGGGATTGCGTGGAGGGCCGGCGTGGAGGGCGTCCGGGCGCGTCCGGAAGGGAGGCAGGCGCGTCCCCGTCAGACGCGGGGCATTGCGCGGGCTCCGGAATCCAGCAAGCCTCCGCGCCGCATGACGGATCCAGCGCCGCCTCCCCAGCCCCCGCCGCGCCGCGATGACGCGCTGGATGAGTTCGAGCTGCCGTTCCTCCAGCGGCTGTCGCTGCAATTGCAGGGCATCGTCATCGCCGTCGTGCTGCGCGTCACCGACCTGCTGCTGCTCCTCTTGCGTCCCCGGCTCCTGAAGCCGTACCTGGGGCTGTGGTGGCAGCGCGTCCTGCGCACGCCCTATGGCGCGCGGCGCACCTTCGAGATGGCGCGGGCGCTCCAGGCCACGGGCCAGTCGTTCCGCGAGCTGATGTACGGCGAGACGCCGCTGGTGACGGCGCTGGCGTTCCTCAAGAAGGCGGGCGTGGGCCGCGGCAGCCGGGTGGTGGACCTGGGCGCGGGGCGGGGC
>NZ_RAVW01000769.1 GCF_003611585.1 Corallococcus exercitus | reverse complement strand
CCGTCAACGCCGCCCACGCCCCGCTCATCAACGAGCAGCGCCGGCAGCGCGGGTGGAAGGGCTTCATCGTCCCCATCCCCAACTGCACCACCACCGGCCTGGCCGTGACGCTGGCCCCCCTGGCGGAGCGCTTCGGCGTGAAGGCCGTGCTGATGACCAGCCTCCAGGCCATGTCCGGCGCGGGGCGCTCCCCCGGCGTCATCGGCCTGGACATCCTCGACAACGTCGTGCCCTACATCCCCAAGGAGGAGCACAAGGTCGAGGTGGAGACGAAGAAGATCCTCGGGGCGCTCAACCCCGCGGGCGCGGCGCTCACCCCGCACGACGTGCGCGTCTCCTGCACCTGCACCCGGGTCGCCGTCCTGGAGGGCCACACCGAGTCCGTCTTCGTGTCGCTCGGGAAGAAGGCCAGCGTGGCGGAGGTCACCCAGACCCTGCGTGAATGGCAGGGTGCCCAGGTGGCGAAGGACCTGCCGTCCGCTCCGCCCCGGTGGATTGAAGTGCTGGACGACCCGTTCCGCCCCCAGCCCCGCATGGACCGGGACACCCACGGCGGCATGGCCACCACGGTAGGCCGCATCCGCGAGGATGGTGTGCTGGAGAACGGCTTCAAGTACGTCCTCGTCTCCCACAACACCAAGATGGGGGCCGCCAAGGGCGCCATCCTCGTCGCGGAGTTGCTGCGGGCGCAGGGCTTGCTGGGCTGACCGGGGAACGAGGCCGGGGCGGGCCCTAGATTCTGGGTGCCAACCCTGGCCGCAACCATCTACTGTGCGCGGCCACGGACGCGCGGAATACCGCACAGAGGAGAGATCAACATGGCCTACGTCGTCGCCGAGCCTTGCATCAAGTGCAAGTACACCGACTGTGTCGAGGTGTGCCCGGTCAACTGCTTCTACGAGGGTGCGAACTTCCTCGTGATCCACCCGGACGAGTGCATCGACTGCGGCGCTTGCGAGCCCGTCTGCCCGACCAAGGCGATCTTCCCCGAGACCGAGCTGCCCTCGGAGTGGTCGGAGTACAAGAAGCTCAACACGGACTTCTCCGCCAAGTGGCCCAACATCGCGGAGAAGAAGGCCGCGCTGCCCGAGGCCGAGGAGTACAAGGACAAGAAGGGCAAGCGCGCGGAGCTGAACACCGCGCCCGGGAAGTAGTCGCGGGCCGCGTCCGGGCGTGCCCGTCGTGGTGAAGGCCTTCGCGCCCCCTGGCGTGAGGGCCTTCGTCGTTCGTGGCGGCTGACAGGAAAGGGGCATCGCCGGACGTTCACCCCGCCTGGAGGACGCTGAGCCGCAGGCCCCGGGCCTCCAGCGCGTCGCGCAGCCGCGCCACGTCCTCCGTGGGGACGGGCCCGTGCCGGCCCTGGATGCGCAGCGCCACCTCGCGGGGCCCCGTTCGCTCCACCTCCACGGTGGCCTCCAGCGGCCCGCGCAGGCTCAGGCCCAGCGCCGGCCGCTGTGATTTCACGAAGACCTCGATCTTCTCGATGAGCGCCAGGGTGGACTCCACCTGCGCGACGGGAGGACTGGCCGCTCCGGTGCCTTCCGCGGATCCGCTCGCCGCGCGGAGGCCGTCGACGGTGGCGGCGCGCGACGGGACCTCCGGGGACCGGTCTTCACGCGTGGGGG
>NZ_RAVW01000768.1 GCF_003611585.1 Corallococcus exercitus | reverse complement strand
TCCGTCAGCGCCGCGGCCATCACCCCGCCCGTGCACGCCTCCGCCAACACCAAACGCACCCCCGCCTCCCGGCACCTCCCAATGACTTTCGGCGCCACCGCCTCCAGTTCGCTCACGCGCCCTCCCTGGGCACCGCCGCAAGCACCGACACCAGCACGTCCCCCCGGAAGGTGATGCCCACCGTGCCTTCCTCCAGATACAGCCCCACCGCCGGGTGCACTTCGCCCGGGCACACCGTCTCCAGCCCGCCTCGCGACGTGAAGCCCGCGCGCTGCAACCGCTCCCACCAGGCGGTGGCCGGCTCATGGCGCTCGCACCGCTCCGACTCGTTCACCGTGCCCACGATGTCGTCTACCTCCCGGCCGAAGAACCGCTTGATGGCGCGACGCTCCGCGCCCGGCACCTCCAGCGTATCCAGCAACTGGAACACGCGGGAGAAGTGATGCCACGCGTTGATCAACCGCTCACGCGCCGGGGCACGGTGGTGGTCCACGTGGGGCTCGCACAGCACCACCCCCACCGGCCCCAGGGACGCCAGCCGCGAGAGCACCGCGTCGCGCGCCTCCACGCCCGACGTCTCCTTCTCCGCCACGTGGTGCAGCGCGAACGCCGCGTTCACCACCAGCGGCCGCTTCACGCCTCGCAGCGCCGCCCACGTCGCGGCGTCCAGGTCCTCCACCGGCGACTCCAGCTTCACGAACTCCAGCGACAGCCCCACCTCCTCCGCCACCGCGAGCACCGCGTCGCGCGCCTCCACCAGACTCGTCCCGCTGGGGTCCACGCCCACCACCGTCAGGTGCCGGGGCAGCGCGCCCGCCTTCGCCAGCGCTCGCAGCAGGTTGCACTCCTGCCGCCCCTGCCCGATGCCCACGTCCAGCAGCGTCGCCTCCGCGTGCCCTCGCAGGAAGTCCGCGAGCAGCGCGTTCGCCACCGCGTCCGCCGCGGACGCCAGTGGCAGGTGCTTCATCAGCCGCCGGAACAACTCAATCTGCGGCGCGCCTCCGTCCACCTCCGAGGCCCGGTACGGATGCAGCGCCCCCGTCGCACCCTCCAACCTGCGCGACAGCGCCGTGGCGAACACGGCGTAGTTCTCGTCTTCCGGAATGCGCTCCGCGTCCAGCAACCGATAGAGCGCGGCCAGTGTTTCCACCGCCTCCAACGTTCGCGCTGACAACGCATGGTCCATCGCCCGGAGCAGCAGTTCGTCCTTCGGCGTGCGCATGCGCCCTCCCCGCGAAGCCGTGGCCGTGGCTTCCGCTCGACATGAAAAAGTGTAACGACCGCTCAGGTCGCGGCTCCAGGGGGCGGCACCTCGGGGACACAGGGCCGTGCGCGTGTACACAGCGCGCCCGCCCTCGCGGACGGACTGGCGCGGGGGGCGTGGCAGGGGGACGTTCGGAGGGAGAGGATCCGCGTGGGCTCCGGGGATTGGGGCCTCCGCGTGAAAACATACAGCCGGAAACGGGGGCGCCCGCCGTATGGTTTCAGGCGCCGACTTCCGCCCCGGGCCGGGGAAGCTTCGGACGCCCGTGGCAGAACCCAATGAATGCATGCGGTGCCGCGATCAGGCCGGAAGCCTCCGGTGCTGGCGCGAGTGACAGTTTCGCGGGGGTCCGGTGTTGAAGC
>NZ_RAVW01000767.1 GCF_003611585.1 Corallococcus exercitus | reverse complement strand
CCAATCGCCCACCAGCGCACAACAGCCGGCCCCTCCCTGGCGCGATGCGGCGTCTCAAGACCCGGCACGTTCGCAAACCCTCTCATGAGCCCCCAACCCAAATCCTTGCATGTATTGACAGGGTTGGTGAGAACATCTACAAAAAATGGAATTGTAACAAAGCGGCTTGAAAGGGGATGTCTTGAACCTGCCCCACGCGACTTCCGGCGTCATCGTCCAGCAGCAGGACGGAGCCTTCTTCCTCCTGGACACGGAGGGCGGAGAGGTCTTCCGGGTGAATGAGACCGCCGCGCGCATCTTCGAGCTGTGCCAGGGCGACACGACCCTGGACGGGGCGGTGGCGTCACTGGCGCTCCGGCTGGGCGCCGCGGGCCAGGAGGAGGCCATCCGCGCGGACGTGCAGCGCACCGTGACGCAGTTCCAGGAACTGGGGCTCTGCGAGCCCACGCGTTCCGTCTGACCTTCCGCCGTCCGCTGAAGCGCCTTCTTCCCTCGTGAGAGGGACGGGCCGGGTCATGTCCTGGCCTTTGGGAATCCCGTGTCCCCGGGTCGCCCCGGGTGCGCGTGATGCCAGACGTGAGACGTCTCTTCACGGCTGGAATGAAGCACCGGTGTGTTGGCAGGCAATGTCAGACCCCCTGTCCACACTCCGCGATGTTTCACCGTAGTGGCAGTGAACGCAGCAATCCATCCCAGGAGAAACACCATGTACATCCAGTCCGAGATCGTCCGCGTGTCCGCGTCGTCCGACAAGTGCACCTGCTCCAACGGCATGGTCATCCTCACGACGACCACGGCCGCGGAGTAGTCGCGCCCGTCGTTTCCCTCTCAAGCCACAAACCCAGACCCAGGAGAATCACCATGTACATCCAGTCCGAGATCGTCCGCGTTGCCGCCGCCACCGACAAGTGCACCTGCTCCAACGGCATGGTCATCAACGTCAGCGTCGCGGAGTAATGCCTTGCATGGCCGGGAGGAGGGCTTCGGCCCTCCTCCCGGCTGTGTCTTCCCTCTCACGCGCCGACACGCCCGCCCATGCTGCCCGCATCCACGCAGTTGTTGCTCTTCACCCAGGCGGACGTCGGCGGCCACGCGCTCTTTCGCGTCGTGCCCGTGGAGGTGTCCGTGCGCCCCGGCCAGGGACGGCTGTGGACGGACGTGTCGCGGGGCAATGCCTTCACCCCCGCGTGGCAGGACCACGCGCGCCACCTGGCCGCGGTGGGCCGCGCGCGCTACGCGCTGCCGTGGGAACAGACGGACCTGCACGTCTCTGCGCGCGGCCGGAACGTGACGCTGGATGGCAGGAGCGCGTCGCTGCCGCTGTTCGTCGCGTGGGTGGCGCTGCTGTCGGGGCTGCCGCTGCCGTCGCCCTTCCTGGGCACGGGCGTGGCGCTGGAGGCGCATGGGGAGCGGCTCGCGCCCGCGCCGCGCGAGTTCCTCCAGGGAAAGCTGGGCGTGGCGCAGTCCTACGTGACGCAGGTGTTTCCGCGGGCGGGGCGGGTGGCGGTGTTCGTGCCGGAGGGCAGCGGGTTCGACCCGGAGCCCCTGACGGCGCTGGACGTGCGGCCGGTGCCCACGCTCACGAAGGCGGTGGATGCGGTGCTGGGGGTGAAGCGTCGCGCCAGCGGGTCCGGTGACGGGG
>NZ_RAVW01000766.1 GCF_003611585.1 Corallococcus exercitus | reverse complement strand
CCTGCTTGCAGCCGGCGACGAGCGCGCCCACGAGCAACGCCGGCAGCAGCCAGCGGGCACGGGGTGCGCGCGCGGCTTTCGGCGGGACAGCGGACTGCGGGGACATGTTTCCTCCAGGGGGTGTCGGCGGAACCGATTTCATGCCGCGTGCCGCGCGTGGGACGCCTCGGAGGCGCACGGAAAGTGCGGCCCGGCGACCACGTGCCGGCGCTCCCCCCTGCGCGTCCGCGGGCCCACAGGGTGTCCGGGCAGCCACACTCGCGGGTGGACTTCAGGACGCGTGGGACGCGGGATTTCGCCGTGCACAGTGGCGGTGAGACGCCTCGGCGGTCAACTGGGGGCGCCCCTCCTTCGGACGGCCCCGCCGCGCACCTCCCGCACGGTGCGGTCCCAACTGGTCCGACTGTCGGACCAGTTCAGGCCCTGCGCCGCCGACAGGGGACCGCACCGTTCTCACCTTCTCATCCAGGTGGACAGGACGCGTGCCCGGGGGCTTAGGGTGCGCGGCCATGGTGCTGCCCGTCCGATTCGTCCTCATGCGCCCGCGCAACGCGGAGAACCTGGGCGCCGCCGCCCGCGCCCTGAAGAACTGCGGCCTGTCCGACTGGGCCTGGGTGACGCCGGAGGTCGAGGACCTGGGCCCGGCCCACCGGCTGGCGGTGCACGCGGAGGACGTGCTGGGTGGGGCGAAGCGGCCGGACACGCTGGACGCGGCGGTGTCCGACTGCGTCTGGGTGGTGGGGACCAGCTCCCGCAAGGTGGAGGGCAAGCGCCGGCTGTCGCCCCGGGCCGTGGGCGAGGAGCTGGTGGCGCGGGCGAAGCAGGGGCCGGTGGCGCTCGTCTTCGGGGACGAGCGCAGCGGGCTCACCAACGCGGAGGTGGAGCGCTGCCACGACCTGTCCGCGGTGCCCACCGCGCCGGAGCAGCCGTCCATCAACCTGGCGCAGGCGGTGCTGCTCTACGCCTACGAGGTCCGCATGGCCCACCTCGCGGACACCGCGCCGCCGCCGGGCCCCCTGCCCCTGGCCGCCACGGACGCGGAGCTGGCCCGCGTGGAGTCCACGCTGGAGGCGCTGCTGACCACGGGCGGCTTCCTCGTGGATGAGCAGCCCGGACGCACGGCGGTGAGGGACCTGGTCGCGCCCCTGCGCCGCTCCCGCCTCACCCGGAACGAGGCCCGGCTCTGGCTGGCCGCGCTGCACACCGTGCGCAAGCACTTCCCCCAGGAGGGCGGGCCTCCGGAGGACGACACCTGAGCAGGCAGGGGGACGCTGCTGCCGCGCGCTGCGGGATGCCCACGCGTCGCTACCTTTCCCGGACCAGCGGAACCCTTCGGGAAGGAGCACCGCGTGAACCACATGCCCTATGAGTCGATGATCGTGGGAGGCAGCGAGCCCGGCCCTGGCCGTCAGGCACCTGCCCACGAGGAGGTACATGAGGAACCCGGCCGCACGCCCGGGACGGCGGAGGACGGCGGGTTGGAGGAGGAGCCCCACCGCATGGCGGACGGCGACGAGCCCGGCCCGACGCCGGGCTCCGCCGAGGGCGAGGATCCGGACGAGCCGGCCCGGCGTTAACTCCCAGCACGCCGCCGCCCGAGCGCGGCTATGGTGCCGCGCCCATGCCTCGCAAGCCCGAACGGCCCCCCAAGTCC
>NZ_RAVW01000765.1 GCF_003611585.1 Corallococcus exercitus | reverse complement strand
CTTTCGCGCCGCCGCCACTCGTTACGACAAGACGGCGACCTGCTACCTCGCCGTCCTGCACGTTGCTTCCATGCTTCTTTGGCTGCGGTAATCAGGGACAGCCCCTAGGACGGACCCCGCCGCGGTGCCGCCCCCTGGAGGACCACCCGGCCGAGCGCATGGACTCTCAGCCCCCCTGCGTCCCCATCCCTCCGGACCTGGACGCAGCACCCCTGGGTATAGAAGCGCCAGCCCTCCGCGTCCGCCTGGGCGACGTGCGCCCAGCGCGCGTCCTCCGGTGGCCATGAGTCCGCCGCCTCCGCCAGCCGCAGCAATCGCAGCCGCACGGCCAGCCGGGGCCGCAGGGGAAAGGCCTCCAGCCGCTCCAGCAGCTCCCTGGGAATGTGGACGGCGTCTTGGAACATGGCTGAACGGATCGGGCTGAGGGTTCACGGTGGGCGCCGAGGGAGCGCCCCTCTCTGAACCTGGGTGGCCCTGAAGGCTTCATGAATTGGACCCAGGACCAATACGTGACACATCCGCGAGTAGGGTCCGTGGATCCGTTCTCTTGCGAGCCGCGCGTCTTGCTGGACCGCGGTGGCTGCGCTACTCCGTGGGGCATGGCGTCCAAGCCCCCCCGCGACAGCGAGCTCGAAGCCATCCTGGAGAAGGTGCGGGAGGTGCGCAATTTCGATTTCCGCAATTACAAACGCGCCACGCTCCAGCGCCGCATCGAGCGGCGGATGCAGGCCACGCGCTGCCGCACCCGCTCCGCGTACCTGGCGCTGCTGGAGCGAGACCCGGTGGAGGTCACCACGCTGGTCTCCTCCATGCTCATCAAGCTGACCAGCTTCTTCCGCGACCGCGAGGTCTGGCAGACGCTGGAGCAATCCCTGGTGGAGCTCATCCGCCAGCGGCCGGAGAAGGAGCTGCGCATCTGGAGCGCGGGGTGTGCCACGGGTGAGGAGGCGTACTCGCTGGCCATCGCCGCGGCGGAGGCGCTGGGGCCGGGCAACCCGGGCCCGGAGCTGAAGGTGTTCGGCACGGACGTGGACGAGGACGCCATCGCCACGGCCCGGCGCGGCGTCTATTCCCCGGAGCAGCTGGAGAACGTCTCCCCGGAGCGGCTGGCGCGCTTCTTCGTGCGCACCGGCAACAGCTACACCGTGCGCAAGGAGATCCGCCGCGGGGTGGTGTTCGGGGTGAACAACCTGGTGTCGGACGCGCCGGTGTCGCGCATCGACCTGCTGTTGTGCCGCAACGTCTTCATCTACCTGGACTCGGACCTGCAGAAGCGGGTGCTGGCGCGCTTCCAGTTCGCCCTGCGCCGCAACGGGTTGCTGGTGCTGGGCCGCTCGGAGCTCATCCCCTTCGCGGCCCGGCTCTTCCGGCCGGTGGACCTGTCGCGGCGCATCTACCGCAAGGACGGCGACGTGGAGGTGTCCACCACGACGCAGGACCGGCTGCCCCCGGAGCCGTCGAGCCTGCCGCGCCTCATCGAGCCGGCCGTCATCGACACCGAGCGCCCCTTCCTGCGCAACCTCCTGGACTCGCAGCCCTGCCCCACCATCGCCACGGACAACGACGGCACGGTGACGCTCTGGAACCGCGCGGCCGCGCGGCTGTGGAACCGCAACGAGGGCGACGTGCTGGGCAAGAAGCTGTCCGCGCTGGGCC
>NZ_RAVW01000764.1 GCF_003611585.1 Corallococcus exercitus | reverse complement strand
GGCCCGAGACGAGCGGCAGCAGGCGGGTCTTCCCTGCGGCGCGGTGCCCGGCGATGACGACGGTCTGCGCTCCGGCCGGGCGGGGGCAGGGCCCCGGGGACGAGAGGGCCCCCTGGAGCGCCTGCTGGAGTCTGGGGTCTACCGACGCGACGACTTGCGAGACGAGGAGGCGCCGGGCCTCAACGGACGGTGCCGACATAGACGTAGGCGGTTCCAAACAGCAGGGGGTGGGCGGCGCGCTCGGAGTAGGCGCCGGCCTGGTCCATCAGGGAGAGGAAGCGGTCGCCAGCGGGGAAGGCCGCGGCGGTGCGGGGCAGGTACTGGTACGCCGCGCGGTTGCCCGTCAGCAGGCCGCCAATCGCCGGCATCACCGTCTTGCTGTAGAAGCGGAACAGCGCGCCGTACGGGCCCGTGGGCTGGCCGAACTCCAGCACCACCACGCGGCCACCCGGGCGCACCACGCGCGCCATCTCCTGCAGGCACTTCACCGGATCATCCACGTTGCGGATGCCGAAGGAGATGGACGCCACGTCGAAGCTGTTGTCCGGCAGGGTGAGCGCCATGGCGTCCTGCACCTGGAACTCGACCTCCAGGCCTGCCTTGGCCGCCTTGGCCGGCGCGCTCTCCAGCATCTCCGGGCAGAAGTCCGTGCCCACCACGCGGCCCGTGGACCCCACCTTGCGCTTGAACGCCAGCGCCAGGTCGCCCGTGCCGGTCGCGCAGTCCAGCACGTGGCTGCCTTCCTTCGCGCCGCTGAGCTTCACCGCCGAGCGCCGCCACAGCCGGTGGATGCCGAGCGAGAGGACTTCGTTCGTCACGTCGTAGCGCGTGGCGATGGAGGAGAACATCTGACGGACTTCGGTGCTCATCGCGCCCCCGCGATCTGTGCCGGCCCCGCCGGCGTGTAGAGGTGACGGTCCACCGCGGCGAGCACGCCGGGCAGCCGTTGCATCAACGTAGCGAAATCCCCGGGCGACATGGCCTGCTGCCCATCACAAAGCGCCTGCTCCGGCCGGGGGTGGACTTCAATCAACAGACCATCCGCCCCGCAGGCCGCCGCCGCCAGCGACATGGGGGTAATCAGCGACGGGATGCCCGTGGCGTGCGACGGATCCACGATGACTGGCAGGTGCGTGCGCTCCTTCGCCCACGCCACCGCGGCCAGGTCCAGCGTGTTTCGCATCGATGTTTCAAAGGTCCGGATGCCGCGCTCGCACAGCAGCACCTGCTCGTTGCCGCCCGCCAGGATGTACTCGGCGGCGTTGAGCCACTCCTGCACCGTGGCGGAAAGCCCGCGCTTGAGCAGCACCGGCTTGCGCAGCCGGCCCAGCGCGCGCAGGAGCCCGAAGTTCTGCATGTTCCGCGCGCCCACCTGGAGGATGTCCGAGTGCTGCGCCATGAGGGGCAGCTGCTCCGTCTCCATCACCTCGCTGATGATGGGCAGGCCGTGACGCCGGCCCGCGTCCACCAACAGCTTCAGCCCCGGCTCCCCCATGCCCTGGAACGCGTACGGACTGGTGCGCGGCTTGAACACGCCCCCGCGCAGGAGGTGCGCTCCCGCCTGCGACACCGCGCGGGGGCGCTGTCTCTTATACCCATCTCCGAGCCCACGAGACATGCGCAGAACCCGTATGCCGTCTTCTGCTTGAAAAAAAAAAACATGTACACAAAGATGAATCTTGACTGAGCTC
>NZ_RAVW01000763.1 GCF_003611585.1 Corallococcus exercitus | reverse complement strand
ATGAAGAACTGCGTGCCCGCCACCCGGTCCAGCAGCAGGAGCCCCGTGGCCGCCGCCAGCACCGGCACGAACAGCACGTTGAGCACCGCGCCGTAGAACAGCCCCCACACCACCAGCGGCAGCCGCCCCCACGTCATCCCCGGCGCGCGGCAGCGCACCACCGTGACGACGAAGTTGAGCCCGTACAGGAACGCGGACACGCCCACGCACAGCACCGCCACCGTCACCAGCGTCTGCCCCAGCCCCGGCGTGAACGCCGGCGTCGCCAGCGGCGGATACGACGTCCACCCCGCGCTCGCGGGCCCCAGCCGCACGACGAACGACACCAGCATCAGCACGCCGCCCACCGCGTAGGCCCAGAAGCCGAACGGCGACAGCCGGGGGAACGCCATCTGCTTCGCGCCGATGGCCAGCGGCAGCACGAAGTGCCCCAGCGCTCCGAAGAGCAGCGGCGTCACCGCGAAGAAGATCATCAGCAGGCCGTGCATCGTGAACACGGCCGTGTACGCGGGCGGCGTCAGCGCGCCCTTCGACTCGGGCAGCGCCCACGCGAGCCCCGGCACCGGCTGCCCCGGCCAGGCCCACTGGAAGCGGATGAGCATGGCCAGCAGGCCGCCCACGAGCAGGAACAGGAACCCGCCCCACAGGTACTGCCGCGCCACGCGCTGGGGGTCCGTCGTCCACAGCGACTTCAAGAACGCCGCCGCCTTCATGGCGTCCTCCACGCCCAGCCCCAGTGGGCCGCCGTGTCATCCGCGTCGTAGCCCTGCACCGCCTTGAGGCCCGCCTCGCGCAGCCACGCCGCGTACGCCTCTGGCGACAGCGCCGTCAGCATGCCGCGCATCCGGTAGTGGCTGGTGCCGCAGTGCTGGTAGCAGGCGGCCTCCCACGCTCCCTCGCGCGCGGCCTGGAACCAGGTCTGGTTCACGCGGCCCGGAATGGCGTCCAGCTTCACGCGGAAGGCAGGCAGCGAGAACCCGTGCACCACGTCCGTGGAGACGAGCTGCACCCAGACGGGCACGCCCGCCGGCACGCGCAGGTCGTTCCAGGTGACGACGTCGTCCTTCGTGCCGAACGCGCCATCCGCGCCCGCGTACCGCGCCTCCCACGACCACTGGTGCGCGTTGATCTCGATGCGCACCGTGCGCGGATCCTCGGTGGGGACGCGGAAGTTCCAGAGCACGTCGCGCAGGTAGCGCTCGGAGCCCAGGAACAGCGTCCCATCCACCAGGCCGAACACGCCCAGCGCCAGCCCCAGCACCCAGGCCCGTGAGCGCCGCGTCCCTCCGTCCGGCGCCACCTTCCGGGCGCCCCGGAAGCGCACCACCGCCAGCAACAACCACCCGAGCATCACCGCCGCGAGCGCGAGGTCGAAGCCGTGGTTCGTGGCCAGCAGCGCGTCGATGCGGTCTCCCGTCGCGCTCGCGTTCTCCGGCGGCGACAGGCTCCACGCCCCACGCGCGGCAGGCACCGCCAGGGGTGCCTGCGCGTCCGGCGGCGCGACGTCGTTCGAGGACCGCGCCGCCTGGGTGGCCTTCGGCGTCGAGGCTCCCGCCTCGGGTGCCGGTGAAGCCGCCAGGGGCGCCGAAACCGCGGTCCCAGGCGCGGCTGAAGCCGCCGGGGGTGCGGCAGGGGACTCCGCCATCACGGGTGCTCCTGTTCCACGGGGGCCGAAGCCCGCTCCTCCCGCCCC
>NZ_RAVW01000762.1 GCF_003611585.1 Corallococcus exercitus | reverse complement strand
CCCCGGCTGTGCGTGGGCGTGCTGTCCGGCACCAGCGTGGACGCGGCGGACGCGGCGCTGTGCCGCGTGGAGGGCACGGGCGCGGACGTGGCGCTCCAGCTGGTCGCGCACGTCTCACGCCCCTTCTCCCCGGACCTCGTCGCGCGGGTGCTGGGCCCGCAGGACGCCCGGAGCCTCTGCGCCCTCAACTTCGAGCTCGGTGAGCGCTTCGCCGAAACCGTCCTCGCCGTCATCGCGCGCGCGGGCGTGAAGCCCGAGGACATCCACGTCGTCGGCTCGCATGGCCAGACGATGGCCCACCTGCCCTCGGACCTGTCCCCCATCGCCTCCACGCTCCAGATTGGCGAGGCGGACGTCATCGCCGAGCGCACCGGCCTGCCCGTCGTCAGCGACTTCCGCACCCGCGACATGGCCGTGGGTGGCCAGGGCGCTCCGCTGGTGCCCTACCTGGACTGGGCCGTCTTCCGGAACCGCGAGCGGCCGGACGCCACGCGCGCGTTCCTCAACCTGGGCGGCATCGCCAACGTGAGCGTCGTGGGCGAGCACCTGGACGACACGCTCGCGTTCGACACCGGGCCCGCGAACATGGTGCTGGACGGCCTGGCGCGCCGGGTGACGCAGGGACAGCTCGGGTGTGACAGGGACGGGAGCCTGTCCTCGCGCGGACAGGTGATTCCGGGGCTCCTGGAGGAGCTGCTCGCGCATCCATTCCTCGCCCGTCCCCCACCGCGCAGCGCGGGCCGCGAGGGCTTTGGCGAGGCGCTGGTGGACCGGCTCTGGAAGGCGGCCCCGGAGCGGCCCCACGACCTGATGGCCACCGCGCGCGCCTTCACCGTGGAGGCCACCGCGCGCGCCTTCGAGACCTGGGTGCACCCCCGCTTCCCCCGGCTGGAGGCGGTGTATGCCTCCGGGGGTGGGACGCGGAACCCGGTGCTCATGGCGGACCTGCGGGCGCGGCTGGCCCCGGTGCCGCTGGAGCGGCTGGACGTGCTGGGCTTCCCGGAGGAGGCGAAGGAAGCGGCCCTCTTCGCCCTGCTCGCGGCCGAGCACCGGGCCGGGACGCCCGCGAATGTTCGCCCCGCAACTGGCGCAATGCGCCGAGTCGTTCTAGGTAAGCTGACACCGTGAGCAGCGTGAACCTGATGGCCCGCGAAGTGGCCGCGAAGATCGTCTTCTACGGCCCCGGCCTGTCGGGGAAGACGACGACCCTGCGAAAGGTCTACGAGACCGTTCGCCCGGCCCACCGCGGCGAGATGATGTCCATCGCCACCGAAGGCGACCGGACGCTCTTCTTCGACTTCCTGCCCGTGAAGGTGGAGCGCGTGGGCGACTGCTCCGTGCGCCTGGCCCTCTACACCGTGCCCGGACAGGTCTTCTACAACGCCACCCGCAAGCTGGTGCTCCAGGGCGCGGACGGCGTCGTGTTCGTGGCGGACTCGCAGGCGGAGGCCATGGACGCCAACCGCGAGTCCCTGGCCAACCTGGAGGAGAACCTCCTGGAGAACGGCATCCGGCTGGACCGCTTCCCGCTGGTGATGCAGTGGAACAAGCGGGACCTGGACAACGTCCTCTCCGTGGAGGAGCTGCGCCGGGAGCTCAACCCCCGCGGCGTCCCCGACTTCGAGTCGGCCGCCACCAGCGGCCGCGGCGTGATGGACACGCTCAAGACCATCACCCGGCTGGTCATCAAGGACCTGCGCGCCAAGCGCATCGTCCCGCCGCCCCGCCC
>NZ_RAVW01000761.1 GCF_003611585.1 Corallococcus exercitus | reverse complement strand
ACTGTAACCGGGGCGCGGCGTGGGGTTCAAAGTGGGGGTGGCCCGCAACTTCCAAAGGGCAACGGGGTTTGTGGCCTCACGGATGGATTGGGACCCGGACACGCAGGCGATGCTGAAGGTGGCGGCGGGCGACAAGCAGGCCTTCGCCTGGCTCTTCGACCGGCACCACGCGAGCGTGGCGCGCTTCGCGTACCGCTTCGTGGGGGACGCGGCGCGGGCGGAGGAGCTCACGCAGGACATCTTCGTGAAGCTCTACCGCCACGCGCGGTCCTACAAGCCCACGGCGAAGTTCAAGACCTTCCTCTTCCGGGTGGCGACGAACCACTGCCTCAACGAGATGCGGCGCGGGGAGTACCGCGTGGCGCGCCTCACGGCGGAGGACCCGGTGGAGGACGACGCGGGAGCGGTGCGGATGCCAGGGCCCGACGGAGACCGGCCCGACCAGGCGCTGAGCGGCCGGGAATTGGAGGCGGCGGTGGGCCTGGCGTTGAAGGACCTGAGCGACCGCGAGCGCGCCGCGTTCACCATGTGCCGCTTCGAAGGCATGGCGTATCGGGACATCGCCGAGGCGCTGGAGGCGAGCGAGGCCGCCGTGAAGAGCCTCATCCACCGGGCCACCCTGGCGGTGGCGCGCAGGATTGAAGCGTTGCAGGCGGGCACCGTGCCCGCGAGGAGTCGGGCATGAGCTGTGAGCATGAAGAAGACCTGACGGCCTACGTGGACGGGGAGCTTGCGCCCCCGCACCGCGCGCGGGTGGAGGCCCACCTGGGCACCTGCGCGGAATGCCAGGGGACCGAAAGGCTCCTGCGGCTCACGGTGGCGCGGATGGCGGAGCTGCCGGACTTCACGCCGTCTCCCTCCGCGCGGCGCGAGCTGCTGGCGCGGGTGGACGCGCTGCCGCCCACCTGGCGCGAGCGGTTCGCGCACCTCTTGAAGCCCGGCGTGCTGGTGCCCTCCGCGGGCCTGGCGGTCGCGGCGGTGCTGACGCTGCTCGTGGCCGGCCGCACGCGCGTGGAGGCGCCCGCGCTGGAGGAGTGGGACCCGGGCGCGCTGGAGGTGGCGGCGAACCTGGAGCTGGTCGAGGACTACGAAGTGCTGGGGCTGGACAGCTCCGAAGACCTGGAGGTCGTCGAGAACCTCCACGAACTGGGGATGCCGTGATGCTGGGTAGAATGACCGCCGGATTGCTGGCCGTGGCGCTGGTGCTCGGTGTGGGAGCGCCCGCCCGCGCGGCCAACGCCCCCACGCCCACCGCCGCGGAGCGCTTCGAGAAGCTCCCGCCGGAGCAGAAGGAAGCCCTGCGCGCGAAGCTGCGCGAGTTCAAGGCGATGCCCCCCGAGGATCAGGCCCGCGTGCGAGGGAACCTCCAGCGCTGGCGGCAGCTGCCCCCGGAGGAGCGTGAGCGCCTGAAGACCAACCTGCGCGACTTCCAGAAGCTGTCGCCCCAGGAGCGGCAGGCGGTGCGCGAGCAGGTGCGCGAGTTGCGCGGCCTCACCCCGGAGCGCCGCGCGGAGCTGCGCCAGCGGATGCGCGCCTACCTCAAGGAGCACCCGGAGCGCCGCGAGCAGATGCTGGAGAACATGCGCCGCTGGCGGCAGATGACCCGGGAGGAGCGACAGGAGGCACGTGAGCGGCTGCGCGAAAGGCGGCGCAACAAGTGAGGCCCGCCCCCTGCTGGCTGCTGCTGTTCGCGCTCACGGCCGCCGTGCCCGCCGGGGCCCAGCAGCCCGCGCCCCCGCCGAAGGAAGCACC
>NZ_RAVW01000075.1 GCF_003611585.1 Corallococcus exercitus | reverse complement strand
GGTGTCGCCCGCGTCGGCGGCGTGGGTGAGCGGGGTGGGCGCCGTCTGGGGGGCGCCCACCTGGTCCAGGGACTCGTGGTTGCTCACGGAGAAGCGCACCAGCGCGCGGAGGATGCGGTTGCGCTTCACGTTGCCCAGCACCTCGCGCAGGTCGTCGTAGACGGTGGGGTCGTTGACGAGCGCGCCCAGGGTGCCGTCGCCCTTGGCCACGGTGGCGGTGATGGTCTTGATGTCCGCGGCGGCGCTGCCCAGGTCCGCGAACATGCCCTTCGCGTCACCGTAGATGAGCTGGTGCACGGCGCCGTTGGGGCTCTTCTTCGCGTCCTCCAGCAGGCCCGCCAGCTGGCCCGCGGCCTCGCCCAGCTCACGCATGGCCACCGCGCCGTCCTGGCCGTAGATGAGCGCGTGCGCGGTGCCGTCGCCGCGGCGCACCTCGCCCAGGATGGCCTCCACGTGGCCCAGGGCCCCGTCCATGCGCTTCGCGGCGCCGGACGCGTTGGCCAGCAGCGTGTTCACCTCCTGGCCCGTGCGCGGGTCGTAGATGAGCGCGTGCAGGGCGCCGTTGCCCTTCTGCACCTCCTCCATGATGGAGCGCAGCGACGCGATGCTCCTGGCCAAGTCCCGCGACAGGTCGGGGTTCGTGTAGACCTTCACGGCGTCCTTGAGGGACTCGCTGATTTCGACGGAGTTCTCCATCACGCGGCTGGCGCTGGTCATGAGCTTGGACAGGTCCCCGCCGCTGCTGGACTGGATGACGCCGCCCGGCTCCACGGCCGGCTGGTTTGCGCTGCCCAGGGAGATGTCCACCGCCTTGTCGCCCAGCACGCCCATGCTGGTGAGGCGGGCGACGGAGTCCGCGCGGACGCGGTTCGCGTAGCCGCTGGCCACCTGGAGCTCCACCTGCAGGCGGCTGTCCTTCAGGTCCGGGGAGAAGGACACGCTGTTCACGCGGCCCACCTTCAAGCCGCCAATCCACACGGGGGACTGGTCGCTCAGGCCGTCCACGCTCGTGAAGTAGGCGTGGAAGATGACCTGGCGCTGGAAGAGGTTGGACTCGCGGCCGATGAAGAAGACGACGACGCCGGCCACGGCGAGGCCGATGGCGACGAAGAGGCCCGCGCGCACGGCCAGGCGCTTTTCCTTCGAGGTCGAGGTGAAGAGACTCATGGTGTTCCCCGGGGGTTCAGCTCCAGGCGGCGCGCGTCGATGAAGGCGCGCACCTCCGGCACCTGGGAGCGGCGCATCTCCTCCGGGGTGCCCACCTGGACGATCTTCCGGTTGGCCAGCATGGCCATCCGGTCCGCCAGCACGAAGGCGCTCACCATGTCGTGCGTGACGACGATGGAAGTCGCGCCCAGGCGCTGCTTCATCGAATCAATCAACTCGTTGATGGTCTGCGTGGTGACGGGGTCCAGGCCCGTCGTGGGCTCGTCCCAGAGGATGACCTCCGGGTCCGTCGCGATGGCGCGCGCCAGGCCCACGCGCTTGCGCATGCCGCCGGACAGGTCCGACGGCATCAGCTTCTCCGTGTTGGGCAGGTCCACCAGCTCCAGCTTCTCCGCCACGCGCTTCTGGATTTCAGCGCGCGTCATCTTCTTGAAGTGCTCGCGCAGCGGGTAGGCCACGTTCTCCGCCACGCTGAGCGAGTCGAACAGCGCCGCGCCCTGGAACACCATGGCCACGTGCTTGCGGACCTCCAGGAACTGCTCCTCGGAGAACTTCGCCAGGTCGTAGCCTTCGAACAGGATGCTGCCGCCGTCCGGGTGCAGGAGGCCGATGAGGCACTTGAGCAGCACGCTCTTGCCCACGCCGGAGCCGCCCAGCACCACCAGCGTCTCCCCGGCGCGCACGTCCAGGTCCACGCCGTCGTAGATGCTCTTGGTGCCGAACTGCTTGATGAGGCCGTCGAAGCGGATGAGCTCCTCGCCCGGCGTGGGCTTGCGGAACGCGAACGGGACTGCGGGATCTCTGTGGGAGGAGCGGGCCTTGCGCATGGGTGCGGGCGGCTTCAGAAGTAGAGCGTGATTTTCGTGATGAAGAAGTCCGCGAGGCACACGGTGACGGAGGTGATGGCCACCGTCTGCGTGGTGGCGCGGCCCACGCCCTCCGTGCCGCCCTCCACCGCCAGACCCTTGAAGCACCCCACCAGGCCGATGATGAGCCCGAACACGGCGCCCTTGATGACGCCGGAGACGAAGTCCCCCATCAGCACCGCGTCCAGCGCGCCCTGGAAGAACTGATCCAGGGAGATGCCGTACTGGGACCTCACCACCAGCGCGCCGCCCACCAGGCCCACCACGTCCGAGAACACGGTGAGCACCGGCATCACGATGAGGCACGCGAACACGCGCGGAACCACCAGCTTGCGCAAGGGGTCCGCGCCCAGCGCGCGGATGGCGTCCACCTGCTCCGTCACGGTCATGGAGCCCAGCTCCGCGGCGATGCCGGACCCGATGCGCGCGCCCACGGTGAGCGCGGTGAGCACGGGGGCCAGCTCCCGGAACAGCGTGAGGATGACGACGCGGCCCACGGTGTACTGCACGCCGAAGCGGGCGAGGAAGTAGCCGAACTGCAATGAGATGACGAGCCCCGCGAACGTCGCGGTGAGCAGCGCGATGGGCAGCGAGCGCACGCCCAGGGACTCCGTGTGGAAGACGAGGCCGGCCCAGTCATAGGGCGGGCGCACGGCGCGGCTGAACACCTGGCCCGTCATGACGGACAGGGCGCCCAGGGACTCCATGCGCTCGCGCAGGCGCTCCTTGAGGCTGGGGCCGCCGCCGGAGAAGAGCTTCGCCTCCGGCATCATCGCTGGCGCTCCGCGTGGAAGCCCTGGAAGACGCTCTCGAAGTCCGCCATGCGCTCATCGGCGGTGCCCACCGGGGCGACGTAGCTGAAGTCGAAGACGCAGTTGTCCTTCTTGACGACCACCAGCTCCAGCTGGATGGGCACGCCGTCGAGCTTCGCGACGTAGCGGCTGCGCAGGGCCTCACGGCCGTCCAGGGTGAAGGTGCGCTGGCCCAGGTCCTGGCGCTCGGTGAAGCCCATGAGCAGGTGCTTCGTGAGGACCTGGAGGGACGGGTCGTCGTGGTCCTTGCAGGTGGAGTTGGTGGCGATGACGCGGCCGGTGTCGCCCCGCTCCACGAAGGCCAGGTCGTTGTCGTCGAAGCCCCGGCGCTCCCAGATGTCATTGGACAGCGGACCGACGCGGTACTTCACGTCGGACTTCTGGAGCACCGAGTCCTCGAACGTCGCGCGGTGGCACCCCGCGAGGAGGGCGGACAGCACGAGCGTCAGCAGCAAACGCGACATGGCACCATTTCGTTCGTCCCGGAGGGGCCCGGTGGGACGGCGTGCACGTCATGGTGCACGCCCGGCGGGTCCGCAAGAACTTCGTCTGGGGGAACGTCGACTCACGGACGCGCGCCGGACGAGGGCCCGGCACCCTGTCAGGACCCCGGGCGCCGGGTGCGCGCGTGTTCGTGGGAACACGAAGGAGACGGTGGGCGACGGCAGCGTATTCCGAGCGCTGCGCTGGGGGCCGCTCTCCCGCCGTGTCCCCGGTCGGACTGGGGAAGGCGGGCTGCATGCGGGCGTGAGGAAGGCGCATGTTCAGCCGGGAGCCGGGGGATTCTCCCGAGGAGGATTCGATGGACGGCGGACTGGCGATATTCGGATTCGGGCTGTTCCTCTTGTCGATTGCCAATCTGTACGCGCGCACGGCGTACTGGCTGGCGTGGCCACTGTTGGCGATCTCCATGCTGGCGATGGGGATGGCGTTCAGCGAGTCGAAGCGCCTGCGGGACCTGTCGCTGGGGGTGGCGGCGGTGCTGGGGGTGTTGTTCATCGCCGCGCTGGCGACGGGCACCGTGTGGTGGCTGACGCTGGCGGTGTTCCTGTTCGCGGTGGCGTTCGGGATGCTCTGGGCGGAGTTCCGCTTCGAGTACTTCGGACACGTGACGCGGCAGGAATTGCCACACCACGCGCGGCGGGGGCCGGTGCACTGGCCCTGGCATCGGCGGCGGGTGCACTGACTACGGGGGTGACGGCGTCTCGGTAGCCACCTGTCCTGCGTGGACGGTGAGCCAGAGGGTGTCACTGGCGGCGGCGGCTCGCACGAGCCCCGCGTCGGTGGTGGTGAGGAAGACCTGCGCGCCGCTCCGGGCCAGGTAGCCCATGAGATAGGCATTGCGCTCGGGGTCCAGCTCGCTGGAGACGTCATCCAGGAGCAGCAGGGGGAGGAAGCCCATGGAGGCCTCCAGGTTTTCGATCTCCGCGATCTTCCACCCCAGCACCAGGGCGCGCTGCTGGCCCTGGCTCGCGTAGGCGCGCGCGCTGCGGCCGCCCAGCGTCACGGAGACGTCGTCCACGTGCGGGCCCACGGAGGTGAAGCCGCGGTCCAGGTCGCGCCTCAGTCGCGCGGAGAGGGCCTCGCGCAGGGCGGAGGCGAGCGCGGCCTCGTCGGCATGAGCGAAGTCCGCGCCCAGGTGCGCGGGGTGGTAGCCGTAGACGGCGGGGTCGGCGGTGCGGCCGATGGACGCGAAGGTGGCCTGGGCGCGGGGCGCGAGCTCGGCCATCAGCGCACGGCGGCGGGCGTAGAGGCGGGCGCCTGAGCGGGCGAGGGTCTCGTCGTACGCGTCGAGGTACGCGGCGTCGACGGTGGCGCCGTCGCGGAGCAGGCGGTTGCGGTTCTTGAGGGCGCGGGCGTACTCGCGGCTTTCCTTGAGGAAGGCGGGGAAGCGGTTGAACACGGCGCGGTCGAGGAAGGCGCGGCGCGCGTCGGGGCCGCCCTTGATGACCTCCAGGTCATCGGGGGTGAAGGCGACGACGGAGACCCCGCCGAAGTAGTCCTCCAGGCTGGAGGCCTTCTTGCCGTCCACGAGGGCCTGGCGCGTGCCACCGCCGACCTCGACGGAGATTTCGCGCTCGGCGCCCTTGAGGAGGAAGCGGCCGGTGACGCGAGCGGCCTGGGAGCCCCAGCGGACGAGCTCGGAGAGGCGTCCGGCACGCAGGGGCTTGAGGGTGGCGAGGAAGTAGAGCGCCTCCAGGAGGTTCGTCTTCCCCTGCCCGTTCTGGCCCACGGCGATGGTCGCGTGAGGGCTGGGTGCGAGCTGCACCGTCGGGAGGTTGCGGAAGTCCTGGACCTGGAGCGAGAGGAGGCGCACAGCGTCACCGTGAAGGGGGAGTGCTTCGTACTACAGGCGTCCCACTACCCGATGAAGATATCCGCCCCTGGCAGGGCAGCGGCGCGCTCAAGAATCATCAGTGCCGCGTCCAACCTGGGCTTCACGGCGACTGTGCCCTCGCCTGGCTGCTCCTCCATCCACTGACGAAGCGCGCGCAGCTCCGTGAGCACCGGACCGAGGTCTTCCTTCTGGAGGGGTACGCCGGTCCTGAACAAGGGCACCCACCGCAGCCCAAGAGCCTCACAGCCGGGAACCCAATACCGGCGAAAGGCCTCCTCGGTCGCCAGTGGAACCAGCTCTTCGCTCGTCGCGCTTTCCGGAAGCTGTTTCATGAGGATGGAGATCGACATTCCAGCTCCTTGGGCGAACCCGCTCACGGACCATACGTCGCGGTGAAGGACCAGCCCGGGTTTTCCTGCGCCAGGCGGGCGAGCTGCTTCGACACGGCTTCTCTCAGCGCAGGACTCCCGTCTTCAATCCTGAAGAGGATGCTTCGATACGTCTTCAGCTCCGAAAGCGGAGGCACCTTGGGAGTCCCTCCAACGGCAGGGCGCGTGGCGCTGGCCTGAGTCATGAGGTTCCTGAGCCGAACCGTCGTCTTCTCGTAGATCTGTTTCGCGGCCCATTGCTCGGCGGTCTGCATGGGCTGTCCCGTTCTGGGATGCAGGACATCCAGGTTCCTGGCCGACTTGTCCTCGATGAACATTCCAGGTTGGACTTCATCGAACTCTCCCAGCGGGTTTCCGCGGGAATCGACAATCTCCACGTTCCGGTAACTTCCCGCCACGTCGGACGCGATACCGGGAGCACCGCCAGTCGTGGCGGAGCTGGCGCCCGACAGGACGTAGAGTCCTCCCACGCCTGCTCCGACCGCAGTGGCCATCCGCCCCACGGGCACGGCGACGCGTTCCATCACCAGAGCCCCCTCACCGGTGAGGGACAGCACTGGGAGCATGGCTTCTACTCCTCCCGTCGCCGTGGTCAGGACGCCAGTAGAGCCCTTGGCGATACCGCCTCCCGCGTAGAGCGTCGTCAACAGCTTCGCGACAGCCCTCACCTGCTCTCCTCGCGTCATGGAGGTGAAGCGCTCCAGGTACTCAGGAGAGGAAGCGACGAGGGCGGCGATGCCCTCTGGCAGATGTTGAAGTGCCAGGAGGCTGTCCGTTGGGGAAGTGAAGAACTTCCCGATGGACATGGCCAGCTCGAAGAACGCGTCCGCGGCGCCGTCCAGCGACCGGCCGAGGATGTCCGCGTCGTCGTACACCTCCACGACGAACCCATTGAACACGGGATGGAGCCGCGCATCCGTCGGTCGGAACACGCCACCGGTGTCGACGTAGAAGCGCCCCAACTCGAAGCCCAACGCAACGAAGGCCCCGTCCTTCCACTCCACTGGCCCCACGCGCTGCTGCGTGCGTCCGTTGATGACCCACGCGAGACAGCCGTCAGGCCTCAACACCGCGAGCCGTTCGAGCCGGGTCATCCGGCGCAGGAGTTCTTCCCGCGACACGCGGTCACCCTCCAGCACCTCACGCAGCAGCAGGCTCGCCCCCATGCGGGGCGGGAAGTTGCCCAGGGTCACGGGCTTCTTCAGCAATACCGACAACAATCGCGCGGCCTGCGTCGGCGTCAGCGCGGATGCACGCAGGGGCAGCTCGTCCCAGGGGTCCAGCCCCGCGAGCACCAGCAGGTGCTCGAAGGCATCTGCCTCCGGGGGGCCGTGGATGAAGGCCCGCTCGGCGACCTGGGCCCGTGCGCTTCGCGCGACCTCCGTGTCCAGGGAGCGCTCGACGTGATGCCGTCGCAGCCGTGAGGCCCCGCTCGGCTCGAGGGCTGCCGCCGAGCCCTGCTTCAGGATGCCGCGGTGCCCGGAAGCACAGCCCATGAGGAGCAGGACCGTGCTCAACAGCAGCACTTCAGCGCGCATGGTCCACCCCCACGCCCAGAGACGCGTAGGCGCCCGGACGCAGCGCTCCGTCCGCCTCCGGAAACAACAGCGTTCCTCCTTGCCCCAGCGCGTACAGCCTCCCCGCGAAGCGCCAGCGCAGGTCTCCGGACACGAGGTAGCGGGCCCCTTGCCGACCCAGGCCCATTCCCAGCACGCTCACGGCGACTTCCAGGTTCCGCTCGAAGAGCTGGAGGGCGAGGCGTCCGTCCGTGTCCACGCGTCCCCAGGCGAAGACCTCTACCGCCCAGGAAAAGGCCAGGTGCCGCTGCGTCCTCCCCACCAACCGCTCCGCGTCCCAGCCCACATCTGCTTCAGCGTAGACAGACGCCCCCTCCGGAAAGGACGCCTCCACCAGGGGCTGCCCGGAGGTGCCCACCGCGCGAAAGCGCGCCAGTTCGTAGTCCGGGCCGAAGGCACCTTGGCGGAAACCTCCGTGCTGCCGCCGCGCCTCCAGGCGCAGCCGCGCGTTCAACCCGGCTGCATCCGCGTCCGCCCCCACTCCAGCCACCGCGCCCCAGGCGCCACCCGTTCCGGGACGGCCTCCCCAACCGGCCAGCAGGTGCAGTTCGAAGCCCGGACGCGTCCACACCACCGCGGTCCCATCCAGGTGGGCCAGCGTGACCTGGGGCGAGGTCCCCTCCCCCTTGCCACCCTCGTGTACGGCGGATACGGCCAGCGTGTACCGGCCGGCTTGGGCTGGCTGGCCGAAGAGGACGTGCTCCAGGTCTACCTCGGCTTCCACTCCGAAGAGCCGCGCGCCAAGGACGTCCGAGGCGAAGACTTCCCCGTAGAGAGGGCCGAGGGTCCCCGTGAAGAAGCCTCCCGCCGGGTGGTAGTCGGGGTTGATGCGGTTGGAGTAACGCCGCACCAGGTGCCCGGACAGCAGGGTGTAGCTCTCCAGCGCCCCCATCCACAGCGCCAGAGGCGCTTCGTTTGATCCCAGTTTGAGGGCTCGAACCACCTGCCCCCAGTCCGACAGGCTGTCCCAGTCCTCCTGGCGAAATGCCCCTGCGTTCCGCTTGCCGTCCCACAGGCGCAGTCTCACCGGCGCCCCCAGGTTGACGGCGAACTCCGCGCCACCATCCAGCATCAAGGTGGGAACGACCTGGACGAACCCCTCGCGTCTTCCGCTGTCGCCGCGAGGCAGCAGGGCCAGGGTCGACACGTCGAGCCGGGCCAGGAAGTGCCAGTCCTCCACTGCCACGGACGGTTCCAGCTCCAGCGCCTGAAGGTGGGGCGTCCTGCTCTCGGGCTGAGCGGCGTGACGAAAGGTGGAGGCAAGCTCGCTGGCTGTCGCATCCGGGGCTTGTTCCCTTGCGACCACCCGGTCGGACCATGCCCACGACAGGAGACACAGCGCCACGCCCCACCTTCCGCTCATGGACAATCCCCTCGCCTTCCGTGAAGCCTCCGCACGGCCATACGAGGCAGGGACTACCAGGGCGGGCTGACTTGACGACCTGAAACGGAGGGAAGCGGTACGGAAGGCGAAAACCTGTGCGGTTTCACTTTCGGACCACTTGCAGGGCAGCCAGTTCTTGCTCCTCCTCCAAGGCCAGGGGGAGTTCACCTCCATCCCCACAGACGGGGCATTCGCGGTCTCGTGGAATGAGTTCCACCCTCGCCTGAAGCGGACCGTCGACTGCCCATCCTCCGTGATTGGACCAGAGCAGGTGATCGCCGTGGGCCTTCGGGTAGTCGAGCCCACCTTCGAGTCGCTCTCCGAGCGTCTGCAATGTCATCCGCGCGGTGAGCAGCGCGACCTGCTCAACGTCCATCCCAAGCCCGGGGAGTCCGGGTTGCTGATAGGCGGGAACACCCATGTCAGCACGGTCGAAGCGCGGAAACCGACCAGGCTCCGCGTGTTGAGCGTTCAGCACACACTGATAGCAGGGCGTCACCCTCGGCAGGACCCTGAATACCCGCCCATGCTCCGCACGCCCCAGGACGGCGGCGAAGATCCCGGGACATTCGCCGGTCACGCACAGATGGTTGACCACGCTCTCCGCCTCGGTCGTGGCGGTGGCGCAGACGACAATGCCCAGCGGATTGTGTGTCACCTCGATGAGGTGCTGCGTCGTATCCCTTCCCCAGCCCACCGGATCCAATGAGAGCGCAGCTTGCACCGGGACGACTTCCGCGGCGGGGTTGATCCGATGAATCGCCCTGCTCACGACCTCCACCTTGGGCAAGCAGAGTTCGTCTACGCCTCCCACGTGTCGCGCCACGTTCTCAGGGTCAAGGACCTCCGGGTCGAGGAGCACGAACCTCCCTACGCCGGCCTTGGCAAGTGCGACCGCGACACTGCCGCCAAGGCTGCCGACTCCGACGATGGCGACCTGCGCTCGCTGGAGTCCTCCACCTCCATCCAGGCGCTCCTCAACGCGCCGAAAAATACGTTCTTCAAGGTTCTCCTCGAAGGGTTTTACATAGAGAAGCCTCTCTTCAGGGCGTTCGTCCGAAGAGGCTCTGGCCCTCATGACGAATCGCAACCCATCGTTCAGCACCAGCAGGAGCAATCCCTGCTCCATGAACAACCGTCGCGCTTGTTCGTTCGGCAGCCGCTGTCGAATCCAGTTGTCGAGGTCCTGGCGCAACGAAGGGACCTGCTTCACGGTCATGTCGATCCGGCACCACAAGCCGTCCCGCGGATGGTTCAACCCCAGCGCGGCGATCCACGACTCCCCCAAGCCGGCCTCAAGAGGTCTGGTGAGGATTGGCGAGCGTGAGGTTCCATCCACGCTCATCACACGCAGCAGTCGCCCGTCCTCCCGAACAAGCGCCGTCAACATGCCCCAACTTCCCCCCTGACGCAGCGCTGCCGAAATGCTCAGCGGCACGGAGACCCGGATGGCTTGTGTCGTCAGGGGAATGTCCTCGACTCTGGGAAACGCACCGCGAGCCTCCTGCTCCAGATACGAGACGAGCCGATCGAGCGCCTCTCCCGCTGTGAATTCGGGTCGCCATCCCCGCTGAGGGTCATGCGCGAACAAGCACAAACTCAGGTCCTGGAACGTGTACCCATGGTCGCGATGATCGATGACTTTTGTGCCATCGGATGACACCTCCCAGGTGACGGGGGGTCTCAAGGGGAACTCCGGCGGCCAGGCGAGTCGATATCGCCGAGGTCCGACCGCGGTATCGACCCTGCCTTCAACGAAGGGCACCGGATGCGCCGCCACCCGTAGGATGTCAGGGTGCCGTCGACGAAGGTCACCCAACTCCTTCAACCACCGCCGCCGGTCACTGTCAGGGAATGCCACCGGCGTCTACCCGAACCTGGAGCCATGCCCATCCGGAGCGGACGGCAAGGATGCTGAGACACCCGTGACGACCGAGCGCTCCTGCTTTCCCTTCTCCGGGTAGGGATCCCCAAAAAGCCCGTACAGGAGATAGTGGGCCCGCTCCGTGTGGCCAGTCTGCGCGAGTTCTCTCGCCTCTCTCAGCGTCGAGGCTGCGCGTCCCAACCGTGTCCTCGCGGCGCTTTTCGCCGCGTCGGTCATGCCCTGGTTGATGTACGGCCCCAGCCCCGCAGGATCCCGCGTGTCGAGGCCCACGCGAGAAGCCAGCCCCTCGAAGATTTCGATGAGGCCATCCAGCCGGTTTTCTGGCTTCGCAACCAGCACGTCCCAGATCATCACCTCGATGTGGAACGACCTCAGTCGCTCCCCATCCGGTTGTCGCCGGTTCCAGTGCTTCACCGCCTTGGTGAGGGGCTTGAGCTCCTGGCCCGCGGCCTCGTTGGCGGCCACCGACAAGCGTTCGTGGATGCGTGGGTTGGAACGGATCCAGGTCTTCGCCTGGAGGTCGGGGATCCAGAAGACCTCGCTGTGGCCCTCGTCGAGGAACGCGGGGACGACATCGTAGGCGATCCCCGTGGTGGAGAATTCGATGTTCACCGAGCGGTTCTGTGGGTCGGCGGTCTTGCCCCGGTATTGGCCTTCAAGCGCTCGTCGCACCGTCTCCAGTGCGTCCATCGGCTTGCTGGCCGGGTTGAGCAAGGGCGTGCGCTGCAACACGCAGAACAGGTCAATGTCCTTGAGCGGGCGGATGGCCGTGCTTCGCGCGTAGGAACCCGTCAGGAATGGGTAGAGGTCAGGCTCAATCTCGAGTCGGCGGGCAAGCCCATCTCGCAAGAACTTGTGCTGGTCGCTGGCCTCCTTCCTCTCGGCAGGGGTGAGCTCGAGCGCGGAAATGAAGTCATGAACTGCTTGTCGAACCTGCATGGTGTTCTCCGAAGGAAACACTGCGATGGAGGCTGGAGCGCCACGAAGAAACTGCTGACCACGTCAGGGTGTGCTCCACGGGCATCACCCTGTCTCCAAGGTCAGGAAGGGGGCGTAGCCGCCCGCGGCGGTGCGCTCGTAGGCCACCACGGGCCCCAGCGCGTTGAGGCGCTGTCCCAGGAAGAGGCAGCAGCCCGCCGGAGCGTAGGGGATGAGGTGCGTGGTCGCTGTGCGCCACCGCACGCGAGCCTGGCGGATGCGTTCGCGCGCGAGCACCGCGAAGGCGACTGCGTCCCCGTCCGAACCCACCGCGCCGTCGTGGGGCCCACCTTCAGGCTCCAGCACGAGAACCGCACGGAACCGCCGCGGATGACCGGCCAGGAACCGCTCGACGTCCGGACCCGCGTCGCCCGTGAGCTGGAACACCACCAGCAGGTCCCTCGCGTCCGGAACGCTCTCGCGCTCGGTGCCATGGAGCTGTCTCCGTGTTGGCTTCGCATCCGAGCGCCACAGCACCGTCTCGCCCCGCGTCGCCTGCTCCACCCGGAAGCGGTCACCCGCAACCTCTGGAAAACAGGCGCCCACGGCCAGCGAGACCGACAGGGGGACCTTCCCCCTGAAGTCGATCAACGCCTCCGTCGGCCGTGACGCCAGTCGCCGCCGCGCCTCGCGCAGTTCTGGGAGCAACTGCTCGCGCCAGACCGACTCCGTCGGCACCGCTCGGGTGTCCCGGTCGAAGTGCGACGTCCAGTCCAGTTCCACCGCCGGTTGCCCGCGCCACTGGCGCCGGGCCCAACCGTGGATCCACAGCCCCACGCCCGGAGTGTCGGTCTCCGGCTCCAGGAGCCCCCGGTCCCGGATGAACGTCTGGAGCTTCGCCCGGTCCAGCCGCTTGGCCTCGCCACCGACCTCGATCCACTCCCGGATGCCATCCAGCGCGATGGCGCGGGGCTCCGGGCCCTGCCTCAGCCCATGCATGCGCATGCGCTCGTCCACGCGCTCTTCCAGTTCCGCGATGCTCGCGAAACCCAGGCGAAGCCGCAGGTCCGCGCAGAAGACACGCAGGACGTCCCACTCCACGTCCAGGTGTTCCAGCCAGCGCGTCCGTGCGGTCTTCAGCGCGCCCGTCGGCTGCTCCACGAAAAAGTCCTCGGTGAGGCGCCAGTCCCTGCCCTGGAGATACGCACCCAGCTCCGGAGCTGCGGGCCAGTTGCTCACCAGCCACACCTCCACGGCCCCCTGTCCTCGCAGCGTCTTCCAGGACACGAAGAGCTTCTGGAGGAGCGACCGTCCCCGGCCAACCGTCTCCGTCAATCCCTCCAGCGTGTAGAGCGCCCGGTGGTCCACATGCCACTTCACCTGCATGTACCGGCTGGCCACGGTCGTACCGGAGCGAGCGTGCAGGGTGACATCGTCCGCCGCGCCCGCCTCGGGATGTTCGACGAAGGCGGACTCAAATTGACTGCCCTCGTCCAGCGGCGACAGCAACACGTACCAGCTGAAGAGGTGCTGGTAGCGGTCTCCTTCCATCCGGGATGCGCTCTGTTCGCCCATGGGGTCACGGACGGTTCCCCCTGTGGGGTCCCGTCACATGGAAAACGGACGACAGCCCGGGAATTACATGCCCCAAGCCAAACTCACACCCGCAGCAGCGGAACCACCTCGGCATCTCGGGGAACAACGTGGATGCTGATGGACCATTCTCCCGCAGGGTCCCCACCGACAATCAGCAACAGCGGCTCCGGACACCGATAGCGGGGGTCACGGGCAATCGCCATGAGCTGGCGCACGTCCGTTGCACTGGGGATCGGCGCCGCGAACGGGTGGAAGTGCCACTCCCCGAGGTAGTGGTCGCGACGGGAGTTCCAGCTGCGGTCGAGCAGCGCCTGCAGTCCGTTCGTTCCGCGCTCGAACCATGTCGGTCCTCGCGCTGAATCCGGCGGTGGGGCGGACACGTTGCGCACCCGGGCGCAGTCGAGCGCTTGGGAGTAGTGCCCTACCAGGATGCCGCCCGTCTCGTGTCGCGTGGAAGACCGGCACAGCTTGAGCAGTTTTCGCATCAGGCCTTGGGGCAGGTGCATCTGGAAGCATGCGTCTTCTGAACGAAATTCAAGGTCCGGCATGCACACCCGTTCCGGCGCCCTGTCGCACCCCCTGGAAGTCATCGTCGGTGCCTTCGCGGGAATACGTCTCCACCCGGGTGGTGGGGCGCAACTTCGCGGACCGCACCAACGCCTTCACGGTGATGGCCGCGGCCAGCATCACGTCATCCGCCCGGGCAGGAAAGACCGGATGCCAGCACCCGACGCCTTCTCGTGGCAGGTCCGCGCGAAGCAGCTCCTTGTAGTCCTCACGGATCCATTGCCCACACTGCTCCCAGAAAGCCGTGACGGGGAAGGACGTTCCCGTGGCGCTGAAGCACAACACCCGCCGTGCCCCCACGCCAAAGGACGCGGAGAAGAAGAGCCGGGGCCCATCCCAGGGGATTCGCTCCAGCGCGTGAAGGACATCATTGGAAGCGGTGCAGTCGATGTCCGGGTCCACGACGACCAGTCGGCGCACGCCTCCCCGCACCAGCATCTCCGCGACCGCGGACCCCAACGCTCCCGCACCGAGCAGCGGGATCCATGAGCGCCGCAGTTCCTCCGGCAGCGCCCCGCGGCTGCGAAGCTCCTCAGGAGCCCAGTCATCGGTCCGGAGCCAATCCACCGGCAGCGGTCTGGCGAACAGCTTCGTCAGGTCATACTGCTGACGAGCGAGTGGCCCTGGATCATGTCGGCACGCTGCGCGGGGGTGGGACGGATCTTCTGGAGGAAGTCGATGAAGTAGCTGGGAAGAGGATTGCTCATGGCATGAAGATCACGATGGGCGCGGCCGTTATTACCCGCGCCCATCGCCGACCTTCAGCCTGGCGTCACGAGCCGCACCGCCGGGTCGCCCAGCAGGACGTAGCGGGTGACGTCGTGCCGCTCCATCCACAGGCGTGCTCGCTCGATGCGCACGTCCAGCGGCAAGGGTTCCTTGGATGGCTTCGCAGCATCCTGCTGGTGCTGCCGGCCCAGCCGGGCGTCCAACTGGCCCGCGTGGCGCAAGAGCATCTGGAGCGACACGCCCGCGCGGTAGCCCTGCAGCAACTTCGTCATCACCGACTCAAGCCGGTAGACATGGGACTGGCCCGTCAGCACGTCGTGGAAGGCATGGATCCAGGCCATGTCCAGGTGGGCGATGACCGCGAGCGGTCCCTCGGGATTCGCCAGCGCGGCCTGCGGCAGAGCCGCAGTGAACGGGCGCCCATCCGCCGGGCGTGACCAGCGGATGCTTTCCAGAACGCGTGGAGACGCGTCCCTGGACTCCACGAACTGCTTCATCCAGGGCTCATACACACTCTGGAGCGGCGTGCCCGCCCCGAAGCAGGCGAGGTAGAACCAAACACCGCCTGGAAGGAACCGGCGTCGCCGGAGCTCCGCTGGCGTCAGCGCCACGCCTCCCCCCAGGGACATGTTGCCCTGCTCCTGTCGCTGGGCCAGCGCACTGCCCCAGCCTCCTTCGGGGGCCCCCAGTCCGTGGCTCATCGTGAAGAGCAGGCTTGGAACATCCGCTCCAGCCACTTCAAACAGTCGCTCCAGCGCCCCTTCCGGAAGCGCCTCCTCCAAGATCTCGCTCGCGGGGAAGTGCCCCTGACCAAGCTCCTCCCGGCACCGCTCGACGGTAGGCGCGACGAGGGTTCGCTGCCCCACCCGCGTGGCGACCGTCATGTCGTCGACGGCGAGGTACACCGCACGGGCCCGCCGGTGCGGCTCGGCGTTACGGGCATGGGCCAGCACCTTCTCGACGTAGGACGTGTAGTCCGCCTCCTCATCGAATGCCAGGCGGCCCACGAAGCACCCACCGTCCTCCACGAGGGAGGTCTGCAGCTCCAGCGAGAGCTCATCCAGCCCTCCCGCCAGCAACACATACCTCGGATGCTCCCGCTCGGGACGCGTCCATGAATGCAGCGTCCGGACGCGGAAGACATCCGCCTGGACCGCATCCGTTCCTGGCGGCACCCGGTAGGTCTCCACCGGAGCCCCCTGCTCCTGGGACCGCAGTTCACACAGGCGAGCAAGGCGGACTTCCACCGCCCGCCCCCGCGGCGTGTCCGGGACCAGCAACGCCCAGCGCTGTTCACGCAGGTGGTCCGGTGGTCCCGCGAAGTTGTGGAGATGGGAAGGTGTGGGCACCGGCTCCGGCGCTGGTGCATTCGCGAAGGCTTCCCAAGGGAGGCCCTCTTCCAGGAAGGACCTCCCGCTTCCAGCATGGGCCAGCAGTAGATGGAAGGTCACGGCTTCCCCTTCTTCGTATCCGGAAGCCGCTCAGTGGGGGCGGGAGTCTTCGCCGTGCCCTCCACGCCCTGGCGGAGCGCCGACGCCTTCTCAGGCTCGGGGAGCGTCAGGCCGGGACGGTCCGTGCCGGAGCCCGCCTTGGTGCCCCCCGCGTTGGTGTCTGTCGGCGGAGGACCCAGGAAGACCGCGGCCCCTTCCGACCGGACCTGGGCCTCGAAGCTGGGGCGCTCCGAATGGGTGCCATGGACTTCAAAAAGGATGCGGTCCACTCCGTCCATCACCCCAGACCCGACGAACCCCTTCATGGACGTCTCGATGTAGACCTGACGTCCCTCCTCGGGTTGTCCCTCGAAGAACGGGCGGCCATCCCACTTCGAATACACCTGTGGCTTCAATGCCTTCCCATGCATTGTCTCTCCTCCTGAAAGATGTTGACTGCGTTCGGGCGGCGTCTGCCTATTCGAAGACCAGGACCCCGTTAACCCAGCTGTTGGACGCACTTCGCTGCAACCACTGCTGCCGTTCGTCGCGAACCGCCGTGCCGAGCGGGCTCCCCGCACGGAGGCGGTCCCGCACGTTCCCGAAGAACACGGACGAGTCCTCGTCGGGGATGGACAAGGTCGCCGCCACCACTCCGCGAGCCCCTGCGGCCAGGAAGGCATTGGGGAGGCTGCCGAGTTCGTGGAGGGCCGTCGTACCTCGTGCCGCCTCACAGGCCGCGAGGATGACGAGGGGGGCCTTGGGCAGCTTCATCTTGCGGATGAGCTCCTCGGTCAGCATGTCCGAGCCGTTCGTCTCGGGGGCCAGCAACAGGTAGGTGCTCTTCGGCCCCGGCGCGACCTTTCCATGGGTCGCCAAGTCGATCTCCGAGGCCTTGGGCATTTCCGCCAGCACGCGGCTGGGAGTGGCCGCCAGGTCGGTCAGGGTCATCAGATCCTCGTCGGGCGTGATGCGCGCAGTCCACCGCAGTGGCGTTTCGTTACGCTGTTCGGCGTAACGGACCTCGTTGACGACCAGGTGGGTGCCCCGTCCCACCGGAGGTTGCCGAGCCACGGCCAGGGCCCGGTAGCGCCAGGCCATGTCCGCAGGCAACAGGCCCGAACGGCCCTGGAGGGGCGGCCGGGCCAGCACGTCCACCGAGGCGCAGGGCCGCAGGGCTTTCACCATGTCCGGTGGGACCACGTCGGTCATGTCCACCGGCATCCGCTCCGTCCGCGACGGCAGGTAGCGCTTCAGGAGCTGTCCATCCGCCCCGCGCCCCACCAGCAACTGTCGCTCCGTGTCCTCGGTGAGGCCCAGGACACAACTTCCCGGTGTGTCGAAGCCCAGCTCGCTCCCAAAGCGTGCCAGGGCCGTCGCGAAGTCCTCTCTCCGGGCATCGTCGAAGATGAGCGAGGTGAAGCCGTAGGCGCGGGCATGTTGCGCCGTGATGTCCGTCCAACCCGCCACGCTGGCCGCGGCCTCGGCACGTGTCGCCTGTTCGATGGCGTCCACCAGCAGCGCATGCCCTTGCGCAGGGTCCGCCTCCAGGAGGAACCGTCCCTGGAGGGACTTGACGAAGGCATGCTGGCCTTCCGTCACCGGGGGATCCGAAGCCAATCCCTGCTGCACGGCCTCCACGTCTCCGGCAGCACGACGGGTCCGGGCGATGTCCGCCAGCGCGGCCACCCCATGCTGGGTCAACGGCAGCCCGGTGGCCAGTGCCTGGTTGATTTCATCCCGGGCCACATCCAGCTCCAGTGCCTTGATGGCCAGATGCGCCAGGTTTTCATGGATGTTGCGCGCGAGTTCCTTCCCGCCCCCCATCAGCAAGGCCTCTCCGAAATAGGCCCGGCCCAGCGTCACATCCGCGGCCATGCGGGCCACGCTGCCAAGCGCCTGGAGCAGCATGCGCTCCTGCTCCCACTGGCCCAGTCTCGCCTGGGTGAGACCTTCACGGGCGAAACGCTCTGCATCCTGAAGCTGGAAGAGCCAACCGGACACATACGCCAGATCGTTGCGGACCTCCGTGCACCGATAGACGAGGTGCTCCTGCGTGCAGAGTTCCAGTGCCTGTCTCAGGTCCGAGAGCGCGAGATCATACCGGTCCTTCTGGCGTGAGCGGTCCGCGCGTTCCTGCAGCGCCAGGACCTTGAACCATGGATCCGGGCTGCTGTTTCCCAGTGTGATCAGCTTCTCCGCGTACTCCGAGTCGGGTCCCCGAGGTGAGAACATCACCAACGCGCCCAGCGTGATGTCGTCCTCGTTCGAGGCCAGGAAGGTACGCAGCAGGGGTTCTTTTCCAGAGGGTTCCACCGTCCCCATGGCCCACCGGCCGTAGGCCTCCGCCAGGGGGGCCCGGCGTGAGAAGTCCCGGCTCGCAACCGAGCGGAGATAGTCGGCCAGCACGGTCTGCTGGCCTGCTTTCGCGTCCAGTGCCTCCGCCAGCGGAAGGAGCGCGAGCACATCCTCGCGCGAGGTGCGGCTTCGCACGGCATGGTAGAAGTCACGCCGCATCATCGGTACATCCGCGTACCGCATGGCCTCATCAAGCGCCTGGGCACCGCGCGCCACAAGCTCTGCGCCCGCGCTGTTCGCGGCCTCCCATCGCTGCTGACGCGTCGTCACGTCCGCGAGCTTCCTGCGCTTCTCGCGGGCCTCGGCGCGCCAGGCGGGGTTGGTCTCCTGCGCCTCGACCGCCTCCAGGTCCTGAATGGCTAGCAGCGGCAAGCCCAGGTCTCGGTACACGAGCGCGCGGTTCCAGTGTGCCTGGAGATGGGTGGGCTTGAGCTCGAGGGCCTGATGGAGCAGTCGCAAGGCTTCTCGAAGTTCGCGCAGCGCCCAGGCCGGATCCTGGTTCTTCGAGGAGGCGTAGTAGGCCGCGCCCATGTCACTGAGCACGTCGGCCGGGTCCCCCTGCCGCTCGGCGTGCATCCGCGCCAGGAGGTCCTTCGCGTTCTTGGGCTCCGGGGGGCCCGCTGTCAGGTACGCGGCCACAAGCTGGGACAGGTCACCCCGCCGCTCCAGCTCACTCATCACCGTCAGCGGCCTACTGGCGGTGGCGGAGGGCGTGCCTCCGCCCATCAACGCCTGGGCGGGTCTGCGGTACTGGTCCGCCCCCGGGTAGGTGACACGTGCTTCCAGCGTCCGCGACGTCCCGGCCCACAGCGCGGGCTCCGGAGAAGACACCCGCCGGCCCACTCCGCCTACGCCCAGGAGCACCCCGAGCGCGACCGCGACCAGGGCCGCCCCTGCGGCGAACCATCGGTTGCGGGGCATGGCGTGCCACGGAATGGTGATGGGGCCGTGCCGTTCCAGGTAGCGCCGTCCCATCTGATCAAGTTGGAGGTGCCGCGTCAGCGCCGTCTGGCAGTGCGCGCAGTCCGCCAGGTGTTTGCCAAACGCCTGGGACTCCGCGAGCGGCAGGTCCCCATCCGCGAAGAGCGGCAGTTGGTCACAGGGCTTGGACATCAGTGGGTTCCTTCATCGACGTAAGGCAGGAGGAGTTCGTTCAACCGCTGGCGCGCATCGAACAGGCGCTTGGCCACGGCATTCGGCTTGATGTTCAGGCGCCTGGCGATCTCCTGGTTGCCCAGGCCCTGGACGTGGAGCAGGAAGGTCACGCGCTGCAGTTGAGGGAGCTGGTCCACGGCCCGGTCGAAGCGCTCTGGCGTGATTCGCTCGTAGGTGGACGTGCTTTCCCCCTGGCCCAGGGTCCAGCGGGTGATGGTCGGATCGTCCTCGGCACGTTTCCGACCCATGGCGCTCCGCTGCAGGTCCACGAAATGGCGGTTCATCACGGCGATGAGCCAGCCATCCATGGGCTCATCTCCCTGGTCATCCAGGGAGCCCGCGAAGTGCTTGATGAAGCGCAGGAGCGTCTCCTGCACGAGGTCCTTGGGGTCCAACCCCTGGGCCCCCCTGCAGAGCCGCTCCGCGATGGGCAGCAGCAAATGGTAGTACTTGTCCTGCCAGTGGTCGTAATTAAGGGCCACGCGCTCCCCGGCGTTCGTCATGACCGCATCTCCGGTCCTTCCCCACCAGGGAAACGGAGGACAGGGCGGATGTTACGTCGGCCTTCGCGCGTGCCACGGTGGGTCATCGCCGCCGCTTCTTCGGGGCCTCGTGCGGGTTCCAGGGCAGTTCCACATAGCCCTCAGGTCCTTTCCGGAAGTTGAAGAGCCTGAGGCGAGGCAGTGCCCTTGGGTTGTAGACACGCCCCAGTGCCGCCGCGAGGCTGGCGGGACAGGCCATGGCCAGCCAGATCTCCTGAACCTGGGGCAATGTTTTCCGGATGCGCTCCAGGCAGCTCAAGAACTCGTCCTGCGCCCGAGCAGAGTCGTCCGGCCCTCCCAAAGCGGTCTGGGAGGGCCCTCTGGCCGCGACGAGGCGAAGGAGAACGGGAGGTCTCTCATGCCCCAGCCAGCGAGCCACATCCTCCTCGGTCACGGACAAAGTCACCTCCACGGAGAGGGCCAGGCGCCCCCCGGCTTCGCGACAGGCTTCGGGAGTCGGCCAGGGGTCCTGCTTGAAGAATGGCTCCGTGGGCAGAGAGACGGTGCTTCCCGAGTCGTAGAAGCAGTCCCATTCATCGCTTCCCATCCTTCGGGGCTGGTAGGCCTTGAGCCCCATCCGGTTCAAGCGCCACCCCAGGTGGAACATCAGGGGCAGGGGGGCACGCGCGAAGAGATGGATGCGGGCGGCCTTGGTCCCCAAGGACTCCACGAGCGCATCCGTGCGACGCAGGGCCTGGCGCCACTCCGATGACGACGAGGGCAAGGCATCCCCCACCTTGTTGAGGGGTTGAAGGACCAGGATTTCCCTGGAGTTCCCTGCCAAGGCCCGTCGTACCGCGGCGGGAGCCACGTTGTAGTTCAGCTCATACGCCAAGGAGATGTCGCCTGAGAAGGCCTCAGGCAGGGCCTCCTTCTCCGAGAACATCACCCGGCGAGGCGCCACAGGGACTTCAGGCTTGCGAGGTGAGGACACCAGGAACTGAAGCGAAGCCCAATCGAGCGAATCGGCCGGGAGCGCCTTCAGTGCGGCTTGATAGGCCTCATGTAGCGGACGCTTGAGCTGACAACGCGTGCGATAGAACGCGCGGGTCAGGGCCACCGACCCGGTCACCGAGAGTGGCATCAGGGAGGCAATGACGGCGGGAATCCCCAGCTTGTGAAGATGCAGGGCCACCCCCCCGAACATGAGCCCAACATCACCGGGGTGCCCTCCATGGCAGGCGCTCAAGACCACGGCGTGGAGTTGAGAGGCGTGCTCCTGGCCCAGAAGGTTCGACAGCCCGTTCATTCCGATGGGCAGGGGCCGACTGGGACGGGAGGGATCCGACCCGACCAGGCCGTAGGTTCCGTCCGCCAGCTTCGTCCCGTGGCAGAGAAGGTGGAGAACCCGAAAGGGGTTGCCTTCCTGCTTCGCCCGGTTCAAGCACTTCCGAAGGGCTTCAAGGCTCAGCTCCGGGCAGACTTCCACGCGTGAATCGAAGTCGGGGCAGGCCCCCCTCAGAGCCTCCAGGTGCTGTGGCCCTCCCACGGCGCCACCCGCGTCGGACCAGGCGAACAGAACGCGCCCCGGTTCGCACCCGGGAGAGGGAAAGCGAGGCTCGCTCGCCCACTCCTGCGTAATCACGCAGTGCTTGAGGGCTCCCAGCCGACGCTGATCCGTGAGCAGCGCCAACGGCCAGGGAAGGGTGAACAGCTCCATCGAGTTGAACCGGAGCCGCAGCATCAATGGCGCTCCCGTGTCCTCGGCCTGGAACATTTCCCTTTCATAGATCCCCCACCCCCCTTGCTCCTTCAGTGCGTCCAGCAGGAACCCCCGCAGCAGAACTCCGATGCGGGACTGATCCGCTTCCGACATGCGCGGTTGATTCAGGGCAGCCTTCAAGGCTTCCATGCGGTCCCAGGGGAACACGCTGTGTCCCGACCGGCCGTGCATGTCGATCGAAGTGTAGGACTGAGGCATGCCGTCGAATGCATGCGCCTGACCCGGGTTCTCCGAACGCAACAACTGGAGCGTCAGCTCGCGCGGCGGGTGCATGGCGTCTACCTCACCGGAAAGTCGGGGCCCAACAACTCGCGCCAGACCTCGTTCGCAGAAGCCATCTGCCCCCTGCGTTCCTGCTCGAGCGCCCAGGTTGCCTGGCGCAGCGCACCCGAAAGCCGTTGCTGGGCTTGCTGGAGCTTTCCCGCGCTGATTCCGGCGTTGACGGGAGGCCCCAGCCCCGCCGGCTCCGGGCACGTCTGTTCGACGCGCTCGCTCATGAACTTGAGCAGGTGCGTCAGGCCCTCTGCATAGCTGGCTGCCTGTGGAAGGGTGGCGATGCCTTCGTAGGCCATGACCTCCAGCAGGAACGAACGCGCCGGCCGGCCCTGTTGCTGATTCCAGCGCTTGATGGCCTTGATGAGCGGCTTCAGCTTCTTCTTCGCGCGCTCGTTCACGGCGTCACAGATCGCCTGATGACGACGGGGGTCACTCAGGATCCACGTGCCCTGGTTCAGATCAGGGATGTGATAGAGGTTTCGCTGCCTCGGATCCTCAATTGCAGGGACCACATCGAAACCGATGCCCGTCCCAGTAAAGTCGATGTTCACTGAGCGGTTCTGCAAACGCGCTTCCTTGTCAGAAAACTCTGCCTCAAGCGCGTGCTTCACGCGTAGCAGGAACGCCTCGGGTGAGAGCGTCTCTCCCTTCCCGTTTCCCCCTGCGAAGATGAGAAAGAGATCAATGTCGTGCAGAGGCCGGATGGCCGTGTTCCGGCCATAGGACCCAGAGAGGATGGATTCCTTGGGCCCGAGCTGGCGGCGCATTGCGTCGAAGACTTGACGCTCCTGCCGTTTCGCCTCGCGTGCCTCACCCTCGTGTAATTCGAGGGACTGCATGAACCTTTCAAATGCCTGCGCCACGGTCAGCATCGTTGAGTCTCCCTCTCTCATCAGGGAAACGATGGGGACCCGGGGAATTACATCGCAGCCGCCGCTCCGCGTTCAGCAGCGCGGTCTAAGCCTTCTCCTCCTTGGACAATAGAGGCAGCGCCGCCTTGCCCGCTGCGGGGGCCGCGCCAAATCCGGAAACCGACGCAGCCACCTGCCCACCGGCGTCTGTCTTCAGCCGCCCTGCCGCAGCGCCGCGTGACGCGCCGCCTGCACCAGTGCGACCAGATCCCCGTTGCGCGCCACGTCTCCCACCGCGGGCTTCGCGCGCTCCGGGGAGAACAGCCGCGCGGGCGTGCGCGCTTGCCCTCTCAACATCACGAAGAGGCGCAGCGCGTCCCGCAGGGCCTCCGCCTCCGGCCCCTCCTCCGTGCGCGCGCGCTGCGCGGCCTGCTCCAGCCGTGCCCACGCGACCTCTTCACTCCACGCGCCCCGGGGCCGCTCGCGCGACAGGGCCGCCAGCGCCGCCGCCGTCTCCACCAGCCCCGCGCGCCCTTCCGTGAAGACGCTCCGCGCGGACAGCCGCAGCGCGGGGTCCTCCGACAGCGCGGCCCGCCAGGACAACAGCGCGGGCAGCTCCGGCTCGCGCGGCACCACCGGCGCCAGCTCCGCCTCCAACACCGCTCGCACGCGCACCCGTGCCACGTCGTGCCAGAAGGCCGCGTGCAACAACAGCTCCGGCCCGCTGCGCGCCACCCGCGTCGGCGCTCGGCGCATGCGCCGCTGGAGGAAGTCCTTCACCCGCCCCCGGCTGTCGTAGCGCTCCAGCCGCTCCCACAGCGCCACCAGCGCGGCGGCGCCCAGGGGCAGCGCACGGGCCAGCTCCCGCGCCTCGTCGTCGGAGAACGCCGGCGCCCCTTCCGTCACGGGGCGCTTGAACACGCGCTCGAACACCTCGCCCGCGGCGCACGCGGCGCGCAGCTCCGGCAGGTTGCGCGGCAACAGCTCCACCGCCTGGGCCCAGACACGGCCTCCCAGGAACGGCGCCGCGTCCAGCACCTCCGTCTCCAGGCGCAACAGCCGCTCCCCCAACGTCGCGGGCACGCCCTCCGCTTCGTCATCCGACGACGAGGACAACCGCCGCTCCGCCGCGCGCTCCACGGCCTCGCGCAGGCGCTCCACCTCGTGCATCAGCCGGACGGGCGCCGCGTCGCGCGGCCAGCCTTCCGCCTCCACCCGGCGGCGCAGCGCGGCCAGCGTCGCGTCCACCTCCGGCTGGGCCGCGGCCACCTCCCGCAGCAGCTCGAAGTGGTTGCGCGTCCGGTCCTTCCAGAAGAAGGACTCCAGCACGCCCTTGAGCGCGCGGTAGCGCAGGCGCGTGGCCTCCAGGAGGTCCGCTCGGTCCTCCAGCCGCGCTTTCAGATCATCCGGACGGGTGGCCACGCCCCCATCATAAGGAGACCCCGCGCCGGGCGCAGGCCTCCCCTTGGCGCGGAGCGTCAGGCCCGGAACGCTGCCACCCTACCGACGTGGGAAGGTGGACGGAGACCCCGGCTCAGACGCGCATGGGCATGACCACCGCGGTGAAGCTGCGGTCGCCGGGGCCGTGCAGCACGCCCGGGCTGTGCTCGTCGCCCAGCTCGAAGCTGACCTCGTCCGTCTCCGTCACGCCCAGGACGTCCATCAGGTAGCGGGCGTTGAAGCCGATGGTGATGTCGTTGCCCTTGTAGTCCACGTCCAGCGCGTCGCGCGCCTCACCCAGGTCCGGGTTGCTGGCCGTGATGAGCAGCTTGCCCTTCTCCAGCCCGATGCGGATCGCGTTGCTCTTGTCCGCGGACAGGAGCGCGATGCGCTTGAGCCCTTCCAGCAGGCGCACCTTCGGGACGAGGACGACCTTCTCGCCCTCCTTGGGGATGACGCGCTGGTACTCCGGGAACTGCCCGTCGATGAGGCGCATCACCATGGTGAGGCCCGGCTTCTTGAACAGCGCCGAGTTCTCCGCGAACCCCAGGTGGCACTCCGCGTCCGGGGCCTCGTCCAGCAGGCGCTTGAGCTCCATCAGGCCCTTGCGCGGGATGATGACGCCGCTCTTGAGCTTGAAGTCGCCGGACATCTCGCGCTCGATGAGCGACAGCCGGTGGCCGTCCGTGGCCACCATGCGGACCTTGCCGCTGGACTGGGGCTCGAAGAAGACGCCGTTGAGGATGTAGCGCGTCTCGTCGCTGGAGATGGCGAACTGGGTCTTCTTGATCATCTCAAGAAGGACGTTGCCGGAGATCTGCACCAGCGGCGCGTTCTCCTCCTTGGGCAGCTTCGGGTACTCCTCGGCGGCCATGCCGACGATCTTGAAGTGCGCGGAGCCGGAGGAGATGTCGACGTAGTTGTTCGCCAGCTTCTTGAGCGTGACCTCCGCGTCCGGGAGGTTCTGCACGATGTCGAAGACGTACTTCGCGCTCAGCGTGACGGCGCCCGGCTTGGACACGTCCGCGGCGTGCTCGGACACGATGCCGATGTCCAGGTCGAAGGCCGTGACCGTGATGCTGCCCTTGTTCGCCGTGAGCAGCACGTTGGCGAGGATGGGCATCGTCGTCTTGCGCTCCACGATGCCCTGGGCGCGGTAGAGGGCCTTCTTCAGCTCGTCGGCGGCGATGCGGAATTCCATCGTGGGCGTCCTTACAGGTCACGGCCCCGGAGGCCGATCTCTTGGGGCGCGGGTCTACAACGAACGGATGGCCCCTTCCACCGTCTTGGCACCCCTTTATGGACATGATCCGCCCGGTTCCGGACTGTCCGGGCGTCCAGGTGGGACATGGAGGAAAATGCCCCAGCCGCCCTGGTGGGCGGGCGCGCGGCCGGGCAGAGTGGACCCGGCCGTTGCCCTCCTGCGTTGAAGGAGGGCACCCCGTCCTCCTTCCGGAGTCGCCATGAACGCCCGCTCCCTGATCCTGTCCGCCGTGCTCGTGCTCGGCCCGGTGGCGTGCAGCACGCCGTCCTCCCCTCCCGCGCAGCCGTCCGGCGACATGTCCGGCGCGGCGGCACCCGCCGACCTGAAGCGGACCGACGTGGATGCGCCCCCGGGCGCCGCCAACGAGCCCGGCACGGCCGCCCCCACCCCCTCACCCGGAGACGCCACCATGACCACCAGCACCGTCTACATCGTCAAGGACAACGGGAAGCGCTGCTTCGCCCCGCCCTGCGACCACTACGACCTGTTCAGCGCGGACGCGCCGGACAAGAAGCTCCAGTCCGTCCATGAAATCGACCTGAGCGCCATCACCGGCGGGGACGACGCGAAGATGGGTGAGCTCCTGCAGCGCGCCTCCAAGGGGGGCCCTGGCCTCAAGGTGGAGGGCTCACTGGACAAGCGGCTCAAGGCCGGCCCGGCGGGCGACGCCATCGTCCTGCGCGCCACCCGCGTCGTCGGCTGATGGAAGTTCACCGGGACCGCATCATGCGCGGTCCCGGCCGCGGCCTCAGAGCCGCACACCCACCTGGAAGCCGGGCCAGCGCTGCATGCGCGTGTCCGCGTCGATGGTGTGCGAGCGCACCGGCAGCGTGGTCAGCTTCGCGAACTCCGGCTCGCCCCACGTGAACGCCACGTTGTAGGTGGGGCCGGCGAACACGGCCAGCCTCGGCATCACCTGGAAGCCCAGCATGGCGCGCCCCTGCGTCAGCAGGGTGTTGGTCCTGCCGGAGAACGGGTCGCGCGTGGAGAGCACCTGGCTGCCCGCGACGTCCACGTCCACCCAGAAGCGCGAGCCCAGCGGGATGTGCCCGCCCAGCCCCAGGCCCAGGCTGAAGCGCTGGAAGCGGTCGTCCGGTCCAATGCCCGCGAGCAGCGTCGTGTAGAAGTGCCTGCCGCCGAACTTCAGCGCCAGGTTGGTGAGCTGCACGTCGCTGCCGAACACCTCCAGGTGCAGCTGGCCCTTCTTCTCATAGCTGACCAGGCCCACCGGCGCGCCGTGCACCTCGTCGGAGACGTTCACGAGCCCCAGCTGCATGCCGTGCACCGTGTCCGCGATGTTGATCAACCCCAGCTGCATGCCGGACACGTCCCCGCCCAGGTTGATCAACCCCAGCTGCATGCCGGTGAGGGACGGGGCGCGGTTGAGCAGCACCGACCCCTGGATGCCCCGCGCGGCCGTCGCCACGGAGTTGACGCCCAGCGTGAACTGCACGCCCTTCATCGTGCCGTTCGCGTGATTGACACCCAGTGACAGCTGCATCCCGGTGGCGTCCGCCGTGGTGACGTTGGCGCCCAGCGCCGCCTGCATGCCGCCCAGCGTGCCGCGCGCCACGTTCGCGCCCAGGGCCAGCTGCCCCACGCCGTCCATGTCCCCGTTGGCCACGTTGAGCCCCAGCGTCGCCTGGGCGCCCCGCACCGCGCCGCCCGCCACGTTGGTGACCAGCGACAGCTGCGCGCCGTCCACGTCCGCGCCGGACGTGTTGAAGCCCAGCGCCATGGCCACGCCGGACACCTCCGCGTCGTACACGTTGCCCGCCAGGCCCAGCGCCAGCCCGCCGCCCAGCGCCGCGCCGCCGTTGACGACGCCCAGCGCGAAGCGGTTCTCCACCTGCGCGCGTCCCGCCCTCAGCGTGTTGGTGCTCATCGTCGGCACGAGGCTCAGGTTCACCGGGAGCTGGAGCCGCCCCTGGGGGGACAGCGGGGCGATGGCGCCTCCACCGCCGCCGCGCATCACGGTGGCCTCGTGGCCCACGCCCAGGAAGTCACCGGGAGCGAGCGGCGTGCGCACGCCCTCCTTCAGCGTGAAGGCCGTCTCGGACACGCCGCCGTCGAACTCTCTTCGCGCGCGGTACGCGCCGGGGGCCAGGCCCAGCTCGGTGGCGCGGCCGGACACCTTCTGCACCTCCACCACCAGCGTGCCCACCGCGTCGCGCACGTACAGGCGGCCCTCCAGCGGCTCGGTGAGGACCAGGCCCGCGGTGGTGGCGCGCAGGTCGGTCATCACCAGGTCGCCGGTGCCGGCCAGCTCAATGTCGTAGTTGGGGTGCTGCGCGCCGCCCTGCGTGCGCTCCGTGCGCGCGAGCGTTTCGTGGAAGGCGAACTGGTAGGCCTCCGTGAGGGTGACGCGGCCGTCGTGGGTGACGTCCGCGGCGCCGCGCAGGCCGGACAGCAGGTGGTGCGTGAAGAACGAGCCGCCCAGCCGGTCCGACTCCTGCGAAGCCTCGTCCGCGCTGGACGAGGTGAGGATGGCGTGGCCCTTCACCTGGATGCCGGAGTCCACCAGGAACGCGGGCCGCGCGACGCCGCCCTTCTTGCGCGCGAACGCGCCGGACGCGCACGAATCCAGCACCGCGATGCGCACGTCCGCGGGCAGCCCCTCCAGCGAGCGGCGCAGCTCGCCGTAGTCCAGGCGCTGGCCCTTGAGCAGCAGCCCCTCGTCGTCCGAGTGGCCGGAGTAGTACAGCAGCACCTCCACGCGGCGGGCCCCTGACGCGCGGACGCCCTCCGCGAGCTTGCGCACCCGGTCGAAGCCCGCGAGCACGCCCGCACGGTCCACGTCCGTGAGCAGCACGCGGTCCTGGGGCAGCACGCCGCCCAGCTCCGACAGCACCAGGGCGAAGGCCTTCGCGTCGGTCTCCGCGTAGCGCAGCCGCACGCGCTCCGGGCCGCCGTCGTTGACGCCCACGAACAGGGCCAGCCGGCGCACGGCGGAGGCTTCCGCGGCGTGGGCGGAGGACACGGCGCCCAGCGCGAACAGGAGGATGACGAGCGCTCTCATGGGGAGGGCTTCTCCAGCAGGAAGGACGTCTGGCCCAGGCCCGGGGGCAGGGTCAGCGGCGCGGTGCGCGCCTCGGGGGAGGTGGCCAGGACGCGCGCGGCGGCCATCACGCCGTCCAGTTCGAAGGGGGCGTCGGCGGTGATGAGGAAGAAGCGCTCGAAGCCCGGGGCGTCGTCCAGCTCGTAGGCGCGGGGCAGCAGGTGCGTGCCGCTTCGCTCCAGGGGCGCGGACGTGTCGCCCGGGTCGGGCAGGTGCGGGGTGACGGTGCCCCGGCCGTCCACGGAGAGGATGACGCCGTGGGCGTGGCCGGCGGCCGTGTACGACAGCTGCACCACGTCACCGGCCTGGGCGGGGGCGCCGTCGGTGAGGCGCTCGGTGCGGGTGGCGGCCTGGCGGTGCACGTCGAGCCGGGGCTGGAGTCCCTTGCTGCGCGTGGGCTCCAGGATGCCGGGGGTGCCTCCGGTGCCATTCGCCGACCAGGGGTCGCGCGCCTCCTGTTCCTGGGACGACGCTCCCGGCCGGACGAGGACGAAGAGGGTCGCGGCGGCGAGCACCGGCACCAGGGCGGGCAGGAAGCGCCAGGAAGGGCGCGACGAAGGGGCCTCGGCGCGGGGCGCGGCCTGTCTCTTATACGCATCTCCGAGCCCACGAGACATGCGCAGATCTCGTATGCC
>NZ_RAVW01000759.1 GCF_003611585.1 Corallococcus exercitus | reverse complement strand
GCGCCGGACATGGACCCGAACGCGACGCCGGAGGAGATCGCCGAGGCCCGTGAAGAGGCCCGGCAGGCTCGCGAGGAGGCCCGTGAAGAGGCCCGGCAGGCCCGCGAGGAGGCCATGCAGGCCGCGAAGGAAGAGGCGGCGGCGACCAAGGAGCGCGTTCGCGAGGAGCTCCGCAACTTCCGCGACAGCTTCAAGCAGAAGAAGGGCAAGCGCGGCACCCGGGACGTGGTGGCCCGCGGACAGAACCTGGAGGTGAAGGAGGGCGAGTCCGTGGAGAGCGCCGTCGTTTACGGCGGCAACCTCATCGTGAAGGGCACCGTGGAGGACGACGCGGTCGCCTTCGGCGGCAACCTGGAGATCCAGGGCCACGTGGAGGGAGACGCGCACGCCTTCGGCGGCAACGTCATCCTGGGGCCCAACGCGCAGGTGGACGGCGACGTGTCCGCCTTCGGTGGCCAGGTGCAGAAGGCGGAGGGCGCCCGGGTGGAGGGCAGCCTGGAGGCCTTCAGCGGCGCGGGCCTGGGCAGCCTGGTGGCGGGTGAAATCAGCCGCGGCATGCATGACGTGAAGCACCACGACGCGCCGGCGGAGGACACCGACGACGATGACGACCACGACACCGGCGGCGGCCTGGCGTCGTTCATCCTCCAGTTCGCGCTCCTCTTCGGCCTGGGCTTCCTGGGGCAGATGTTCTTCCCGGCGCGCATGAAGGAGCTGGGCGATGAGATCCGCGCCAACCCCCGCCGCAACGCCTTCGTGGGCTTCGTCGGCGCGCTGGCCCTCATCCCGCTGACCGTCGTGCTGTGTGTCACGCTCGTGGGCATCCCGGTGGCGTTCGCCCTCCTGGTCGCCTCCATGCTGGGCACGGCGCTGGGCTACGCGGCCATCGCCAGCGAGCTGGGCACGCGGCTGCCGGTGCTGCGCGGCAAGAAGACACAGGCGGTGGTGCTCGCGCTGGGCCTGGGCCTCATCCTGCTGATCAGCCACATCCCGGTTCTGGGCTTCCTGCTCAACCTCTTCCTCATCCCGCTGGCCTTCGGCTCGGTCATCCGCACCCGCTTCGGCTACCGCGGCCGGGGCATGCCGGAGCCCATCTTCCCCCGGAGCGAGCACCCGGTTTGACGCACCCGGCCTCACGGCCGCCCGGGATTGCCACACCGCATCATGAAGCCCCGCTCCCGAGCGTACCGGGAGTGGGGCTTTTCCTTCTCCAACAAGCCCCACGCTCGCGCGCCATCACCTGGGCTGTCGGAAGCGGGTGTTGACCGGGGGCGTGCGGCCGTTGACAGGCTTTGACCGCCCCCGTCGGGTGCGCCATTTTGCGCGGCACCCATGCGACGCCTCCCAGACGCAACCCCGCGCGGCAGGGCCATCACCGTGGACCTCGAGGGCGAGAGCATCCCCGCCATCGAAGGCGAGCCGGTGGCGTGCTCCCTCATCGCCGCGGGCGAGAACGTCCTCTCCCGCTCCGTGAAGTACCACCGCCCGCGCGGGCCGTACTGCTTCGCCGCGGCCTGCTCGCACTGCCTCATGCGCGTGGACGGGCTGCCCAACGTCTACACCTGCCGCACCCCCGCGAAGGAGGGCATGCGGCTGGAGCGGCAGAACGCGTACCCCTCCGCGAAGGTGGACATCTTCGAGACCATCGACTGGTTCTTCCCCAAGCGCCTGGACCACCACGAGATGTTCGCGGGCGTGCCGGTGGCGGAGGACGTGATGGCGCGCGTGGCCCGGCAGCTGGCCGGCCTGGGGC
>NZ_RAVW01000758.1 GCF_003611585.1 Corallococcus exercitus | reverse complement strand
GTGGGGTTGGTGCGCGTGGCCCGCAGGGTGCGGCGCAGCTTGGCCAGGTGCTGACGCAGGGCATCCGCGGAGTTGGGGCGCGTCTCCGGGTCCTTGGTGAGCATCTGCAGGATGAAGGCGTCCACGGCGGGCGGCAGGTCGGGGACGAACTCCGACGGCCGGGGCGGGCGCGCCTCCACGTGCTTCATGAGCAGGTCCACCGGGGAGCTGCCGATGAAGGGCAGCCGGCCGGTGACGACCTCGAAGGTGACGACGCCCATGGCGTACAGGTCCGTCATGGGTCCCACGGACTGGCCGCGGGCCTGCTCGGGTGCCATGTACTCCGGGGTGCCGACGACCATGTCGGTGCGCGTCTGCGCGGTGCGGCCGGTGGGCCCCTCGCCGCGCTTGGCGAGCCCGAAGTCCAGCAGCTTCACGTAGCGCGAGCCGTCCGGCTGGCGCACGAGGAAGATGTTGCTGGGCTTCAGGTCGCGGTGCACCACGCCCGCGCCGTGCGCGGCGCCCAGGGCGGCGAGCACCTCGTCCAGCAGCGACAGGGCCTCCGGGACGGGCAGGCGGCCCTTCTCCGCGAGGATGGCGTCCAGCGGCTGGCCTTCCAGGTACTCCATGACGATGTACTGGCGACCGTCCGGGAGCTGGCCGAAGCCGAAGATGTCGATGATGCCGCGGTGGCGGATGGCGTTGACGGCGCGGGCCTCCGCGAGGAGGCGGGCCACCTGTTCGGACGAGTGCGCCAGCTCCGGGCGCAGCACCTTCACGGCGACGCGCTTGCCGATGAGGGGCTGGATGCCGTCGTAGACGAGCCCCATGCCGCCCACGCCGATGCGCGAGCGCAGCTCGTACTCGCCCAGCTTCAGGCCGATGAGGGGGTCGGTGAGGGCGATGGCTTCGTTACCGGGGTGCTCCACGATGACCTTCGGTTCCGGTGGAGTCGGATGGAACGACGACAGCACGACGGTGCCATCGCGAGGGCACACCGCCGTCTCGGACGGAACGGTGAGGCCGCAGGTTTCGCAGATCAGCTCGGAAGACATCTCCACCGCGGCGGAGCGTAACAGGTGAAATCCCGGGAAGCGAAGTCACGGCCCGTGGATGCAGGGCAAGCAAACAAGCACCTGCCCCCGGGTCTCGTTTTCTCACCCGCCGCTGTCACCCAGCGGGCGATGCGGTGGGTCAGGGCGTTCCGGCGTCGACGAAGGTGCAGCCGACGAAGTCCTGGGTGAGTCCGATGGGGCCCGCGTTTCCGCCAATGCTCGCGCCTCCTGCTCCTCCCTGTCCCATCACGACCTGGCTGTCGTGGATGGCGACCCCCGCATCCCCCAGACACCAGACGCTGACGGACGGACCGCCTGCGCCACCACCTCCGGCGCCACCCGGCCCACCCGCGCCACCCTTCGCCCCGTTTCCACCATTGCCGCCATAGACCGTGTAGACCGGGCCCGCGTCGTTCACGCGGAAGTTGGTGGTCGCTCCCTGCCCACCCGAGCCTCCCGGAGCGCCATCCCCTCCAGGGCCACCGGCCATGCCTTCTCCTCCCATGCCGCCCTGGCCCGGCTGGAGCTGAGACGTGCCGGAGACCGTGACGCGCGAATCGATGATGACGAGCGCGATGGACGCGCCGCCATTGGAACCGCCGTTGCCGGGCTGTCCGCCACAGCCGCCCGCTCCACCGCTGCCTCCGGAAGCAGCGCCCGCCGTCGAATCATCCGGCACGGTCGGCACGGAGCTGGCGGAGCAAGCACCGCCGCCACCTCCTCC
>NZ_RAVW01000757.1 GCF_003611585.1 Corallococcus exercitus | reverse complement strand
CCGCGGCCCCCGGCGCGAAGCCGGCCCCGGCCACCAAGCCGCCCCCGGCGACGAAGTAGCCACCGCCTCCCGTTCGCGGGAGGGGTGAGAACGAGGGCCGGACGTGGGGGATGCTCCCTCGCGCCGGCCCTCTTCGCGTTCGCCCTCCGGAGCTTCAACGCGCTGGCGCCTCCGCCTCCACCGCGCTACGCCCGGAGGGCACGCGGATGCGGGCCGGGAAGCCCGGGCCCGGAAAGGACACGGACGACGATGAGGCCGGACATGAAGAGGCTCACGTGGGTGCTGGCGGCGGCGCTGATGTTTACCGCCTGCGCGACGGGAAGGCCGGCGGAGGTGTCACGCACGCCGTCCGCCACGGGCGCCGTCTCCGAGGAGGAGTTCAAGGCCATGCACACCCTGCGCAAGGACGCCGCCCCCGAGCGCAAGGGCCAGCAGGTGGAGCTGTCCGACGGCTCCAAGGCCTACCTGAGCCTGCCCCCGAACGCGAAGGGCCCCCTGCCCGCCATCATCGTCATCCACGAGTGGTGGGGCCTCAACGAGCACGTGCAGGCGTGGACGGACCGGCTGGCGGCGGAGGGCTACGCGGCGCTCGCGGTGGACCTCTACCACGGCAAGGTGGGCACCAACCCCGACGAGGCGCTCGCGCTGGTGAAGCAGGTGGACGACGACCAGGCCACGAAGACGCTGCTGGCCGCGCACGCGTTCCTCAAGGGCGACCCGCGCATCCAGGCCCCGCGCACCGGCAGCATCGGCTGGTGCTTCGGTGGCGGCTGGTCGCTGCGCACCGCCATGGCCATCCCGGAGCTGAGCGCGGCGGTCCTCTACTACGGCCACCCCGTGACGGACCCCCAGCAGCTGTCCACCATCAAGGCGCAGGTGCTGGGCATCTTCGGCACCAAGGACAAGTCCATCCCGCCGGAGACGGTGCAGGCCTTCGAGAAGGCGCTGGAAGAGGCTGGCGTGCGCAGCCGCATCGTGGAGTACGACGCGGACCACGCCTTCGCCAACCCGTCCGGCGCCCGCTACGACGAGCGCGCAGCCGCGTCCGCCTGGGCGGAGACGTCCGCGTTCCTCGCGCGCACGCTCAAGCGCTGACGGGTCGCCGGAGCAGGGGCCAGCGGCCCTCAGTACGGACGCTGGCCCACGAAGTTGCCCGGCGGCGCGTAGTTGCAGACCCAGAAGTCCCAGGCGGATCCGCCGAAGGGCGAATTGACGGTGCAGCGCTTCGTGGCGCAGCCCAGGCGGCGCGTGTTGCGCCACACCACCTGCGTGTAGTGGCCGCACTGCTCGCCCGTGGCGCAGGTGTTCTTCGAATAGTCGTAGTCCGCCGCCTCGTCCACCCAGCTCTTCACCACGGTCTTCGCGTTCAGGTAGTCCGGCGTGGCGGCGGCGATGTTCTCTCCCGCGTTGCCCCGGCCCGCGTTGTGCTCGTAGTTGCATTGGTCCACCCACTTCTGGGCGACCTCCGCCACCGCGGGGTCCCACGTGAGCGGCTCCAGCGCGGGGGACGGCGTGGGCTTCGCGGCGGCGCGGGCCGCGTTGTGGGCCTCCAGCATGTCGCGGGCGAACTGCGTCAGCTCCACGGTGCCCGCGTCGGTGCCGGTGCCGCCGTCGTCCTGGGGGCCTCCATCGAGCCCCGCGTCCGCGGTCGAGTCGTCCGGGTCCCCGTCAGGGATGCAGGCGAGCAGGAGGAACGGGGTCAGCAGACAGACGGCGGACAGGGGACGGAAGCGGGAAGGGCGTCGCATGGGAGGGATT
>NZ_RAVW01000756.1 GCF_003611585.1 Corallococcus exercitus | reverse complement strand
TGCTGGCCCATAACGTCAGCCGGCTGCTCACTCGCAGCCGGCTTTTCTGCGTCTTCGTCCTCCTCGAGGCCCCGGCTTCTCCCCCTGCCTCCCAGCCGGGCTGAGCCGCTATTCTGCGCAACCCTCCAGTCGGACCAGTTCGAGGAGAGCAGGGCCGGAGGGCTTCCGCTCCCTTCCTGCGGGAAACCTGTCCGACAGTTGGTCCGGTTTGAAAAGACCGTGGCCGGGGGGCTTCCGCTCCCTCCCCGCGGCGGGAACCTGTCCGACAAGCAGACAGGTTGGGGCCGCGCCGGGCGGGGGGTGTACAGCATGAAGGGATGGGGCTTCCGCAACATGTGCGCGTCGCCATCGCGGGCTCGGGCTTCGCCGGGCTGGGCATGGCCATCCGGCTGAAACAGGACGGCATCGACGACTTCGTCATCCTGGAGCGCGCGGATGACGTGGGCGGCGTCTGGCGCGACAACGTGTATCCCGGCTGCGCGTGCGACGTGCGGTCCCTGCTGTACTCGTTCTCCTTCGCACCGAACCCCGGTTGGTCGCGCGCCTACTCCCCTTCCTGGGAGATCCACGCGTACCTGCGCGACTGCGTGAAGCGCTTCCAGCTCGAACCCTTCCTGCGCTTCGGCCACGCGGTCCTCTCCGCGAGATGGGACTCCACCGCGCGGCGCTGGGTGCTGGAGACGTCCCGGGGCAGCTTCACCGCGGACGTCTTCGTGGCCGCGGTGGGCGCGCTGAGCGAGCCCGTCATTCCTCGCCTGCCCGGGCTGGAGCGTTTCAAGGGCAAGGTGATGCACTCCGCGCGATGGGACACGGGCTACTCGGTGGCCGGGCGCGACGTGGGCGTGGTGGGCACGGGCGCATCCGCGGTGCAGATCGTGCCGGCCATCCAGCCAGAGGTCCGCCGGCTCGTCCTCTTCCAGCGCACGCCCGCGTGGGTACTGCCCCGGGGCGACAAGCCCATCGGCCGCTTGCGCCGGGCGCTGTACCGGTGGGTTCCTGGCGTGCGGTGGCTCCTGCGCGAAGGCCTGCGCATCCTCCGCGACAGCCTGTCCGTGGGCTTCGAGCACCCATGGATCCTCCGGCTCGCGCAGCACTGGGCGCTCTGGCACATGCTGCGGGTGGTGAAGGATCCGGAGCTGCGTGCCCGGCTCACGCCCCGGTACACGATGGGGTGCAAGCGCATCCTCGTCTCCGATGACTACCTTCCGTCCCTCACGCGCGCGAACGTGGAGGTCGTCACGTCCCACATCCGCGAGGTGCGCGAGGACGCGGTCGTCACCGAGGACGGCGCCGTCCACCCGGTGGACACGCTCATCTTCGGCACCGGCTTCCAGGCGACGGACATGCCGCTGGGGCACCACATCCAGGGGCGGGAGGGGCGCACGCTCGCGCAGGTGTGGGCGGGTAGCCCGAAGGCGCACCTGGGCCTCACCGTGAGCGGCTTCCCCAACCTCTTCCTGCTCCAGGGGCCCAACACCAACCTGGGCCACACGTCCGTGCTGCTGATGATGGAGGCCCAGCTGGAGCACGTGCTGGGCGCGCTGCGCTACCTGGACGCGCGGGGCGCCGCCGCCGTGGAGCCTGATCCGGCCGCCCAGGACGCCTTCATCCGGGACCTGGACGCGCGCATGTCCCACACGGTGTGGAGCCGGGGCGGCTGCCGGAGCTGGTACATGGACGCGACAGGTCGCAATGCCGTCATCTGGCCCGGCTCCACCACCGCCTTCCGCCGCCGGGTGGAGCACTTCAAGCCCTCCGAATACGTCAGTCTCTTATTCACATCTGACGCTGCC
>NZ_RAVW01000755.1 GCF_003611585.1 Corallococcus exercitus | reverse complement strand
CCAACGTCCCCAGCACGCGCCAGCACCCCACCACCGCGCCGGGCTGGAGCGCCGCCGGGAACACCTGTGACCCTTCCGGACCCATGAATCCCCAGGGTCGCACGGATTCCACTCAACCTGAAAGGTCACTCCGCCCGGATGCGGAACGGAACCCCTGGATCATGTGCTCTCACGTCAGGAAGTCTCGCCCCGGGGCCCGCGCGAATGCCCCCAGCGGAACTAATCGGTGGTGACTGAAATGTGACATGAACACGTCGTGCGACGGGCGGGGTGTGTCAGACGGATTTGGTGTATTGAGCCGCGTCTCATCGCAGCACCTCCCCCCACTCAGGAGTTCCTGATGCGTCGTCTTGGCACAGCCCTTCTTGCCGTGAGCATGCTCGCCGGTTGCGGTCCGGGTACCCAGGCGGAGACTCCCCCCGAGTCCGCCCCCACCACGCCGGCCGTCGAGCAGCAGCAGGCGCCCATCCTCACCCAGACGAACGTCGACGTGGCCGCCGAGTGCTACGGCATCATCGACTTCGCGAACACGGCGTCGTACTCGATTCTCGACCGCTACCTGCCCAGCAACGTGGTCACCAACATCGTGAACCGCCGCGCCACCGCGCCGTTCACGTCGCTGGCGGACCTGTCCACCGTGCCGCTCGTGGGCCCGGCCCGGCTCAAGCAGCTCGAGGGCGGCGCCCGGACCCTGGACTACATCGACGCGGACTGCGTCGGCATCCTGGACGGCATCGCCATCTCCCATGACGACCAGACCGCCATCGTCGCGCTGGTGAACAGCATCGACGACTCGGAGCTGCACGACGTCCTGCCGGACGCGTGGAACGGCGCCGTGAACCTGCTCAACGCGCGCCCCTTCACCACCGCGCAGCAGATCTCCGACACGGCGGGCATTGGTGACGTGAGCTTCCGCAACATCCGCAACTCCGCCACCCTGAGCCGCCCCCTGGAGGCGCTCTTCGCCGCGGTGAACGCCATCCCCAGCAATGGCTCCTACGGCGCCACCACCCTGCGCCACTTCGACTGGTGGAACATCGCGTCCGCCGGGCACGCGTACCGCGATGACAAGACCTGCTTCGGCCTGGAGCCCAGCAGCGTCCCGTCCGGCGCCGCCATCCGCCCGAACCTGGCCAATGCCGCCGAGGTGCGCGCCGCGGTCGAGAACGCCGTCGCCTACGTCAACGGCAACACCCTCATCCCCGCTTCGGTCCGGACCGCGGGCTTCGCGAACCTGGACTCGCTCATCGCGGGCCGGTCGTTCAAGGGCTGCATCATCACCTACGAGAACGACCCCTGGAGCCGCAACACCGTCCACATCTACGTGGACACCGTGAACGGCTTCAGCGTGATGACCGAGACCTGGTGGGCGGAGTAGTCCTCTCCTCCTGCCGTCCCTGACGTCCCGAAGCCCCGGGTTCCTTCATGGAGCCCGGGGCTTTGTCGTGTCCGGAAGCAGGCAGGCTCCCGGCGGGCAGGCCCCCCGCCCCCGGGGCGCGGGAAGGAAACCGTGCATCCCCCTGTGTCTATGGGTATAGACACGCCCCATGTGCCCCCTGGTGAACACGAAGGACCTGATTGACGCCCAGGAGGTGGCGGGCCTGTTGCGCCTTGCCCACCCCAACAGCGTCAGCACGTACCTGCGCCGCTATCCGGACATGCCCCGTCCGGTGCTCGACCTGGGCAACGGGCGCCCGCGCCTCTGGCTCAAACCCCAGATGCTCCGCTGGGCCCGCGCCCGCCAGGCCGCCGCCAACACCGATACAAGCTCCCGAGGTTCCCGATGACCACCGCCAC
>NZ_RAVW01000754.1 GCF_003611585.1 Corallococcus exercitus | reverse complement strand
GTATTGCTGGAGGCGAATGCCCACCTTCCGACGCGCCCTCGCCCTCGTGCTCCTGGCCACCGGTTGCTCGCACACGTCCTTCGAACGGGCCAGCGAGCAGGACACCGTGCAGGCCTACCAGGACTTCCTGCGCGAGCACCCGGATGATCCCGAGGCCCTGACGGCCCAGGGGCGCATCGAGGGGCTGGAGTTCGACGAGGCGAAGCGGCTGCACTCGGTCCTCGCCTACAAGCGCTTCCTGGAGACGTACCCGGACGCGCCGCAGCGGCAGCGGGCGCAGTCGCTGCTGGAGGGCCTGCGCTTCAACGCGGCGAAGGAGACGGACACGGAGGCCGGGTGGCGGCAGTTCCTCTCCGAGCACCCCGACGGCACCCACCGCGACGAGGCGCGCGCCCGGCTGCAGGCGGCCCAGGAGCGCGACGTCCAGACGACCACCGATCTCAAGCGCGTGTCGCAGCTCCTCCAGGGAGAGGCCGCGGGCGCCCGCCGCGAGGAGCTGGAGCGCAAGCTGGACGACGAGTCCTTCGCCCAGGCCAGCGACGCCGGGAAGCTCTTCGCCTACCTGCGTGACTTCCCCGCGGGCGCGCACCGCGAGGAGGTGCGCGTCAAGCTGCTGGAGCTGGAGGTGGAGGGGCTGCTCGTCTCCGGCCTGGTGGACGACGCCGAGGCGAAGGTGAAGGCCCATCCGCTGGGGCCCAAGCTGACGGGCTTCCCCGCGCGCCTGGCCCGCGCCCGCGCCGAGCAGGGCGCCCTCTCCCGCACGGAGCCCGCCGCCCGCGCGATGCAGGCGGGCCACTACCTGCGCGACCTGGAGGACCTGAAGCGCGCGCTCGTGGCGCCGGATCCGCTGGACCGCTGGCAGGCGGCGGAGGAGCTGGGCCAGCACGTCTCCGTGCGCGCGGTGGATCCGCTGCTGGAGGCGCTGCGCACGGCGCGCAACCCGCTGATCCGCCAGAACGCGCTGGCGTCGCTGCGCTCGGTGCTCTCCGCGCTGCCCGCCCCCGTGGCCGCCTATGAGGTCGCCGTGCGGCTGGAGTCCCTGCGCGAGCGCGCCAGCAGCCCGGAGCTGTACATCACCGTCGCGGCGCTCCTGGACCTGAGTGGCCAGCTGGAGCAGGCCGCCAGCCAGTACCAGCGCGTCTATGAGTCCGGCGGCACGGATCCGCTGGTGCTCTGGCGCTGGGTGCAGCTGCGCGAGCAGCGCCATCAGGCCTTCTCCTCCGCGGTGGCTGCCCGGCAGCTCGCGGTGTGGGCGCAGACGACCGCGCGCGAGGAGACCGTGTCGGCGGAGGGTGGGGTGCCCCTGGCGTCGGCCCGGCAGCTCTGCGCGGCGGTGGTGGACGCGCGCTTCGCGGCCCAGGCCATCGCCCGGGTCCGCAACGAGAAGACGGAGTTCCCCGAGGACCTGGACACCTTCGAGCGGACCGCCCAGGACGCCGTGCGGCTCGCGGAGGCGAAGCTCGCGGACGCGGAGCTGCTCCTGCGCCAGCAGCACCCCGGCGTCCGCACCTGCGCGGATCAGCAGGTGGCCGAGCGCCTGTCGCAGGGCGTGAAGGAGCGCACCCAGGCGCTCCAGCAGGCGGCGAGCGCGAAGCTGCCGAAGCCCGTGGGCACGCTGCTCTTGGAGCTGGCCCGGGAGAGAGACCCCTCGCCGGAGGTCCGCGCCGCGGCGGCCTCCCGGTTGGCCGGATCCACCCCTCCCTGAGACCTGTCTCTTATACACCTCTCCGAGCCCACGAGACATGCG
>NZ_RAVW01000753.1 GCF_003611585.1 Corallococcus exercitus | reverse complement strand
ATGTGGAGGCCCAGCCCCAGCCCCCCGTAGTGGCGTGACGACACCGCGCGCTCGAAGGCCCGGAAGATGCGCGCGTGCCGCTCCGCCGGGATGCCGATGCCCTGGTCCCGGACCTCCAGCCGGGCCATCAGGGCGTCTCCGTCGACGCGGATCTCAATGGGCCTTCCCTCGCCGTACTTGATGGCGTTCGAGAGCAGGTTGGTGACGATCTGATCCAGCCGCGACCGGTCCCACACGCCCGGCACCGGCGTGTCGGCGTGGACCAGGAGGCGGGTTCCTGACGTGGCCAGCTCGGGTGCGAAGCGCGCCGCGACGTCCCGGACCAGCGCGGCGAGGTCCACCTCCTCGAACTCCAGCTCCAGCCGTCCGGCATGGATGCGGGAGACGTCCAGCAGCGTGTTGACGAGCTTCGCCATCCGCTTCGCCTGACGCTCGATGACCTCCAGCGCGTGGGTCACGCTCTCCACCGGCGAGGTCCGGAGCGCGCCCGTCCGGGCCAGGCGCATCAGGCCCTGCACCGACAGCTGGAGGGACGTGACCGGAGTCTTCAGCTCATGGGAGGCGATGGAGAGGAACTCATCCCGGAGGCCGATCGCCAGCTGGGCCTGCTGATAGAGGCGGGCGTTGTCCAATGCCATCGCCGCGCGGCGGGCCAGCTCCTGGGCGAGCTCGAAGTCGGCCGGGCCATACCGGCCATCCCCCTCCAGGCGCGCGAGGGTGAGCGCGCCGAGCGCGTGCTCCCGCGCGAGCAGCGGCACCGAGATCCACGACTGGAACTCGACGACTTCGGCCAGCTCCCGTCCGGCCCGGATGCACCCCAGGGCCATGGAGGCGTCCCCATCCGGGAAGAACTCCGGTACGCCGACGCGGAGCACCCGTCCCGGGCCATGCGAGGCCTCCAGGTCGGGCAGCGCGCAGTGCATCCGCGCAAGCGAGGTGGCCCGCAGCGCTTCGGAGCGGGCCTCGGTGATCCGCTGGGGGGAGTGCCCCCCGTCCAGGAGATCCACCGCGCACCAGTCCGCGAACCGCCGGACGGTCAGCGCGGCCACGCTGCGCAGGGCGTCCTCCGGGGACAGCGAGCCGGTGAGCAGCCCGGAGGCTTCCGCCAGGAGCGCGGACCTTCGCTCCTGCTCCTCGGCCCGGGCCCGCGCCTGCTGCTCCCGCTGGAAGGTCTGGTCGCGCTCCTGCTCGGTCCGGCGGTGCTCGGTGATGTCGATGCCGGTGCCGATGACGAACTCGACCTCCCCCGACTCGGCCCGCAGGACGTTGCTGGACCAGGAGATGAGGCGACGCTCGCCCCTGCGGGTCAGCCAGTGCCCCTCGTACTGCTCGTGCCCCCGCCCGGCCGCGAGCACGGCGAAGTTCTGCCTCACCCGCTCCGTGTCCTCCGGCGGTTGGAGCCGCGCCCAGAAATGCGCGCCGCGCAGCTCCTCGAAGGAGTAGCCCGACACCTCCTGGCATGCCCGGTTGAAGCGGACGATCCGCCCTTCCGTATCCAGGACGATGACCAGGGCGCGGGCCGTGTCCAGGACCGTCGAGCTGAAGTCCCGCTCGTGCTGGAGCGCGCGCTCGCTGTCCAGGGTCCGCGCGAAGAGCCGCCGGTGGATGAGCGCGATGCGGAGCACGCCGCAGAGCCGGTCCATCATGCCCCGGTATTGCCGGGGCAGCCGCGGCTCGCGATCGAAGTACAGCAGCAGCACGTTGGAAGGGGGCCCCGCGCCAGGCCCGGCATCCTCGATGGGCACGGACCAGCGCACGAGGCCTGGCGAGGCCAGCTCCGGATAGGGCAGGTCGGGCTCGGGGGAGCCCGGCTCCCGGGGGTGGAG
>NZ_RAVW01000752.1 GCF_003611585.1 Corallococcus exercitus | reverse complement strand
CCCTGCCCCGGCGGCTTCGTGGTGAAGAAGGGGTCGAAGATTCTCGCCGCACGCTCCGAGGGGATGCCTGGCCCGTTGTCGCGCAGCCGGACCTCCACCTGTTCCTGACGCGCGAGGGTGCGAACCTTGAGCACCGGGACGTACGTGGCGCCCTGGGTCTGGCGCTTCTGACGCATGGCGTAGAGCGCGTTGTCCACGACGTTGATGATGACGCGGCCCACCTCCGCGCGGCTGAGCTCCAGCTGGCCCACGGCCGGGTCGTACTCGGCCTCCAGGCGGACGGTCAGGGGCTCGCCCCTCATGCCGCCCTGTCCCAGCGCGACGCTCTCCGCGACCAGGGCGTTCAGCTCCACGGACTCCCGCGGACCGGGCGAGCGGCGCGCGTGCTGGAGCATGCCCTGGATGAGCGCGTCCGCGCGGCGGCCGTGCTCGTTGATCTTCTGGACGTTGGTGCGCAGGCACGCGAGCGCCTCGTCCACGTCGCGCACGGAGTCCGGCGTCAGCCGTTCGCGCTGCGGCTCCATCACACTGGCCAGGTCCTCCGTGAGGCCCACGGACAGGCCGGCGAAGTTGCTGATGAAGTTGAGCGGGTTGCGCAGCTCGTGCGCCATGCCGCCCACCATGGCCGCGAGCGAGGCCAGCTTCGCGTCCATGATGAGCTGCATGCGCTGCACCGTCTCCTGCTCGATGCGGCGGTAGAGCCGGGCGTTCTCCAGCGCGAGCGCCGCCTGGCCCGCGAACGCGACGAGGAAGTCCAGGTCGTCCTCGGAGAAGCTCTTGGGCGTGGAGACGTTGTCCACGTACAGCACGCCCAGCACCTCGTCGCGGGGCTTGAGCGGCACGCACATGGAGGCGCGGATGGAGCTGAAGATGACGGACTCCGCGGCGTCCAGGCGCGGATCATTCACCGCGTCGGAGAAGAGGGCCGCCACGCTTTTGCGCAGCACGAAGTCCACGATGTTCTGGCTGTAGATGGGCCCGCGCACGGCCGTGCCCTCCGCCGTCTTCGTCACGCGCGGCTCCAGCTTCCCCGTGCCCTCGTCCACGAGCAGGATGACGCCCCGCTCCACGTGGAGGATCTGGAACGCCAGGTCCAGCACCTTGCCGGGCAGGGCCTCCAGGTCGTCCGTGACGGACAGGAGCTTCGCCACCTCCTGGAGGATGCGCATCCGCTCACGGCCGCGAGTGGCCGCGCTGGCGGCCTCCGCCGCGGACCGCTCCGGGTCGGACACCGCCTGCACCAGCGTCTTCAGCGGCACGCGCGTGAGCGCGCGCGTGAGCTGGGGCCGGGGCTCGTCGGGCGCGCCGGACGACGCGCCGGCCTGACCCGGGGCCACGGAGGGTGGCGGTTCGTGGGTGAGCAGGAAGACGAGCTCCCCCAGCGTCAGCGTGTCGCCGGGGCGCAGCTCCTTGCGGCGGATCTGCACGCCGTTGACGAAGGTGCCGTTCTTGCTCTGCAGGTCGGTGACGAAGAAGCGTCCGTCGGCGGGCTCGATGCGGGCGTGCTGGCGCGACAGGCTGCGGTGGGGAATGCAGATGCCCTGGTCGTCCGCGCGGCCAATGGTGATGGGCGCGGCCCCCAGCGGGAAGGACAGCTCATCCGGCTGCCCTGGGTTGTAGACGAGCATCGGCACGGCCTGGAACCCCCTCCAGGGCGGGAGCCTAGCCGAAAAGCCAGGGCGCGGACCGCCCCGGCCGACTCAGAAGGTCCTGCGCCGCAGCACCGACGCGTCCAGCGACGGGAGCGACGGCCGCCCCGCGAGCGCCAGGGCCAGCGCCAGCTCCTCGCGCAGGAGCGACAGCAGGTGGCCCACGCCCTCCTCCCCGCCCGCCGCC
>NZ_RAVW01000751.1 GCF_003611585.1 Corallococcus exercitus | reverse complement strand
CCCCCGTGGAGGAGACGGACGCGAAGTCCGGCCGCCGCAAGAGCGCCAAGGCGGAGGCCGCCGCCGTCCAGGAGCGGATTGCCCCGAAGAAGCGCACCGCCGACGCGGACGACGCCGACACCTCCGCCCAGGCCACCGCGGCTCCGCAGGCGCCGCAGGCTCCGGACGAAGAGGAGGCCCCGCGCTTCATCAAGCGCGAGCTGCCCCGCCCGCGCGGCCGCTTCACCCGCGTGGAGGCCCAGCGACTGTCGTTCTTTGAACTGACGCGCGCGGAGGGCAAGGAGACGCTGGAGGCCGCCATCGAGGCCACGGAGCACCGCTACTCGCTCCTGCGCACGCTGGAGCACCGCTACAACGGCCCGCGCGGCGAGCTGACCCAGGTGGACATGGAGAACGTCCTCCGCCAGCACGGCATCATGGAGACGCTGGAGGCCCGCGAGCGCCACAACATCCAGACGGCCTACGCCTCGCAGCGCGGCGCCACCGGCCGCGTGGGCTGGGCCCTGGGCCTGTCTCCCAGCGAGTTGCAGCGGCTGGTCCACGCGCTCAAGCTCGAGGAGGAGGTGGAGGCCCTGCGCGAGCGCTTCCGCAACGAGGTGCTGGCCACGGGCCACCTCACCCACCGGCTGGATCTGCTCGGCCGGGACAAGTACCTGGTGGACCTGGGCATCCAGAAGCGCTTCACCGACGCGCTCCGCAAGGAGCTGGAGCGGCTGGCGAAGGATGCCCTGCCGGACGCCACGGATCTGCACTCGCTGGCCAACGTCGTGGGGCGCAAGCACGGCGCTCCCGCGGAGCTGGTCACCCGCGCCTTTGAACGTCTGAACCTGACGGAGGGCCTGCGCAAGCAGCTCTCCGCCCAGGCTCAATCCCCTTCGCACTGACTCATCGACACGAGGTACCCACCCCATGCCCATCTACGAGTACGGCTGCTCGGCCTGTGGAAAGACCATCGACGTCTTGCAGAAGATGTCCGACCCGACGCCCCCCGCGTGCACCGCGTGCGGCGCCCAGGGCACGCTGAGCAAGCAGGTCAGCCGCTCCAGCTTCCACCTCAAGGGTGGCGGCTGGTACTCGGACCTGTACGGCTCCACGAAGAAGGACGGCGGCGGTTCATCGTCGTCGTCCTCCTCGTCGACCGCGTCCACCGCGGCGGCGGCGCCGAGCAGCAGCCCGGCGGCCAGCGCTCCTGCGGCGGCGCCCGCCCCCGCGTCCGGCGACAAGTCGTAGCGCGCGTCCCACCGCCCCCGGCTGAAAATTCGCTGGGGGCGCGGGGAGGCCGCACACTTGACGCGTGCCCTTTCCTCCCTCGAAGCGTCCCCCCCGCCACTGCGCGCTGTGCGGCCATCCGGAGCTGACGGATGCGCGGGGGCAGGGGCGATTCCTCCTGGTCGCGGACCCGCATGGCCGTGGCCCCGTGTGTCCTCCGCAGCGCGGCTGCCGCAACGGCAAGCTCGCGGCGACGGACACGCCGGCGCTGACGCAGGCCATCCGCTAGGCTAAGCAGGCACCCCAGAAGCGCGCGCGCGTTCCTCCCCGCGCGCCTCCAGGTGCCATGCCGCGTTCCTTCCGCTCGCTGTCGTCCCTCTTCCTGGTGCCGCTGCTGGTCGTCGGAGTCTCCTCCGGCTGCGCGTCCGCCACCCGCATGTCCCCCGAGGATCGCGCCTCGCTGGACCGGACCCTCACCGGCCCGAACGCGGAGCAGTACCTGCGCGTCTCCGCCTACCTGACGCCCTTCTTCGGGGACGCGTCCAAGCGGCTGCTCACGCCCTACCCGCCGGAGGACGTGCGCCTGGTGGACGACACCCAGGGCAAGCCCATCAACCCCGGCCCCATCCAGGC
>NZ_RAVW01000750.1 GCF_003611585.1 Corallococcus exercitus | reverse complement strand
CGCCGCCCCCGTCTCCCGCGAGCGCGTGCGCGCCATCGACTGGCTGCGCGGCCTGTCCGTCCTCGTGATGATCCAGACCCATTCGCTCGTGCTGCTCACCCCGGAGCTGCGCAAGAGCGAGTGGACCGGCCGGCTGCTCAAGGTGGACGGGCTGGTGGCCCCCGCGTTCATCTTCTCCGCCGGGTTCGCGCTGGCGCTGTTGATGGTGCGCAGCGCCGCCGCGGGTGTGCTGCACGAGCGCGTGCCCCGCAACCTGCGCCGCATCGCGGAGGTGTTCGCCGTCGCCGCGCTCGTCAATGCCGTCTGGTTTCCCATCCGCACCGAGCCCGTGTGGCTCCTGCGCCTGGACATCCTCCACTGCGTGGGCCTGTGCCTGATCATCACCCTGCCCCTGGCCGCGCTATTGGCCTCACGCCCGCGCGTGCTCGCGGCCACCGCGCTCGCGCTGGCGATGGTGGCGTTCGCGCTGGCGCCCTTCAGTGACTCCGCGGGCGAGCCCTGGGCGTCGTTCCTGCGCAAGTCCTCCTGGGCCCCCTTCCCGCTGGTGCCGTGGATTGGCTTCGCGTGGCTGGGCGCCTTCGCGGGCTGCATCGCGGGCGCGTGGGGCCGCAAGGGGCTGGCGCGGGCCCTGGGCTTCCTCATCGCGCTGGGGCTCGTGGGCACGCTGATGCCGCGCGTGCTCAACGACCTCTACCCGCCGCACCGCTTCTTCGTCACCAACCCGTCCAACTCCGCCACCCGCTTCATGTGGGTCTGCGCGGTGCTGTTGTTGATGCTCTGGGTGGAGGGCCGGATGGCGCCGGACGCGAAGCCCTCACGGGCCCGCCGCTTCCTGGAGGTGTTCGGCACCGCGTCGCTGTCCGCGTACTTCTTCCACGAGATGCTGCTGTACTACCGCGTCTTCGGCGTCTTCTCGTTCCAGAAGGTGTGGGGCGACTCCAGCGGGTGGCTGAAGTACGCGGGCCTGCTCGCGCTGCTCATCGCGTGCACGTTCGTGCTGTGCCTCGCGTGGGATCCGCTGGAGCGCGCGGTGAAGAAGGCCTTCACGCGCGCGGGCCAATGGCTGCTCAGTGCGCCGCGCTGGCCGCGGCCTGCTCGAAGGCGCGGATGATCTCCGGCGGGGCCTGCACCAGTTCAATCAGCACGCCCTCGCCGCTCAGCGGGAACTGATCACTGGCCTTCGGGTGGATGAAGCAGACGTCGAAGCCCGCCGCGCCCTTGCGGATGCCGCCGGGCGTGAAGCGCATGCCCTGCCCCTCCAGCCACTTGACGGCCACCGCCAGGTCATCCACCCACAGGCCCACGTGGTTGAGCGCGGGGTCGTGCACCTTCGGACGGCCGTCGGGGTTGACGGGCTGCATCAAGTCCACCTCCACCTTGAAGGGGCCCGCGCCCGCCACGACGATGTCCTCGTCCACGTTCTCCTTCTCGCTGCGGTAGGTGCCATGGGCCGTCAGGCCCAGCGTGTCCACCCACAGCTTGCGCAGGGCGCCCTTGTCCAGCCCCCCGATGGCGATCTGCTGGATGCCCAGAATCCGGAACGGTCGTGTCGTCTCCATGGGCGGGGACCGTCGCAAAAGGGGTCCCCCCACGCAAGCGCGGGCCACGTCCGGACCCGGGAAAAATTCACTGGATAAACCCATTCCGGAGGTCGGTCGTTTCCAGGGGCACGCTGACCTACTCCCGTCGTCCCGGAGCCGCCCATGTCCCCGTTCTTCTCGAAGCGCCGCGTGTCCTTCGTCAGTGGTGCCCTCCTCTGCGCCAGCCTCGTGAGCGCCTGCTCCTCCATGGAGCCGGCGCAGGGCGTGGCGCGTGGCGAGCTCCGCCCCCAGGCCGTCGCGACCACCGAGAGCGCCCCCGCCGACGGATCCAGGCTCATG
>NZ_RAVW01000074.1 GCF_003611585.1 Corallococcus exercitus | reverse complement strand
AGATGCGTATAAGAGACAGGGCCGTGGGCCTCTACTCCCGCACGCCCGCGCCAGGCCGCTACGCCTACCAGAAGCCCATCGCCGAGGACGACGGCTGGACCACGGCCTCACCCGCCGACGTCGGCATGGACGTCCAGCCGCTCCAGCAGCTCGTGCAGCGCATCCTGGACCAGGAGCCGAGCCCGGAACCCGCGCCCGCCATCCAGGGGCTGCTCATCGCGCGTCACGGGAAACTCATCGTCGAAGAGTACTTCCAGGGTTTCGACAAGGAGCGTCCCCACGATCTGCGGTCCTCCTCCAAGTCCTACGCGTCCCTGATGATTGGCATTGCCCTGGACCAGGGTGCGCCCTTTACCGTGGACTCGCCGGTGATCTCCCTCTTCCCCGAGTACAAGAGGAAGCTTTCGAACCTGGATGCGCGCAAGCGCAAGCTCACCGTCGCGAACCTGATGACCATGTCGACGGGGCTCGCCTGTGACGACGATGACCCGGCGTCACCTGGGAACGAGGACCGGCTCGATGACAGCGTGCCGGATTGGTACAAGTACACGCTGGACCTCCCCATGGTGCGCCCGCCCGGCGAGAAGGCCGTGTACTGCTCCGCGAACATCAACCTGCTGGGCGGCGTCCTCCGCAACACCACCCGCACCTGGATCCCCGAGTTCTTCACCAGGAACGTCGCCACGCCCCTCCAGATGCGAGGCTACCACCTGGACCTCATGCCTGACGGCGAGCAGTACCTGGGGGGCGGCATCTACATGCGCCCGCGCGATGCCCTGAAGCTCGGGCAGCTCTACCTCTCCGGGGGAACATGGAACGGAAAGCGCGTGGTCAGCCAACGCTGGGTGGAGCGCTCCATCGCGAACCATTCAACAATGGGAGACGGACGGACCTACGGCTACACGTGGTGGCGCCATGAACTCCGCGTCGGCGACCGTGTGTATTCGCAGTACGAGGCCAGCGGGAACGGGGGACAGCTCGTGATGGTTGTCCCGGAGCTGGACCTCGTCGTGCTCTTCACCGCGGGCAACTACAACCACGTCGCCCTGTGGCGGAAGTTCCGTGAGGAACTCCTGCCACAGTACATCCTGGCCGCGGCGTCAACGCCTCCGCGGCCTTGAGCCGCGCTCAGTAATAGCAGCGCCAGTAATCGTACCCTTCCCCATCGCAATAGCAGGTACCACTACCCACGGGGAGCGTACACGTACGCGGATTGGCCCCAGTAGAGGGACAGGCCATGCCATCCAGCACTTCGCACTCGAGCAACACCGAGGAGGTGACGTCGGCGTCTGCGTGAGGCGCCGTCTGGCTTGCCGTGTCATCCACAGTCGAGGGCTCCATGGCGCCACCACAGCCAACGAGCAGCCCGAACATCAATGCTGAGACAATTCCTCGCATGCACCCTCCCGGTTGAGAATCAATGCGAGGCTAACCCCGCTTCTCGGTTGGGCTCAACATTTCGAGCAATGGAGTGCCGCACGCCAGCATGGCGCCTGGCAGGGTGTCCTCGTTCCGTGACCTTCAGGCCGCTTACGAGAAGGCCGTCACGCGCAAGGTTCGGGACGGAGGAACCTGAAGCGGGTTAGCCTTCCCAGCGCTCATGAAAAACCTGGGTTGTTGGATGTTCGTCCTGACATGCGCGCTGTGGCTCCCCGCCTGCGGCCCCTACGACTGCAGCCCGGAGAACTGCGCGGACGGGTGCTGCTCCGCGAACAACGAGTGCATCCGCTACCGTGGCGACTCGGAATGCGGCCCCAATGGCGGCATCTGTGAAGCCTGCGCGGACGGCAGTGTCTGCCGGCTCGACCAGCGCGCCTGCTACGCGGGCGTGATGCGCACCCGGGTGCAGCCCCGGCACGCGGTCATCGCGGAGGTCGACCCGGACAATGGCGAGGACTGGGATTCAGACGGCTCCCCGCCCGACGTCGTCGTGGAGATGAACTGTCCCTCCGCTCCGGAGCGGACCCGCACCGCCGAGGACGAAGATTGGGAACCCGAATGGCGCACCGGGAGCTGTGAGGTCATCACCTCCAACCTCCTGCGCTTTCCCCTGGAAATCTCCATCTTCGACAACGACCCCTTCACCCTCGATGACGAGTTCGGCGGCCTCTCCTACCAGGTCACCCGAGAGGACCTGAACCTGGGTCGTATCGAGCTCACCCTCCCGCCCATCGTGAAGACGCTGGTCATCGAGCTGAGCCACACCTATTCGCCGCAGTGAGCCGCGCGCGGCTGTAACCGTTCCGGCGCCCCTGGCGTAGTCCTGGCCATGCGCGCCCACGCCCTGCTGCTGCTCACGTCCCTGTTCGCCAGCGCCTGCGGTCCCTCCTCCTCCGTGGACGAAGGGCTCGGCGTCATCCAGCAGCTCGACACGTCCGAGCAGGGCATCACCGCGTTCGTGCGCTCGGGCCAGTACGCGTCCTGGCTCGCGGAGCCCGCCGTCCATGACACGCGCGCCCCTCACGGCAGCAAGGTCCGCGTCTTCTTCAACGACGTCGTCGCGCGCTCACTCCGGGAAGGCAATGACACCCATCCCGTGGGCAGCATCCTCGTGAAGGAGCTGTTCGAGGACGACGGGAAGACGCTTCGGGGCCACGCGCTGGACGTGAAGGTCGCCGAAGGCCCCGGCAAGGACACCTGGATCTTCTACGAGGGCTTCGGCCCGACCTACTCCAACAACTACTACGGCCGCGCCCACTCCACCTGTCACGGCTGCCATTCCGACGGGAAGGACTACGTCACCTCCCCGCTCCCCTGAAAAGACAACGGGCGGCCCCCTCGCGAGGACCGCCCGCAGGTCAATGCCTTGCAGGGCCTACCGCGCCGGAGACTTGCGGCGCATCAGGAACACCCCCAGGCCCACGCCCGCGGCCCACTTCGCCGCCGCGGCCAGGGGCGTCTTGCTCAGGGGCACCGGCTGGCTCTGGTAGTTCGGCTGGGGTAGGACGGGACGGAAGTCCGTGGCACCGGGCAGGTTCGCGCCCTGCTGCTCCGCCTCCGTCTTCGTCACGTTGGGTCCCGGCGTGTTCGGATCGCGAGCACCCGGCGACTTCCCGTCCGGCGACTTGTGCTCGAGGATGCCGTTGATCTCCGCGCCCAGCAGCACGACGATGCAGGAGATCTGCATCCACAGCAGCATCACGATGACACCGCCGATGGCGCCGTAGTTCACGTCATACGAGCCGAAGTTCGCCACGTACATCGAGAAGCCCCACGAGGCGATGACCCAGATGATCACGCTCACCACCGAGCCCGGCGTGATGAACTTGAACTTCTGCTTCACGTCCGGCAGCACGTAGTACAGCACCGCCAGCAGCATCATCATCAGGATGCCGGCCACCGGCATGCGCAGCCATAGGACGATGCTCGACAGCGGCTCGCCCAGCTTGTTCGCCACCGCCGGCGTGACGATGGCGACGATGGCCGCCAGCACCACCGTGACGGCCGTGCCCAACGTCGTCAGCAGCGCGATGCCCCGCTTCTTCCAGAACGGGCGCTTCTCCTCCACGCCGTACACGGTGTTGAGCGCCTCCATCAGCGCCGCCACGCCGCCTGACGCCGCCCAGATGGCGCCCACGCCACCGATGGTCAGCAGGCCCACCGGGTTGCTGGTCGCCAGCGCCTCCAGCCGCTCGCCCAGGATCTTCGTCACCTCCTGGGGCGCCACCTTCGACAGCTCCTGGATGAGCTGCTGCGCCTGGTGCGGATCAATCAGCACACCGGCCAGAGACACGAGGAACAGCAGGAACGGGAACAGCGCCATGATGGCCGAGAACGTCAGCGCGCTCGCGACGTTGCCTACGTTGTCGCGCCCCCACTCGTCCTTGAGGGACTTGAAGAACTCCTTCCAACCCATTCCCTTGCCGGGCAAGACCATGCGTCTCCTCCTCGGAGGAGATTGGGCATTCCATCCCCCGGTCGGCTTCCTCCCCCGGGACGTTGCCTGCCTCCCTGCCTGCTTACCGCGCATGGAGCGGCTGGAGGCAAGTCCCTCCACCACGCCTGCCCGGCCGCCTTGAATCAGTAGGAAGGCAACACGAGCGCGTCCTTCAACCGGGGCGCGCGCTGATCCTTCACCGACAGCAGCGGCTCCTTCACCGGCCAGGGGATGGCCAGATCCGGATCATCCCAGGCCACGCTCCGCTCGGATTCCGGGGCGTACAGCGCGGTGCACTTGTAGAAGAAGTCCGCCGAGTCGCTCAGCACACAGAACCCATGCGCGAAGCCCGGGGGGATCCACAGCTGCCACTTGTTCCCCGACGACAGCTCCGCCCCCATCCACCGGCCGAACGTGGGCGAGCCCTTTCGCACGTCCACCACCACGTCCCAGACCGCGCCCGCCAGCACCTGCACCAGCTTCCCCTGCCCGTTCGGCTCCTGGAAGTGCAGGCCCCGCAGCGTGCCCCGCACCGACCGCGACAGGTTGTCCTGCACGAAGGCGCTCGGGATGCCCGCGTCCTGGTAGCGCTGGGCGTGGAACGTCTCCACGAAGAAGCCCCGCGAGTCCCCGAACACACGGGGCTCCAGCAGCAGGACCCCGGGAAGCTCCGTCGTCTGCACCTTCATGGCGCCGTCCCCCGGGTCCCCAGGAGGGCCTTCAGGTACTGGCCGTAGTCGTTCTTCAACATGGGCTCCGCGAGCGCCTCCAGCCGCGCCTCGTCGATGTAGCCCATGCGGAAGGCGATCTCCTCCGGGCAGGCGATCTTCAGGCCCTGCCGGCGCTCGATGATCTCGATGAACGACGACGCCTGCATCAGCGATTCGTGCGTCCCGGTGTCCAGCCACGCGTAGCCGCGGCCCATCAGCTCCACCGTGAGCTGGTCGCGGCGCATGTACTCCGCGTTGACGTCGGTGATCTCCAGCTCGCCCCGCTTGCTGGGCTTCAGCGCGGCGGCGATGTCCAGCACCTGGTTGTCGTAGAAGTACAGCCCCGTGACGGCATAGTGGGACCGGGGCTTCGCGGGCTTCTCCTCGATGCTGATGGCCCGGTTGCCCGGCGCCAGCTCCACCACGCCGTAGCGCTGCGGATCCTTCACCTGGTAGCCGAACACCGTCGCCCCGGACGCGCGCCGCACCGCCCTCCGCACCAGTTCGCTCAGGCCGTCCCCGTAGAAGATGTTGTCCCCCAGGATGAGCGACACGGCATCGCTGCCCACGAAGTCCCGGCCGATGACGAACGCCTGCGCGAGGCCTTCCGGGCGGGGCTGCTCCGCGTACTGGAAGGACATGCCCCACTGCTCGCCATCGCCCAGCAGGTCGCGGAAGCGCGGCAGGTCCTGGGGCGTGGAGATGATCAACACCTCCCGGATGCCCGCCAGCATCAGCGTGGTCAGCGGGTAGTAGATCATCGGCTTGTCGTAGACGGGCAAGAGCTGCTTGCTCACCACGAGCGTCAGCGGATACAGGCGCGTCCCCGAGCCTCCCGCGAGGATGATTCCCTTCATCCCGTCTCCCCGGCCCGGGCCGCGAGCCAGCTCGCATGGAAGCGCCGCAGGGACTCCGCCAGCTCGAGCGGCTTCTCCGACAGCTGCTCCCGCGCCTTGTCCGTCAAGAGCCCGCTCTTCAGCGGCCGGGGCGCCGACAACTTCAGGTCCGCCATCCGCGTGGGGACCACCAGGCCCGCGTCGAAGCCGAACACCTCGCACAGCGCCCGCCCGAAGGCCACGCGGTCCAGCACCGTGCCGCCGCAGGTGTTCCACGTCCCGCCCAGCCGCCGCTCGCCCAGCTCCACCAGCATCGCGGCCACGTTGTCCGCGAAGCTTGGGGACACGACCTGGTCCTCGAAGAGCTTCACCGGCTGCCCCGCCGACAGCGTCTTCACCAGCCACGCGCCGAAGTTGAGCCGGCCCTCGACTGGAGGCCAGCCATACACCACCGCGGTCCGCGCAATCGCGCACCCGGGCGAGAGCACGCGCGCGGCCTGCTCGCCCATGTGCTTCGTCACCGCGTAGACGCCCCGCGGGTTCGGCACCGCGTCCTCGGCATACGGGCCCGCGTCGCCGTCAAAGACGTAGTCGGTGGACACGTGCACCAGGTGCGCGCCGGCCTCGCGCGTCCAGCGAGCCACCGCCGCCGTGGCGGTGACGTTCGCGGCGTACGCGGTCTCGGGCGCCTTCTCGCAGGCGTCCACCTCCGTCATCGACGCGCAGTGCAGGACGACCTCCGGCGACAGCCGGGTCAGCGCGGGCGCCACGTCCGCCTCACGCGTGAGGTCCAGCGCCTCGTAGTCGAACGTCCCCGAGGCACGGCGCGGGCCCTTCCCCACTCCGACCACCGAGTGCCCCCGCGCCGCCAGCTGCGCGCACGCCCGGCGGCCCACCAGTCCGTTCGCTCCCGTGACGACGAAGCGGCTCATGCTCCGTGCCCCCGGCGCGTCAGCGTCACGGTGCGGCGGTACTCACCGCTCAGCACGCGCTCCCACCACTCCGGGTGCTCCACGTACCAGCGCACCGTGTCCGCCAGCCCCGTTTCGAAGGAGTGCCTGGGCGTCCACCCCAGCTCGCGCCGGCTCTTCGCCGGGTCGATGGCGTAGCGGCGGTCGTGCCCCAGCCGATCCGTGACGAACTCGATGAGGGACTCCGGCCTGCCCAGCGCCGCGAGGATGCCCTTCACCAGGTCCAGGTTCTTGCGCTCCGCGCCGCCGCCCAGGTTGTAGACCTGTCCCGCCCGGCCCCGCTCCAGGGCCTGGAGCAGCCCCTGGCAGTGGTCCTCCACGTGCAGCCAGTCGCGCACGTGCTGACCGTCGCCGTAGACGGGGAGCTTCTGGTTCCGGAGCGCGTTCACCACCATCCGGGGGATGAGCTTCTCCGGGAACTGGTAGCGGCCGTAGTTGTTCGAGCAGCGCGTCACCACCACGTCCAGGCCGTAGGTGTGGTGGTACGCCAGGGCCAGCAGGTCCGCGCCCGTCTTGGACGCCGAATAGGGGCTGGAGGGCTGGAGGGGCGACTCCTCCGTGAAGGCCCCGGACGGCCCCAGCGAGCCGTACACCTCGTCGGTGGAGACCTGCACGAACCGGCGGAGGCCCCGCGTCCGGCAGGCCTCCAGCAGCTGCTGCGTGCCCAGGACGTTGGTGGTGACGAAGACGGCCGGGCCTTCAATGGAGCGGTCCACGTGGCTCTCCGCGGCCAGGTGGAGGACGCAGTCGATGGCGTGCTCCTGGAGCACCCGCTCCACGCACTCCCGGTCGCCCACGTCGCCGTGCACGAAGACGTGGCGGGCGTCGTCCTCCAGGCCGAGGAGGTTCTCCAGGTTGCCCGCGTAGGTGAGCCGGTCCAGGTTGACGACCTTCCAGGCTGGCCGCTCGCGGAGCAGGTAGCGCACCAGGTTGGACCCGATGAAGCCGCAGCCACCCGTGACCAGGACGTTCGTTGACATGGACCCAACCTTGGGGGACGCGTGGGCCGCCCTGGGTACTGTGCGGAAGTCCCCCCGTCAAGGCACGTCGGGCGCTCTTGTAAGGGCGGGCTGGACGGTTGTAAGGGAACGCGCGCGTGTCACCGCGACCTCCTCACGGCCCGGGCGGACCCTTGCACATCCATCAGCTGGTCACCCGCCTGGCGTGGGGTGACGCGATTGGCAACCAGGTGCGCTACCTCCAGAGCCTGCTGCGCTCCTGGGGCCACACCTCCGAAATCTACGCGGACTCCTGGGACGACGCGTGCCGCGACCAGGTGCACGCCGCCAAGAACTACCCGCGCGAGGCCACCCGCGACTCCGTGCTGCTCGTGCACCACAGCTTCGAGTCGAAGCAGGTGCCGCTCATCGCCCGGTCGCGCGGCCGCAAGCTGCTCGTCTACCACAACATCACTCCCGCCCGGCTCTTCGAGGGCTACGACCGGGGCGCGGTGCTCGCGTGCGACGCCGCCCGCCTGGAGCTGCTCGCGCTGCGCCCGCACGTGGACGGGGCCTTCGCCTACTCGCGCTTCAGCGCGGAGGAGCTGGTCGCCGCGGGCTACCCGCGCGTGGACGTGCTGCCCTTCGCCATTGACTGGCACGCGTTCGACACGCCGCCGGATCCGGCGCTGATGGCGGAGCTGGACGACGGCTGCTCCAACATCCTCTTCGTGGGCCGCGCGGTGCCCAGCAAGTACGTGGACGACGTGCTGCGCGTCTTCACCGCGTACCAGCGCCTGTACCAGCCCAAGAGCCGCCTGCTCATCGCGGGCAACATCCACCGCGACGCGCCTTATGGGGGGTTCCTGCACGGCCTCAAGGACCTGCTCGGCCCGGACCGCATCCAGTTCCTGGGCCGCGTCAACGCCGCGCAGCTGTCCGCCTGCTTCGCGTCCGCCACGGCCTACCTCTCCATGAGCCGGCACGAGGGCTTCGGCGTGCCGCTGCTGGAGGCCATGTACCGCGACGTCCCCGTCGTCGCGTACGGCGCCGCGGCCGTCCCGGAGACCATGGGCGGAGCAGGCCTCACCACGTTCTCGCGCGAGCCCATGGACGTGGCGCAGCTGCTCGCGGTGCTGGAGCGCGAACCCGCGCTGCGCCAGCAGGTGCTCACCGCGCAGCGCGCACGCGTGGCCGCGCTGTCCCAGAAGGCCGTGGCCGCGCAGGTGCGCACCGCGCTGCAGGGCTGGCTGGGAGGAGGTGGCCCCGTCCCCGCGGTGGCCCCCACACAGGCGCCCGCCATCGAGATCGTCTGCCCCGGCTTCTCCACGCGGCCGGAGGCGCCCATGTCACGGCTCGCCCGCGAGCTGCACCGCCGCCTGCCCGACTCCCGCATCCTCGCCCTCCGGGGGCGCGGCGAGGAGCCCGTCCTCTCGCTCGGTCCCCAGACGGTCGGGGGAGCGCCCGTCTGGCACTTTACCCCCGACCAGCCCGTCGGCCCCGCCCCCGAGCCGCTGCCCGGCTCGTCGTCGCTGGAGACGGCGGTGCGGGCGTCGTCCGGGAAGGTGGTGCTGTTGGGCACGGACACCGCCGCGGTCCAGGCGCTGCTGGCGGGCGTGGGGCGCCGCGGCTGGGGCGTGCGCGACGCGGCCGCCGCGTCCGACGAGGCGGCGACGGAAGCGGCCCGGCACCACCTGGGGCCGCGCCTGGTGGAGTTGGATCGCTCGGACCTGGACGCGGTGGCCAACGTCCTGGTCCAGGGCCTGTCATCGAAGAAGCGAGGAGCCCGCGATGCACGCCGCTGACCTGCTCACGGCCGAACCCTCGGCCCAGGCCGTGGCCGCCGCCACCGAGCGGCTCCCCGAGCCATCCGCCGCCGCGCGCGACCACCTGCGCCGCACGCTGGCCGCGTCGCTGCGCGCCCCCGTCGCGGGCCAGTGGCCGGCGCTGCTGCTGGAGGCGCGCGCCAAGGCGGACGTGCGCTACGTGGAGCCCGCGACGTCGCACCGCCCCGTCCTGGGGCCCGTGCTCGTGTTCGCCAAGCGGACCTTCCGCGGCGCGTTCCAGCCCTTCATCAACGAGGTGCTGCGCCGCCAGGTGCACTTCAACGAAGCCATCCTGGACGCGCTCACCGTCGTCATCGAGAACCAGCGCGAACACGCGCGGACGCAGGCGCTCTGGCGGCGCGAACTGGAAGCACGTTTGAAGCAGCTGGAGAAGGAGCCGCCGGGGCCGTCTTCACCCTGAGCGAATGGCTGCCTGCTCGACGGACAGCAGCCCCGCCGGGCGTTGACGCAGCAACCTTCTCCGCGCTACATCGGCCCCTCGCTTCGCCTGCCTCGTCAATCCTGAGGGGGATGCCACGGGGAGAATCAACGGCGGCGGCGAATCGTTTCCTCCGGGCGGCATCCAGCCCACGACGCGAGTTGCCAAGGCATGAAGATCGGGTTCCTCGTTGGGGACATCGCCAATATCTCCGGTGGGTCCAACGTCATCCTGGAGTACGCCTCACGGCTCCAGGACCTCGGCCATGAGGCCGTCCTCATCACCCCGGGCCCCGTCAAGCTGACGTATCCCCTGTGGCACCCGCGGCTGGCGGACCTGCCGCGCCGGTCGCTCGCGGAGGCCGAGGGTGAGTCCTTCGACTTCGCGCTGGCCACCTGGTGGATCACCTTCTACGACCTGTGGCGCGTCAACGCCCGGGTGTACGGCTACCTGAACCAGAGCCTGGAGTCGCGCTTCCACGCGGAGCGTCACTACAAGCTGCTCAACCGGCAGACGTATTCGCTGCCGCTCCTGTTCGTCACCGAGGCGAAGTGGCTGGTGGAGTTCATCCAGACGCTGCAGCCCGAGGGGCGCACGCTCTACGTGCAGAACGGCCTGTCCCGCGACCACTTCCCCTGCGTGCAGGCCCCGCCGAAGCGCGACGGCAAGCTGCGCGTGCTGGTGGAGGGCCCCTGGGGCGTGGGCTTCAAGGGCGTGCCGGAGACGTTTGAAGTGCTGGAGCTGGCGGCGGAACAGGGCGTCCAGTTCGAGACGGGGTGGCTGGCGTCGTCCTCCGGCGGGCAGAAGCCCACCGTGGGCGGGCAGCCGGTGCAGGTGCACGAGCGCATCCCCATCAACCAGGTGCACCAGGTCTACGGTCAGTACGACGTGCTGCTGAAGCTCTCGCGTGTCGAGGGCATGTTCGGCCCGCCATTGGAGATGTTCTCCCAGGGCGGCACCGCCATCACGTACACCGTCACCGGCACCGACGAGTACATGGTGCACGGGCAGAACTCGCTGATGGTGGAGCCGTACAACCACCGGCAGATCGTCCAGTTCCTGCGCCTGTTGAGCACGCAGCCCGCGTACCTCGCGCACCTGCGCACGAACGCGCTCGCCACCGCGAAGGCGTTCACGGACTGGGAGTCCAGCACGCGCCAGGTGGCCTCCGGGCTGGAAGCGCTGCACGCGGAGGGCTGGACGAACACGCACCTGCGCCCGGCGCTGGCCGCGATGTCCACCATGCACGGCCACTGGCTGGACGACGTCTGGCGCGCGGAGCGTGGCGGCCACTCGCCGCTGCACCCGTACGTGGGGCCCGGCGAGCAGGTGCTGCTGGAGCGCTACCGCCAGTTCAAGAAGTCCCGCCCCGTCCGCGCCCTGCAGAAGCTGGTGGGCGACGACTTGAAGAAGTCCCTGCGCGCGCGCCTCACGCGAGTCCTGTCATGAGAGTCCATCCGCCCTCCCCCTCCCTCCAGCGCGTCGCCTTCGTGGGCGAGCCGGCCTTCCAGCCGCACGTGCCCGTCCAGGCGGCGTGGGCCGAGGTCCGCTTCTTCCCCGTGACGGACGGCCAGTGGGAGCCCGCGCTCGACGCGGCCCGGGCCTGGGATGCGAACGCGACGCTCGTGTTCCGTCCGCAGGACCTCACGCCGGAGCTGGCGGCGCGGGTGCCCGGCGGCATGCGCATCGGCGTCATCCCCGCGCCGCTGTTCAGCGCGGAGGAGATTGAACGGCTCGCGCGCATCAGCGGCCCGGACGCGCAGGGCTTCCGCTGGCTCACCTACCTGGAGACGCCCACGTCGCCGGAGCTGGCGCGGCTGCCGCTGCTGCAGACGCTGCCCCTGCCGGTGGACACCGCGCGGTGCCCGACGGGCCCGCGGCTGGACGTCCGCCGGATGCTGGTGGCGGACTGGGCCAGCCCCTCGGCGGAGGCGCTGGAGGACCTGCGCAAGCTGGGCCCGGTGGACGTGCTGTCCTCGCACGCCACGCCGGAGCAGATGTCGCAGGCGCTGGAGAAGGCCGGGACGCTCGTCTACGCGTCGCGCGACCTGATGGGCCGCTTTGATCCGCTGCCGCTGCTGGCCATGGCGCACGGGCTGCTCGTCATCGCCGACACGGTCTTCGCCGGCGAGTGGAACATCGAGCCGGAGGACGAGTTCCTCTACCGGCCGGATGGCCAGTGGGCGCGCGCGCTGGATGAGGTCTTCCGCATGCCGGTGTCCTTCCGCGCGGTGCGCATCCGCGCGTGGCAGAAGATGCGCGAGGCCTTCGACGCGTCCGCGTGCTTCCAGCGCGTGCTACACGACGCCCACCTGTTCGCGGACCCCATGGCGCACCTGGCGTCGCTGACGTCCCCGCGTCCCCCGGTGGCCGCGCCTGCCGCCGTGGAGTCCGCCGCCGCGCCCGCCGCCCCGGAAACCCTGGGCGCGGAGAAGCTCACGCGTCCCAGCCGCTCCCTCGCGGCCGTCCCCAACTAGAGCCAAGGACATCGGAAGCAGATGACTGCCCGCCGTGAACCCGCAGCGGCCGCGCTGCTTCCCGCCCTCCAGCGCTGGGCGGTGGAGACCGCGCGCGACCTGTACCTGACGCAGAAGGGCGCCCCCGCCGCCACGAAGCACCCGCGCGCGACGCCCGGCGAGCGCATGTCGGTGATTGCCTCGGAGGCCCTGCCGCCCAACGTGGTGGACGGGCTGGCCCAGGCCTCGCGCCTCTTCCGCGCGGGCGACGCGCCCCCCATTGAATCCTCCCCCTTCGCCACGCTGCGCGAGCGGCTGCTCGCGGCGACGGCGGGCTACGACGTGGTGGGCTTCGACGTCTTCAACACGCTGGTGGTGCGCAGCGTGGAGGGCGAGTGGCTCAAGACGGCCGTGGCGCGCGGCTTCCACGCGCGGCTGAAGGAACTGGTGCACCCCAAGGCCCTGCCCACGGTGGCCCAGGTGCGTCAGCGCCGCTTCGCCCTGGAGATGGAGATCGCCGGGGAGCAGGTGGCCCAGGGCCGCGACAACGAGGTCGACTTCGAGGCGCTGCTGCAGCGCTGGGCGGGCAGCTGGGTGCCGCGGGAGCCGATGCGCTCGCGCATGGCCGAGGAGCTGCGCGCGCTGGAGCTGGAGCTGGAGAAGCTGGCGCTGCGTCCCGCGCCGGGCATCCCGGAGGTGCTGTCCGCGCTGAAGGCCCAGGGCAAGCGGCTCATCTTCGTGAGCGACATGTACCTGTCGCAGCCGCTCCTGCGTGAGCTGCTCCGGCACTGCGGGCTGGAGCAGTACTTCGACGCGGGCTACGTCTCCATCGACGAGGGGCTGCGCAAGGCCTCCGGCCGGCTCTTCCCGCGCGTGCTGGAGCGCGAGGGGCTCAAGCCCGAGCAGCTCTTCTTCGTCGGCGACGACGAGAACGCCGACAACGTGCAGCCGCGCCGGTTGGGCATCTCCACCCTGCGCGTGGACGACCCGGACGAGAAGCAGCGCCGCCGCCGGCTGGAAATCGCCCAGAAGGCCGTGGAGCAGAACCCGTACTGGGCCGCGCACTACGTGGACGTCGTGCTGGGCAACGAGGCCCGCCACGTCCGCCCGCCGGACGACGACGCCAGCTACCAGTTGGGCCGCACGCTGGCGCCGGGCATCGTGGCCTTCGTGGTGGACGTCATCGAGCGCTCGGAGAAGCTGGGCATCGACCACGTCTACTTCCTGGCGCGCGAGGGCCTCACGCTGCTCAAGGTGTTCGCCCTCCTGAAGGACTCCGGGCTGTTCCGCCGGGTGCCGAAGGCGCATTACCTGTTCGTCAGCCGGGCCTCCACCATCCTCGCGTCCATGCGCGAGCTGAGCTGGGAGGAGGTGCACCGCTTCTGGCGCCAGTACAGCCGCCAGTCGCTGCGCGGCCTGCTCAAGAACCTGTCGCTGCCCCAGGACGAGTTCATCCGGCTGGCCGCCGAGTGCGGCCTCACCGACCCGGACCGGCCCATCGTGGAGCCCACGAAGGACGCCGCCTTCCAGCGCTTCCTCGCGTCGCGCCGCGTGCGCGTGGCCTTCCACCAGCGCCGCGACGAGGCGCGCGCGAACCTGTCCCGCTACCTGGAGTACCGCGGGCTGATGGGCCTGGAGCGCACGGCGCTCGTGGACATCGGGTGGAAGGGCAGCATGCAGGACAACCTGATGCGCGCCTTCGAGCACGACGCGCGCTTCCCGGAGCTGCACGGCTTCTACCTGGCCTACGTGCCGGACGGTCAGCCCCTGGCGAAGAAGTCCTTCAAGTACGGCTACCTGTCGGACCTGCGGCGGCGCGACCTGGAGGAGGCGGACTTCCTGCGCAACACCGCCATCTTCGAGATGATCACCACGGCGAACCACGGCAGCACGGTGCGCTATGGGAAGAACCCGTGGGCGCCGCACCTGCCCATGCCGGAGCTCCTGCACCACGACCAGGAGAAGGACAACAGCGCCCGCTTCTTCCGCCGCGTGCAGGAGGGCATGTACGACTACGCGCGGGACTACGCGCGAATGTCACCCCTGCTGCGCTTCACCGCGGACGAGCTGCAGCCCGGCACGCTCCAGGAGCTGTTGCGCTACACGCGCTACCCCACGGAGCAGGAGGCGCGCGAGTTCCTCAAGTACTCGCACGTGGAGAGCTTCGGCGTGCATGAGATCACCACCTTCGGCCTCAAGCTGGAGCTGAAGAAGCTGGCGCAGGTCGGCTCGGTGAAGGGGGCCCTCAAGGAGGCGTGGAAGGCCTTCGAGACGAACCCCTGGCGCGACAGCGTGGTGCGCCGCAGCGGCCTTCCGCTGGCGAACCTGGCCTACGACGCCTGGTTCACCTGGCGGGCCATCCGCTAGCGGCGCCAACCTGCTTCAGGCTGGCGGCCGGCGCGCGCTGGGCACCTCGTGGGCCAGCGTGCGCACCGCCAGGGCCTCGCCGTCCTCGGGGTGGCGGCGCAGGTCGCAGTCCCCCGACAGCAGCGTGAGGTTGGGGTTGTAGTAGGGGTCGCCCTTGAGCAGCCACGGCCGGTACGACGTGAAGGAGCGCCAGTAGTCCGGCTCCGGGATGGCGTCCGTGCGGCGGCTGGCGGACTCGTGGTGCACCACGCGCGCGAAGGGCGTGCACACCACGCGCAGACCCCGGGCGTGCAGCCGCAGGCCCAGGTCCACGTCGCTGCCGCACAAGAGGAAGCGCTCGTCGAAGCCGCCCAGCGCGTCGAAGAGGGGCCGGCGGATCATCACGCACGCGCTGGTGACGGACAGCCAGTTGCGCACCCACTCCGTGTGGCCGAAGGGCGTGGCGATGGGCCCGTCCGGCAGACGCCAGAAGGGGTGGCCCGCCATGCCCGTCATCCCCACGACGATGCCCGCGTGCTGCACGGTGCCCTCGGGGAAGAGGAGCTTCGCGCCCACCGCGCCCACCTCCGGGCGCTGCGCCTGGGACACCAGCTCCGTGAGCCAGCCCGGGTCCACCACTTCCATGTCGTTGTTGAGGAACAGCAGCAGCTCGCCCGTGGCCTGCCCCGCCGCCCAGTTGTTGATGGCCGGGTAGTTGAAGGGGAAGTCCCAGGTGCGCTTCACCACGCGCGCGTCCGTGAGCGTGTCCAGGAGCGCGAAGGTCTCCGGACGGACGCTGTTGTTGGACACGAGCACCAGCTCGAAGTGCTTGTACGTCGTGCGCTCCAGCAGCGTGTCCGTGAGCGTCTTGAGCAGGTCCGGCCGGTCCTTGAACGGGACGATGATGGACACCTTCGGGGTGCCCCGGACGGCGTAGCGCACGCGGTAGCGGCCGGGCCCTGGCACCGTCACCTCGGCGTCCTCGCCCCGCCGCGCCAGGTGCTCCGCGAGCGCGCGGCGGCCCTCCTGGGACACCTGGCCCACGGCGCCCAGGCGCCGGTGGTAGAGCAGGTGCGGCACGTGGCCGATGCGCTCCGACGCCTCGCTGAGGCGCAGGAAGAGGTCGTACTCCTCGGCGCCGGGGAAGCCCTCGCGGAAGCCGCCCACGGACTCCACCAGCGCGCGGCGGGCCATCACGCCCCGGCCCAGGTAGTCCACCGAGCGCAGCAGGTCCGGGGACCAGTCCGGCTTGAAGAAGGGGGCCGTGCGGCGCCCCCGCGTGTCCAGCCGGTCCTCGTCGCCGTAGACGACGTCCAGGCCCGGGTCCGCGCCCAGGGCCCGAGCCACCTCCGCCAGCGCATGGGGCGCGAGCGTGTCCTCCGCGCCCAGCACGCCCACGAAGTCACCGCTGGCGGCCTGGAGTCCCACGCGCAGCGCGCGGGCGAAGTCGGTGGGCCCGGAGAGCGTCACCCGGCGGATGCGCGGCTGGCGGCGCGACGAGCCCCAGGGCTCCGGCAGCGCGGGCCCGTCCTCCGGCCCCACGAGCACCAGTTCCCACTCCGGGTACACCTGGGCCTCCACCGACGCGAGGCACTCACGCAGGTGCGCGGGACAGGCCCCCGCGGTGGCGACCAGGAGGGACAGCCGGGGTCGGCGAGGCAGCCGGGCCACGGCCTCCCGGGCGGCGTGGATGTCCCCGGACTCGCGCAGCGTGCACCAGTGGTGGAAGTCCTCCAGCGCGGGCAAGGGCGGAGGCGGCGTGCGCACGCCGAGGATGGCGGCCAGCGCCACCACCGCCTCGCCGTTGAAGCGCGACTGCCGGCGCAGCACCTCGCGCCACAGCGGCGCGGAGGCCCGGACGCCCCGGGGCAGCCCCGGCCGGGCCAGCGGAGACGCCAGCGCCACGAGCCGCGCCACCCGGTGCGTGGCATCCAGCGGATCCGGCGTCCCGGCACCCGGCGCGGCGGCGACGGACAGCAGCGTCTCCCGCATCTGCGCGTTCCACTCCGCCTGGCGCTCCAGCAGCGGCTCCAGCACGGGGCCCATCGCCCGGCGCCACGCGCGCCACGCCAGCTTCCAGGCCAGGTCCACGGGAGCGAAGCCGCGCGGCGTGCGCCGCTCACGCGGTCCGCCCGCGGCCCCGACGTCCACGAAGTTCAGCGTGCCATGCGGCGCAGGGGCGGCCGCAGCCGAGCCCCCGCCGAAGCCCTGCGCGCCCTCCCGCGTCTGAGCGACTTCCGGCGAAGAGCCCCCGCCGAAGCCCCGGGCGCCCTCCTGGGTCTGAGTGACTTCCGGCGAAGAGCCCCCGCCGAAGCCCTGCGTGCCCTCCCGCGTCTGAGCGACTTCCGGCGAAGAGCCCCCGCCGAAGCCCTGCGCGCCCTCCCGCGTCTGAGCGACTTCCGGCGAAGAGCCCCCACCGAAGCCCGAGGCGGCTCCCGCTGGAGCGGCCTCGCCGGCCCCCTGCGCGTCCAGCTGTCCCCGGACCCAGTCCGTCAGGTCCTCACGGGTGCCCTGGTCGCGCCGGGCCTCCAGCCGCTCCAGGACGCGCAGCACGCGCTGATTGAAGGCCGCCTGGGGCTTGAGCAGTTCGACGTGGAGCGGGCGCAGGCCCAGGACGAAGGCGCGCTTGGCGGCCGTCACCCACTGCCCTCCCGACGCCCGGTGCGACGGCGGCACGGAGAAGTCGAACGGGACGGCGAGCCTCGCCGCGGCGAGCAGCGGCGACAGGGGCGTGTTGGCCGGCGGCACCAGCCGGCGCAGCCGCTCCGTCAGCGCCGCGAGCTCCCGGGCGTTGGCCTCGGAGGGCTCCGCGCGCAGGGCGGCGATGCGCTCGGCGAGCTCCCCGGCGGACTGCGCGGCCTGCCCCCCCTCGGGCATGGTGTGGAACAAGGTACTCACCTCCCAGGCGCCTCCCCTTTTTCAAGGCCCCGGCCGCGGCGCGCGGGAGGCCTCCTCCCCCTCAGGAGGCCGCGGCATGCTTGGACACGGAGACCGCCTGGACGGGAGCGGCCGGAGCCTCCTCCACCACCCAGGAATGCTCCGGCCGGAAGACACCCCGGTCGTCGTGCTCCGTGGACACGGAGAAGGTGCAGCGGGCTTCCCGGCCCGGCTCCGGATTCGCGTTGTTGCCCGTCTTGAGCTCCACGCTCAGCACGTAGGAGCCGCCCAGCAGCCCCAGCCGGGGCAGCACGAAGCGCAGCCGCCCCTGCGGAGGCAGCGGCGCCGGCAGCGCCACCCGGTCCGTCCGGGTGCTCGTCACGTACAGCACCACCCCATCCGCGGTGGACAGCGTGAGGACGAACTCCACGTCCTCCACCGACTCGCGCGCCACGTAGTCGATGCAGACCTCCGCCCGCGTCTCCGTGGTGACGAGCCCCAGCTCCTCCCCGCGAGGCCCGCTCAGCCACACCCGCGACACAGCGACCGGCGGCGACGCCGGCGGCTCGTCCCGCACCACCACGCCCTCCGGCAGCGACGGCAGCGCTCCGCCCCCTTCGGTCAGGGCCGGCGGCGTGAACACCGTGGAGCGCGCCTCCGCGAGCGACACCGCCTGCCGGTACTCGGCGGCGATCTCCGCCGGAGTGCCCACGCGGCGGATCCGCCCGCCGTCCAGCCACGCCGCCTGGTCGCACCAGCGCTCCACGGTGGACATGTCGTGCGTGACGAGGACGATGGTCTTCCCCAGCCGCTTGAACTCCGTCATCTTCGCGAGGCTCTTCTTGCTGAAGTGCTCGTCGCCGACGGCGAGGATCTCATCGATGATGAGGATGTCCGGGTCCACGTGCGTGGCCACGGAGAACGCCAGGCGCATGTACATGCCGCTGGAGTACGTGCGCACCGGCTCGTCGATGAACTCCCCCAGCTCGCTGAACGCGATGATGGCGTCCATCTTCGCGCGCACCTCGGCCCGCGACATGCCGAGGATGATGCCGTTGATGAGGATGTTCTCCCGGCCGGAGAAGTCCGGGTGGAAGCCCGCGCCCAGGTCCAGCAGCGCGGAGATGCGCCCGTTCACCTGGATGCTGCCGGACGTGGGCGAATAGATGCCGGTGATCAGCTTGAGCAGCGTGCTCTTGCCGGAGCCGTTGCGCCCCAGGATGGCCACCGTCTGGCCCTTGGGGATGCGCAGGTTGACGCCGCGCAGGGACTCGATGAAGCGCCCCTGCTGGGACGCGTGCCGCTGCCCGCGCAGCCAGCGCACGAGCTCCGACTTGAACGTGGTGTATTCCCCCCGGATGGTCTTCTTCCGGAAGTTCTTCACCACGTCCTGGATGACGATGGCGTCCTCGGTCGGTGACTGGACCATCTAGATGGACTCCGCGAACTCCTCGCGGCGGCTCTCGAAGATCTGCGTGGCACCCCACAGCAGCACGATGGAGACGCCCAGGAGCGACACGAGCGGCACCGCGTCCGGCAGACGGTGCTCGTAGAAGATGGCCTGGTACGAGGTGATGAGGATGGACATCGGATTGAGCACCTGCAGCACGCGCCGGTACTCCTCCGGGATGGTGGACAGCTTGTAGAGCACCGGCGTCATGAAGAACCACAGCGTCATCAGGTTCATCACGATGTGCTGCAGGTCCCGGAACGTCACGTTGAAGGCGCTGACCGCGTACACCACCGCGAAGGTGAAGCACATCTGGATCAGCACCACCACCGGGAACAGCACCATGTGCCAGGTCGGCACCACGCCGAAGATGAGCCCCAGCACCACCATCAGCGGCAGGGAGAAGATGAAGTTGCAGAAGTTGGTGGCCACCACCGTCGCCGGCAGCACCTGGGCCGGGAAGCGCACCTTGGTCATCAGGTCGCGCCGGTCGCTGATGGCGCTGGCGCCGGCGGACACCGACGTGGAGAACCAGATCCACGGCAGCAGGCCCACGAACATGAAGTAGGCGTAGTGCGGAATCTGGTTCTTCATGAACACGCCGAACAAGAGCGCGTACACCAGCATGTGCAGGGTGGGGTTCAGGAACGTCCAGAAGAAGCCCAGCACCGAGCCGCGATAGCGCGCCTTCAGCTCGCGCTGCACCAGGCTGAGGAGGAGCCCCCGGTACGAATAGAGTTCCCGGAAGTTGCGAATCATGCGCCGGTATCCATACCGCAAAGGGTCCGCCGGTGGCGAACGCCCTGGAACAGCGGACCGCCGGCCCCTCGCGCGCCCGCCTGCCCTGGAGCACCGTGGCGGTACCGCACGAAGAGAAAGAAAAAGGCCCCCTGGTTTCCCAGAGGGCCTTCGATTGGAGCGGGAAAAGGGATTTGAACCCTCGACCCTCGCCTTGGCAAGGCGATGCTCTACCGCTGAGCTATTCCCGCATCTGGTACTGCTCGACCGCCGTGCTGCGAACTGCGTCTGGAGCGGGAAAAGGGATTTGAACCCTCGACCCTCGCCTTGGCAAGGCGATGCTCTACCGCTGAGCTATTCCCGCATCTCGGTGCCGCGTGCTGCTTGCCGCCCGGTCAGTGCCGCCCCGGAAGTGGGGCGGATATACAGAGGCCTCCCGGACACGTCAAACACTTTTCGCGTCCGGATCCGCCCCTCCCCGCCGGGCAAGCATCCCGAGGAACGCACGGAAGTAGACGACGGCGCTCCACACGGAGAACGCACCCGACAGGTACACGAGCACCTTGCCCACCTGGTTGTAGTCCACGGGGACGGTGCGGAAGCCCAGGTCCAGCGGGTGCACGTAGTGGACGCACAGGGAGATGATCCCCACCAGCTGGAGGGACGTCTTCCACTTCCCCTCCTGCCCCGCGGCGATGACCATGCCCTCGCTGGCGGCGATGGTGCGCAGGCCGCTGACGATGAACTCACGGGCCAGCAGCACGATGACGACCCACGCGGCGATGCGGCCCAGGCGGACCATCATCACCAGGGCGGCCATGGCGATGAGCTTGTCCGCCAGCGGATCCATGAACTTGCCCACCACGGTGATGAGGTTCCAGCGGCGGGCCAGGTAGCCGTCGACCACGTCGGTGATGGCGGCCACCGCGAACACCAGGCCGGCCAGGAGCGAGTGCAGGGGGTCCGCGTCGTAGGTGAGCCAGACGAACAGCGGGATGATGAGGATGCGCCCCAGCGTGAGCATGTTGGGCAGGTTCCAGAACTCCTGCACCAGGATGCTGGGACGGCGGGAGGCGCGGCGACGGGCCCGCTCCTCGCGCTTGCGCTGCTTCCTGAGGGCTCGCTCGGTGGCCATGGGCGCGCGTTCTACCGGACCCCGAGTGCGATGAGGGCAAATCCTTCACCGCCCAGTTCCACCGCCCCCCGCAGTGTCTCCCCGGCGGCGGACGCCACCAGGGGCACCACGCGGGGGGTGAGGTTGCCCACCCAGCCCACCAGGTGCGTGAGGGGCACCGTCACCGGCTGGTCCATGGCCACCGGCACCGAGCGCAGCGCGCCCGACAGGCTGAGCAGCACCCGCCCCTGCCCGCGCAGGTGCACCAGGTCCAGGTCCTGGGCCAGCTCCGACGGCACGCGGCCGTTCTCGAAGACGACGGGCTCCTCGAAGGCGAAGACGCACGCGTCGCGCAGGTAGACGGACTCGTCGTCCAGGGCCACCGGCACCAGCTGCCGCCCGGAAGAGGGCTCCAGGTGCAGCGTCCCCTGCCCCCGGGCGCGCACCATGGCCTGATCGCCCTCGCCAAAGGGCTTGTCCGTGGCCCGGCCCCGGAAGCGCTTCATCTCCGGCTGGAAGGTGACCTGTCCGCGCACGGCCACCAGCCCCTCCAGCCGGGTGAGCAGCTCGCCGTTCACCGCCAGCGTCACGCCCGCCGCGCCCTGCGTGAAGGGCTGTCCCGCCACCGCGCCCGGCAGCGCCACCGTGGGCACCCACTCGGTGAGTACGGGAGGGCTCACGCCGGATGCGGCGGCGGGCACGGAAGCCGGCTCGGCGGGCCGGGCGATGGGAGCCGGCTCACTCTTCGCCAGCGCGTCGAAGGTCTCCGTGAAGGCGGAGCCGGGCTCCGACTCCAGGTCGGACGCGAGGACGGGCGGCTCCTCGGAGACCTCGATCTCCTCCGACACCGGCGTGGGGGGCAGCTCGTCGGCGACCTCGACGTCGGCGCCGGAGGTGTCCGCGTCCGTGGTGGCGGCCAGCTCCGCGTCGTCCCCGTAAGAACCCTCTCCAGCGGCGAGGCTCGGGTCCTCATCCTCCTGGATGCGCCCGGCGAAGGCGTGCGCGTCCGTGGCGGCGGGCGGGCCCTCGTCCTCGGCGAAGCGCAGGTCGTCATCCGGAGGCTTCGAAAGAGCCTGGGGCGGCGGCGTTGCGGCTGCGGCGCGTGGGCTCCGGGGCGCTTCATCCAGGCCGAACTGGGCGCCCCAGTCGCTCTCACCGGACGAAGGCGGGGGCGCGGCGCTCCCCTCCTCCTCGCGCGGACGGACCGGCGCGGGAGTGGGCGGCGCGGGCGGGCGGCTGTAGCCCTCTCCGGCGATGGCGCGCGACATCTTCTCCGCCATGGCGTCGCTGCCGGACAGCAGGAAGTGCTCGCGCGCGCGGCCGTACTCGCCCATCTGGGCGAAGGTCAGGCCCAGGTAGTTGTGGGCCTTCTTGTGGTCCGGGGCCAGGTCGGTGGCCGTCTCGAACTCGCGCGCCGCGCGCTGGAGCGCGTTCGTCTTCAGGTAGACGAGCCCCAGGTTCACGCGCAGCGTCGGGTCCACCGGGTTGTCCCGCACGAGCATCTCGTACAGGTCCGCGGCGCGGTCGAAGAGGCCCAGCTTGAAATACGTCAGGCCCAGGAGGTTCTGGGCCTTCTCGTGGCGCGGCTGGAGCTGGTGCGCACGCTCCAGGAAGTCCTTCGCTTCGCTGACCTTGCCGGCGCCCAGCAGCTCCGCCCCACGGTGGAGCTGCTGCAGGAACTCCTCTTCAGCGGGGCCCGGCTCCTTCGTCCCCTTCGTGCGCGTCGTCATTCTCGGGTGTGGGCTCACGGCTGCTGGCCTCGGCCTGGGCGAGCCGCTCGCGCTCCTTGTAGTGGTAGTAGAGCTGGAGGACCTTGCGCACGTACTCCTGCGTCTCGGCGTACGGCGGCACCTGGCCTCCGTACTTCTTCACCGCGTCCGGCCCGGCGTTGTACGCGGCGACCATCTTCACCATGTCGCCGTCGAACATGTTCGCCAGCACGCGCAGGTAGCGCACGCCGCCCTCGATGTTGTCCTTCGAGTCGAAGATGTCCTTCACGTACATGTCCGACGCGGTGCCCGGCATGAGCTGCATCAGCCCGCTGGCGCCCTTGTTGCTGAGCGCGTTCGGGTTGAAGTTGCTCTCCGTATGCATGATGGCGCGCACCAGCGCCGGCGGGATGCGGTAGCGCAGCGCCGCGGTGGTGATGTGCGGATCCAGCTCCGCGGGCGTCCGCGAGCGGCCCCGCACGGGCGCGGACTTGGCCGGCGCGGGCGTGAAGGTGCCGGACAGCTTGCGCGCCTTGCGAGCGCCTCCGGGCGGCACGTTCGTGTAGACGATGGTGCCGTCCTTCTCGACGTAGCTGTAGATGCCGTCGGAGGCGTACGCCGGGAGGGCGGCGGTCAGCAGGACGACGAGGGCGGTCAGGACACGCATGGCGGCGGCCGAAACCTTAGACAACGCCCGGAAAGTCCTCAAGAAATCGCCTTGTTTCCAGCACTTACCGCCATTAAGGCTGTCCGCCATGCCCCATCGGTTTGATTTCCTGGTCATGGGCGGCGGCGTGGCAGGCCTGTCGTTCGCCCTGCAGGCGGCCCGGCACGGCACGGTCGCCGTGCTCACCAAGCGCGAGCGCGGCGAAGGCAACACCGCCTATGCCCAGGGGGGCATCGCCAGCGTGCTCGCCCCCACGGACTCCTTCGACGCGCACATCGAGGACACGCTCGTCGCGGGCGCGGGCCTGTGCCACCGGGACGCGGTGGAGGTGACGGTGCGCGAAGGCCCCACGCGCCTCAAGGAGCTGGTCGCGCTGGGCGCGGAGTTCGACCGGCTGGGCGGCGAGTTCGACCTCACCCGCGAGGGCGGGCACTCGGCCCGCCGGGTCATCCACTCGGGTGACATCACCGGCCGCGAGGTGCAGCGCGCGCTCCTGGCCGCGTGCGACCAGCAGCCCAACATCACCTTCTTCGAGAACACGGCCGCCATCGACCTCATCCTGGACCGCCGGCCGCACGCCCCCTCCAGCCGGTGCGTGGGCGCGTACGCGCTGCTGGAGAACGGCGCCATCGAGCGCTTCCTCTCCAAGGTGACGGTGCTGGCCACGGGCGGCGCGGGCAAGGTGTACCTCTACACCTCCAACCCCGACGTCGCGACGGGCGACGGCGTGGCCATGGCGTACCGCGCGGGCGCGCGCGTGGCGAACATGGAGTTCTACCAGTTCCACCCCACGTGCCTCTTCCACCCGGAGGCCAAGAGCTTCCTGATCAGTGAAGCGCTGCGCGGCGAGGGCGGCAAGCTCAAGCTCAAGGGCGGCCAGACGTTCATGGACCGCTACCACCCCATGCGGGACCTGGCCCCGCGCGACGTGGTGGCGCGAGCCATCGACGCAGAGCTCAAGCGCACGGGCAACGACTGCGTCTACCTGGACATGACGCACCTGGGCCGCGCGTACCTCACCGAGCGCTTCCCCAACATCTACGCCACCTGCAAGGCCTTCAACATCGACATGGCGGTGCAGCCCATCCCCGTCGTGCCCGCGGCCCACTACCAGTGCGGCGGCGTGGTGACGGACCTGCACGGGCGCACCAACGTGCCGGGCCTGTACGCCATCGGAGAGGTGTCCTGCACGGGCCTGCACGGCGCCAACCGGCTCGCGTCCAACTCGCTCTTGGAGGGCCTGGTGTTCGGCCACCGCGCGGTGCAGGTGGCGGCGGAGGAGCTGTCCTCGCAGTCCCTGCCGAAAGAGGATCCGCCGGCCTGGGACTCCGGCAGCGCGGTGGACTCCGACGAGAGCGTGGTCGTCACCCACAACTGGGATGAGATCCGCCGGCTGATGTGGAACTACGTGGGCATCGTCCGCACGGACAAGCGGCTGATGCGCGCGCGGCGGCGGCTGGAGCTCCTGCGCGAGGAGATCCGCGACTACTACTGGCGCTTCAAGGTCACCCGCGACGTCATCGAACTGCGCAACATCGCGGAGGTGGCGCACCTCATCGTGGACTGCGCGAGCCGCCGCAAGGAGAGCCGGGGCCTGCACTACACCCTGGACTACCCCCACACGGACGAGCACCAGGGCACGCGCGACACCGTCCTCTCGCGGGAGCTGTGAGCCGTCATGTCCCGTCCGCGCCGCATGCTGGATGACCTCCCGGGCCCTTCCGGCCTGGGAGACGAGCAGGGCCCCACGCCACGCGAGCGGAACGGGGACGGTCCGCCCCCGGGCCCCGGGCGGCCCCAGCGCGCGCTGCCCACGCCCTACGTCTGCTACGCCATCATCGCGGGCGCGGTGGGGATGTTCTTCCTGAGCAGTTCGATGGGCCGGCCGCTCGTCATCGACGGGAGGAACTTCGGCATCGTGGGGCCGCTGGCGCTCTACGGCCCGTGGGTCCGCGACGGCGAGTACTGGCGCCTGCTGGGCATGGTGTTCGAGCACGGCGGCCCGCTGCACCTGCTCTTCAACATGTCCGCCGTCTACTCGCTAGGCGCGTCGCTGGAGCGCGGCATCGGCAGCTTGAAGTTCCTGGCGCTGTCGCTCGTCACCGCGCTGGGCGGCTCCGCGTTCGCGCTCTTCTTCAACTTCGACACCGTGACGGTGGGCGCGTCCGGGATGATCCTGGGCTGGGGCGGCGCGATGCTGCCCATCCTCAACCAGCAGGGCCGCCGGGAGCACATGTTCTGGCTCGTGCAGGTGGCGGTCATCAGCCTGCTGCCCGGGGTGAGCTGGGCGGGGCACCTGGGCGGCTTCGTCTTCGGCCTGCCGTGCGGCATGGCGCTGCGCCAGGGCCCGAAGTTCTACTCGCGCGCCATCCCCGTCCTGCTCTTCATCGCCGCGGCGCTGGCCGTGGTGGCCGCCCACCCCCAACGGTACGGATACTTCTGACCATGGCTGAAACCCCCGTGCGCAGCGTCTGCGTCTTCTGTGGCTCGCGCACCGGCACGCGCGCCGAGTACCGCGAGGCGGCGTCAAAGCTGGGCGCCGCGCTGGCGAAGCGGGGGCTGACGCTCGTCTACGGCGGCGCCAGCGTGGGGTTGATGGGCGCGGTGGCGGACGCGGTCATCGCCAACGGCGGCAAGGCCGTGGGCGTGCTGCCCCACTTCATGGACGCGAAGGAGCTGGCCCACCCGCGCCTGACGGAGCTGCACCGGGTGGACTCCATGCACTCGCGCAAGGCGCTGATGGCCGAGCGCGCGGACGCCTTCCTCGCCCTGCCCGGCGGCTTCGGCACCCTGGACGAGCTCTTCGAGATCATCACCTGGGCGCAGCTGGGGCTGCACAGGAAGCCCATGGGCCTGCTGGACGTGGACGGCTTCTTCCAGCCGCTGCTGGCGCTGGTGAACCGGATGGTGGAGGCGGGCTTCGTCCCGGAGGCGCAGGGCATGCCCTTCGCGGTGAATCCGTCCCCGGACGCGCTCCTGGACCGCCTGCTCGCGGGGCCCACGATGCCGCTCACGTCGAAGTGGCTGAAGGACGGCCAGCAGACCTGAGGGTCCGCGGCCGTCCCCTCTATCCGCGCGTCAGCGCGCGTGGACCTTCAGCTCCGCGTTCCCCAGCGACGAGGCGACGCGGAGCATCACCTGCTCCGTGCCTTCGGGGATGACGGGCTGGCCGTTGGCGAACGTCTTGGGGAAGCGCACGCGGTAGGTCACCCAGAAGAGGCTGGCGTACGGGTAGTAGGCGCGCACGTTGAGGTCCGACCGGCCCAGGCGGCGGATCTCCATGGGCGTGATTTCGCCCGTGGGCGTCACCAGCGCGATCCGCCAGATGCTGTTCCGGTGGGCGAAGTCGTCGTAGCGGTAGTCGTTGACGTGCACCGCCAGGAAGAACTCGTTGAACTTCTCCGCCTCCGCCTGCTCCTCCGCGAGGAGCTGCTCCACCTTCGCCGCGGGCAGCGTCTGGAAGATGGCGCGGCGGTGGATGCGGGCCTCGCGGAAGGCAGGAGTCTGGAGCGTGGCCCCCGCGAAGACGCGCGTGTCGAAGCCGTCGTAGATCTCCTTGCGGTCCGAGTACCGGTCCAGCACGGCGAGGTAGGCGGACTCCTGCTTCGGATCATCCAGCGTGGGCGCGGGCTCGCCGACGCTGGGGGGCGTGCTGGCGCAGCCACCCAGCACGCCCAGAAGCACCGCGGCCAGCAACAGCCTTCTCACGGGATGAAGTCCTTGCGCGTGAACAGCGTGGTGAGGCGGTGGCCGGCGGCCTCCACGGCCTCGCGTCCACCTTCCAGCCGGTCCACCAGCGCGAAGGCGCCCAGCACCGTCAGGCCCTCCAGCTTCGCTCGCTCGATGGCCTTGAGCGTGGAGGCGCCCGTCGTGACGACGTCCTCCACGATGGCCACCGGGGCGCCCGGGCCCAGCGCGGACAGGCCTTCAATCCACTGGCCGGTGCCGTGGCCCTTGGGCTCCTTGCGCACGATGAACGCGTGCAGGGACTTCTGGCCGCCGCCCTCCAGGAAGCTGGTGAGGCTCACCGCCGACGCGAGCGGATCCGCGCCCAGCGTCAGCCCGCCCGCGGCCACCGCCGACGGAGCGTCGCGCCGGATGGCCTCCAGCAGCAGCCGGCCGATGAGGTAGTGGCCCTCGGCGAGCAGCGCCGTGCGCTTGCAGTCGATGTAGAAGTCCGACTCCTTGCCGGAGGAGAGCACCACGCGCCTGCGCTCGAAGGAGCGCTGCGTGAGCACCTCCAGGAGCCGGGCGCGGTCGCGTTCGAGCGTGTCCGCCATGGCCTACAGACCCTCCAGGTACGCCACCAGCTGCGCCGAGTAGCGCAGCTGCATCAGCAGCTCCGCCTTGCGGGATTCATCCAGCGCGGCGAACACGTCCGCGAGCAGCGAGAGGTCCTGGTTGAGGGCGCCCATGCGCTGCGCGACGTCCACCGCCAGCTCGTCGGCGTCGATCTCCTCCTCCACGCCCTCCGGCGCCAGCGTCTCTTCCGTGGCGAGCGCCTTCTCCAGCATGTCGCGCACCGGCGCCGTCAGCCGGCCTTCGGCCTCCAGCGACTCGCGCTTGGCCTCCAGCACGTCGTGCTCCACCGGCGAGGCGTGGATGGCCTCCGCCAGGGACAACAGGAGCGCGTCCTCGTCGGACAGCTCCTCGTGCACACGCACCTGGACCTGGTCGCGCTTGAGGAAGCGCAGCGCCGCCACGCGCCGGAAGCCGCAGATGAGCTGGTAGCGGTCCTCCCCGCGCGGGCGCACGTCCACCGGGAACAGCTGGCCCAGTCGCGCCAGGTCCGTGGCCAGTTCGGACACGTCGCCTTCGTCCCGCAGACGGAAGGTGGTGTCCTCCTCCAGTCGCTCCAGCGGCAACACCATCGCCGTCACCTGTCCCATCACGCGCGGCTCGATGGCCTCCGCGTGGGGCTCCCCTTCCGGGGTCGCCGAATCTTCGTTGGAGCCCTGTTCCGAACCCGCGCCGGAGCCCGCGTCCTCCTGGCTCGCGCGGCTCGCCACGTCCCAGATGCCGGCGCTCAGGAGCGCGTCGTCCGCGCCCGACACCGGACCGGAGCGCGGCTCCTCCAGCACGTCCTTCGCCTCGCCGCCGCCGTCGCTGCCCGTACCGGAGGCGTCCTGCACACGCTCGCCCGAGGCCAGCTCCACGTAGCGGCCGGGGCCCGTGGAAGCGTCCGCCCCGGTCCCCGAGCCCTCACCCTGCCGGGCTTCGCCGTGGGCTTCCGCTCCGGCACCACCCGCCACGCCGGCCTCCGTCCCACCGCCCATGCCAATTGCCTCGCCGGAATCCGCTCCGCCCGAGGGGCCACCGCCCTCGCCACCCGCCGCGCTCGCGACGGGCCCCGTCGAGGAGCCACTGCCCTCGTTACCGGCCGTGCTCGCATCGGCTGCGTTCGCGGAGCCACTGCCCTCGCCACCGGCCATGCTGGCCTCGGACGCGTTCGCGGAGCCGCTGCCCGTGCTCGCATCCGTGCCGTGCGACGACTCACTGCCCTCGCCACCGGCCGTGCTGGCCTCCGTGCTGCTCATGGTGCCCATGGTCTGCCCACTCTCTCCGGGCAGGTCCGTCTGGACGGCGCCTTCCGGCGTCACGTCGCCACCCGCGCCCTCGCCGTGCTTCGGCGGGGACGCGTCGGCCGCGCCCTCGTGCTGGGACGGCGTCGCGTTCTCCCCAGGTGTGCCCGGCATCCCTTCCTGTCCCTCGGCCCTGTGCTCGGCGTCCATGGTGGCACCCCCGGTTGTTCCACCCCCGCGCCGCCGGAAACGACGGCGCGGCGGGCGGGCTCTAGCGGGACTTCTTCACCACGACCTTCTTCTTCGCGCCAGCACCCATCACGCGGGGGACGGGCGCTCCGGCACTGCTCGCCTGCTCAGTGGACGCCGGGCGCGGAGGCTCCGGAGCCCGGGCCGTGGTCGCGGCGGGCGGCGGGGGCGGCGGCAGCGGCTTGGCCGACGGACGGGCCACGACGGTGGCCGGCGCCGTCGTCGCGGCCGGAGTGCGCGCGGGAGGCGGG
>NZ_RAVW01000749.1 GCF_003611585.1 Corallococcus exercitus | reverse complement strand
GCATACGAGGTCTGCGGATGTCGTGTGGGCTCGGAGATGTGTATAAGAGATAGGGCCCGTGCTCGTGATTGCCGGGGCGGGCTCCGGCAAGACGCGCACGCTCACGTACCGCGTGGCGCGCATGCTGGAGCGGGGCGTGCCGCCGTCCTCGCTCCTGCTGCTCACGTTCACCAACAAGGCCGCGCGCGAGATGATCCGCCGCGTGGAGGAGCTGGCCGGCGGCTTCGCGGACGTGGGCAGCCTCCTGGGCGGCACCTTCCACCACGCGGCGCACGTGCTCCTGCGCCAGCACGCGGGGGCGCTGGGCTTCTCCACCGGCTTCACGGTGCTGGACCGCGAGGACGCGCGCGACCTGATGGCCACGTGCCTCGCGGAGCGGAAGCTGCGCAGCGACAAGCGCTTCCCGCGCCCGGACGCGCTGCTGGACCTGGTCTCCCTGGCCACCAACCTCCAGCAGCCCGTGTCGCAGGTGCTGGTGGACCGGCGCCGGGAGCTGCTCCCCGTGGCCCCGGAGATCTTCGCCACCGCGCGCCGCTTCCAGCAGCGCAAGGCCCAGTTGCACCTGATGGACTACGACGACCTGCTCGCGCACCTGAAGCGGCTCCTGGAGGACCACCCCTCCATCCGCGCGGAGCTCACCGGGCGCTTCCAGGGCGTGCTCGTGGACGAGTACCAGGACACCAACCGCCTCCAGGGCGACCTCGTGGACCTGCTCGTGGGCGAGCGCAAGAACCTCACCGTCGTGGGCGACGACTGCCAGTCCATCTACAGCTTCCGGGGCGCGGAGTTCACCAACATCATCGACTTCCCCCAGCGCTACCCCGGCTGCGGCATCTACCCGCTCACGCGCAACTACCGCTCCACGCCGCAGGTGCTGCGCCTGGCCAACGCGGTCATCGCGCGCAACACGCGCCAGTTCCCCAAGGCGCTCGTGTCCGACGGCGCGCCCGGCGCCGTGCCCCAGGTGGTGCCCACCCGCGACGTGAAGGCCCAGGCCGCCTTCGTCGCCGAGCGCGTCCTGGAGCTGCGCGGCCAGGGGCACCGGCTGGAGTCCATGGCGGTGCTGTACCGCGCCCATCTGCACTCGCGGGAGCTCCAACTGGAGCTGGCCCGCCACGGGCTTCCGTTCCGCGTGCGCTCCGGGGTGCGCTTCTTCGAGCAGACCCACGTCAAGGACGCGCTGGCCCACCTGCGATGGGCGCACCACCGCGCGGACGAGCTGGCCTTCAAGCGGCTCGCGCGGAAGCTCCCCGGCGTGGGCACCGCCAGCACCGAGCACCTGTGGACCGCCCTGGCCGCGCTGCCCCCGGAGCTGTCCCTGACGGACGCGCTGGCCCACCCGGACGTCCAGGCCCATGTCCCGAGCAAGGCGCGGGCAGGCTTCCAGCGCTTCCAGGCGCTGATGACCACCCTGTCCGCCGGCGGGCCCCGTAACCCGGGCGCGCTGCTCGCGGACGTGCTGGTGGCGCGCGAGCCCCCGGCCACCCCGGACGGGGAGGACCCCCGCGCGGAGGACCTTCGCCAGCTCCAGGAGTTCGCCGGCCGCTTCGAGGACGTGCCCCGCTTCCTGTCCGACATCGCCCTGGTGTCCGAGTTCTCCGCCCGGGCCGCCCTGGACGGCGAGCCGCCCGACGACGTGCTCACCCTCACCACGGTCCATCAGGCCAAGGGGCTGGAGTGGCGGACCGTCTTCGTGCTGGGGCTCGTGGACGGGCGCTTCCCCCTGTCGCAGGCCACGCGCGACCCGGAGAACGAGGAGGAGGAGCGCCGCCTCTTCTACGTCGCCGTCACCCGGGCCCGGGAGGCGCTGTGGCTCGTGTACCCCCACACCTCGCTGCCCCGGGAGGACGGACGGCTGCTGCTCACCCCGTCGCGCTTCCTGGCCGAACTGCCGGCCGGTCCTGACG
>NZ_RAVW01000748.1 GCF_003611585.1 Corallococcus exercitus | reverse complement strand
GCGCACCCGCCCGCCGGTGGCCTTGAGCAGGAAGCCGTCACTGAGCGGCATGGCGCCCCCGCGCGCCACCACGTCCCGCCCGCGCTCCAGCGTGGCGTGGTCCACCCGCGCGCCCGCGGAGACGAGCAGCCGTGCGAGCACGCGGCGCGACAGCGGCGGCTCCAGCGCGCGCAGGCCCACGGCGTCCAGGCCGCCTCCATCCAGCGCCAGCCGCTCCCACGCCGCGTCCGCCAGCCCGGCGAGCAGGGCTTCGTCCTCGGAGGCGAGCCGGGCGAAGGTGGCCAGGTGCTCCACGGTGCTGAAGCCCGCCGCGCGGTTCAGCGCGGGCAGCACGTCCAGGCGCACGCGCGTGCGGAAGAGGGAGGGATCCGCGTTCATCGGATCGCGCACGAACCCCACCTCCTCGGTGGCCAGGAAGGCGAGCACGTCCTGGCGCGAGCACGCGAGCAGCGGCCGGATGAGCGTGGGTGCGCGCGCGTGGATGCCTCGCGCGCCCCGGAGCGCGGCCCCTCGGGACAGGCGCATCAGCAGCGTCTCCGCCTGGTCGTCGAGCGTGTGGCCCGTGGCCACGAAGTCCAGCCCGCGCTCCTGTCGCAGGACCTCCAGGGTCGCGTAGCGCGCCTCGCGGGCCCGGGCCTCCACGCCCGCGCCGGGCTGAAGCGCCAGCCGCCGGACGTGGCAGGTCAGGCCCAGGCGCGCGGCCAGCCCCACGACGGAGGTCACCTCCTCCGCGGCTTCGGGACGGAGGCCATGGTCCACCGTCGCCACCTCCACGCGCAGCGCCAGCGTGTCGCGCACGCGGGCGGTTCCCACGAGGAGCGCGGTGGAGTCCGCGCCTCCAGAGACCGCGAGCAGCACCGAGCGCGAGGCGAGACCGTGCTCGGCATAGGAGCGGGCGAGCGCGGCGGTCAGCGAGGGACGTTCAGGAGACGCGCGAGGCATGGCGCAGCGTTCGGAATGGAGAGGGGGATGGCCGGGTTACAGAGTCGCGGTGGACGGAAGGCGTGGGGATGCATTCCATGATTCCCACAATGGATGGACGCGGGGCGGAAATAGAACGGCGCCTCACGGTTGTTGGTCGGACGTTCTGGACTTCATGACGTTGGACCTAGGGGTCCCCCCCCTCCCCCTCTGGGTCCACGGGGCCGCTCGGAGATTCGCTCCCTGCGGTCCCTCTTTCCGAAGCGCCCCGGTCTCCCTCGTGGAGGCCGGGGCGTTTCTCTTTTCGGCTGTCAATGCAGCATCGGAGCAGTGTCGGAAGCGGAGCGTTCAGCCTGCGGGCGCACGACTGACTGCTCCGAAACCGTTGACCCTTCAGGGCGTCTGTCGGATAACCGCTCCGGTGTGTTCAGGTCGTCACCTCGAATCCGCCCCGGAGACCCAGGCATGGCAGGCACCGACAAGCGCAAGCAGTCGCTGTACTTCCCCGAGGAGATGCTGAAGGAGATCCAGGAGGAGGCGAACCGGCAGGACCGTTCCCTCTCGTGGGTGGTGCAGCAGGCCTGGAAGATCGCCCGCGACCGCATCAAGTCATTCCCTGCCGTGAACGACGTCACGGGCGACGAGCGCACGGACCCGCGCGAAGAAAGGCCTTGAGGCAGGGCCATGGCCACCACGGATCATCGCAAGCAGTCACTCTATTTTCCCGAGGACATGCTGGAAGAGATCCAGCGCGAGGCGACCCGGCAGGATCGTTCCCTGTCGTGGATCGTCCAGCAGGCGTGGAAGGTCGCCCGCGCCGACATCCGTCGGATGCCCTCGGTCAATGACGTGCTCGGCCCCCTGCCTCCACGGCCGGTGGCCCCCGCGGCCCAGACGGCCACCTCCGCTCCGGCGGTGGTGACGTCCAGCGCCCCGGCCTCCTCGGACGAGCCCTCCAAGCCGTAGGGAGCCGTCCACCCCGGCCCCCGTCAGTCC
>NZ_RAVW01000747.1 GCF_003611585.1 Corallococcus exercitus | reverse complement strand
CCCGACCCTGGCCCCCCTGCTGCTGACGCTCGTCGGCGCGCCGGTGCTGGCCCAGGACGTGGACCCCGCCACCCTCTATGAAGTCACCACCGAGGGGACGTCCACGCAGGTGAAGGCCGGAGGGCAGGGCACGTTCATGCTCGCCATCAAGTCGAAGCCTGGCGCCCACGTCTCCGACGAGGCCCCGCTGAAGCTGGAGCTGACGGGCAAGCAGCTGACGCCCGCCCAGAAGACGCTGACCCGCGAGCAGTCGGTGGCGAAGAAGGCCGCTGGCCAGCAGTTCGTGGATCCGCGCTTCGAGGTCCCGTTCACCGCGGTGTCCGCCGGCAAGGGCACGCTGGACGCGACGCTGACCTTCTTCATCTGCACGGAGAAGATCTGCGCCCGTCAGAAGAAGACCTTCTCGCTGCCCGTGGAGGTTCAGTAACCCCCCATGCGAGAGCGCTCCCCCAAGCCTTCCGGTGGCGAACGCGGCGGCCACGAAGCCCCGCGCTACGTCCATGGTGTCAACCCCGTGCTGGAGGCCCTGCGCGCCCACCCGGACGCGGTGGAGCGCCTCTTCATCGTCGACGGGCAGGTGGGCGCCAAGGCCGCGGGCGAGCTGCTCAGTCGCGCGCGCGACGCGGGCGTCCGGGTGGAGAAGGTCGGCCGGGAGCGGCTGACCTCCATGGCGGAAGGCGGCGTGCACCAGGGCGTCGTCGCCGAACTGCGCGGCTTCCAGTACGTCGAGTTGGAGGACGTACTCGACGCGGCGAAGGCCAAGGGACAGCCCGCGCTCGTCGTCGTGCTCGACGGCATCCAGGATCCGCACAACCTGGGCGCCATCATCCGCTCGGCCCACGCGCTCGGAGCCCACGGCGTCGTCCTGGCCAAGGACCGGGCCGTGCAGGTGACGGGCACGGTGGCCAAGGCCTCTGCGGGCGCCGTCGAGTACTGCCCCATCGCGCGTGTCACCAACATCTCCCGTGCCCTGGAGCAGCTGAAGGAAGCGGGCCTCTGGGTCGCGGCCGCGGACATCGAAGGCGCCGAGCCCTTGTGGAGCGCCCGGCTGGACGGGCCCCTGGCGCTGGTGGTGGGGGCCGAGGGTGCGGGCGTGAGGGAAGGCGTCCTCAAGCACTGCGACTTCCGCCTCCGGATTCCCATGGGCGGTCAGGTCGGTTCATTGAATGCGTCGGTTTCCGCCGCGATTCTGCTATACGAGGTCGCCCGTCAGCGGGGCCGGCCTTCCCGCTGATGACCCCGGATCAATCTCCTTGACTTGGAGAGTGGGGGCTTCTAAAAGGTCGCGCCTCTCAAGTCGCTGCCGAGGGGTTGACGGTCCGCTCGGGATGAGGTAGGGCGGGGCAGTTGCTGGATGGATGCCGGTGTAGCTCAGTCGGTAGAGCAACTGATTTGTAATCAGTAGGTCGCGGGTTCAAATCCCGCCGCCGGCCAGGTAGGACGGGCCGCGGATAAGGGCCCGGGACGCAGCAGGATGAGGTAGAGAGCAGCACGCAGCACCACAAGCGAATATCTGGAGAGATGCCCGAGCGGCCAAAGGGAGCAGACTGTAAATCTGCCGGCTCTATGCCTACGGTGGTTCGAATCCACCTCTCTCCACTCGGCAATGCGGGAATAGCTCAGTTGGTAGAGCGTCAGCCTTCCAAGCTGAATGTCGTGGGTTCGAATCCCATTTCCCGCTCCAACCGTTGTAGTGCATCGCCAAGCCCTGATAGCTCAGTTGGCAGAGCGCGTCCTTGGTAAGGACGAGGTCACCAGTTCAATCCTGGTTCAGGGCTCCATTTTTCGAGGAGTGTCATGTCCAAGGAAAAGTTCGATCGCAGCCTGCCCCACGTGAACATCGGAACGATTGGGCACGTGGACCACGGCAAGACGTCGCTGACGGCGGCCATCACGAAGGTGCTGGCGAAGACGGGCGGCGC
>NZ_RAVW01000746.1 GCF_003611585.1 Corallococcus exercitus | reverse complement strand
GGGGTGGCGCGAGCAGCACGGTCATCCCCGTGGAGCTCATCGTCGCCAAGCAGCGAAACGGCCCCATCGGCTCCATCGACCTGGTGTTCCTCGCGGAATACACGCGCTTCGAAAGCCGCGCCCGGAGCGAGTAGCCCTCTTCGTCAGTCCCGGCCGGTGCGCAGGTAGCCCGTGACGTGCTCGCGGGCCGCCCGCACCGCGGCTTCCGGCCCGGTGCCCCGGCCCAGCTCCGCCGCCAGCGCGGACGCCAGCCGGCAGCCCGTGCCCCGGCGCTCCGGGGGCCGCTTCAGCCGGCGTCCCCGCATCACCAGCGTGCGCCCGGAGAAGGCCAGCACGTCCGCCAGGCCCTGCCCTTCCGGCAGGTGCCCGCCCTTCACCAGCACCGCGCCGAAGCCGCGCTGACACAGCGCCTCCGCCGCGTCCTGGGCGTCCTCCACCGTGCCCAGCGCGGGCCGGCCCAACAGCCACGCGGCCTCCTCCAGGTTCGGCGTCACCAGCACGCGCGGGCCCGCCAGCGCCAGGTAGTGCCGGGGCGTCAGCCGCGACAGCGCCTGTCCCCGCGACGAGCGCACCACCGGGTCCACCACCCACCACGCGTCCACGTCCTTGAGCGCCGCCTTCGCCGTGGAGAGCTGCGACGGGCCGGGCACCACGCCCCACTTCACCGCGTGCACGGGCCCCCACTCGCGCGCGGCCGTCACCTGCGCGGCCAGCATGCGCGGCGAGGCCGGCACCACCGCGAACGTGTGCGAGCCCTGCGCCGTCTGGGCCGTGGGCACCGCCACCGCGTCCCCGCCCCGCGCCCGCACCGCGGCCACGTCCGCCAGGAGCCCCGCGCGGCCCGTGGGCTCCAGTCCCGCCAGGAGCAGGACGCGCGGCCTCACCGGCGGTGCTCTCGCGCCTTCTGCACCAGCGACTTGTAGACGCCCAGGTGCACCGGGATGGTCCCCAGCATCAGCTCCGGGTGCCACTGCACGCCCAGCGCGAACGCGTGCGCGGTGGACTCAATCGCCTCCACCACGCCGTCCGGCGACACCGCGCTCACCGTCACGTCCGTGCCCGGCTTGTTCACCGCCTGGTGGTGCGTGGAGTTCACCATCAGCTGCCCGTGCCCCACGGCCTCCGCCAGCAGCGTGCCGTTCTTCACCTCCACCGGGTGCTGCGGCTGGGTGCGGTCGTGCTTCTGCTCGTGGTCGCGCGCGCCCGGCACCTCGCGCAGGATGTCCTGGAACAGCGTGCCGCCCAGCACCACGGCCAACAGCTGCATGCCGCCGCACACGCCCAGCACCGGCAGGTTGCGCTTGAGCGCGCCGCGGATCAGCTGCGCCTCGAAGGCCGTGCGGCCCTCCTTCAGCGGCCCCATGCCGTCACGGGCCTCCTCGCCGTACGCGGACGGAGGGATGTCGAACGCGCCGCCCGTCACCACCAGCCCGGACACCCGCTCCAGGTAGGCGTCCACGCAGGACGCGTCGTCGGTGTACGGCAGCACGAAGGGCAGGCCCCCCGCGCGCAGCACCGCCTCCGCGTAGGGCACCTTCAGCTCGTAGCGGGGGAAGGCGGAGTCGGCCGGCTGGACCCAGTCCGGGCTGAGGCCGATGTTGGGACGACGCGGGGTCGTCCCGTGATGACGCGATGTCGGATGGTTCATGGTGGGGGAGCTCCCTCGGGTTAGAGGCCAGTCCCCCGCGCGCTGTCAAACGCGGCCGACAGCTGCCGCACCCGCTCGGCGATGTCCTGGGCGAGCAGGACGTCGGACACCACCGCCGCGCCGTGCGCCCCCGTCGCCGCCACCTGCGCGATGTTCGAAAGGCCCACTCCGCCAATCCCCACCACCGGCAGGGGGCTCTCCGCCACCACCCGCCGGAAGGCCTCCAGCCCCAGCACCGGCGCCTGCACCACCTTCGTGGTCGTGCCGAACAGCGGCCCCACGCCCACGTAG
>NZ_RAVW01000745.1 GCF_003611585.1 Corallococcus exercitus | reverse complement strand
AGATGTGTATAAAGAGTCAGGAGCAGACGGAAGGCGGGCTTCATTCGGACTCCCTCCCCGTCGACTTGAGGGGCAGGAAGATGGAGATGCCCGCGTTGAGGGTCATGACGTTCTGGATGGCGCCCTTGCTGCTGCCCAGGGGCTGGTCCACGTAGGAGGTGTTGATGAGGGCCACGTTGACGGCCAGGTAGTCCTTGGTGACGAAGCGCATGCCCAGGCCCAGGTCGAAGGCCGGGTTGAGGCCGCGCTCCGGCAGCGCGGAGGTCTCCGTCTTCACCACGCCCATGCCGCCCAGCAGGTAGCCGTCGAAGTGGAGGATGGAGTTGAGGAAGGACACCTTGCCGTAGAGCGGCGCCCACTCCAGGTCGCCCATGCCGGACCACTGCGGCACGGAGTTGTAGATCTTGGCGTTGAAGGTGCGCTTCGCCGTGCGGACGTCATCCGACGGGAGCACCTGGATCAGCGAGCCACGCGCGGAGATGGCCAGCGTGTCCGACAGGTACCAGGCCGCGCGGAGCGAACCGCCGAACTTCGAATAGAAGGGGTCGTTCACGGAGATGCTCACGAACGGTGAGATCTCCAGGCGGCCCTTCTTCAGGTACACCTTGCGCTGCACGCTCTTCACCCGGTCGTCCTGGGTGATGTCCGTGAGCGGCATCAGCGCTTCGACCGGGATGTCCTTCGCCGGGGTGGCGGCAGGCGGCGACGCGGGGCGGGCTTCCTCGTCCGGCGGCGGCGCGGGGTTCTCTTCGGGAGGCTTGGCCTGGGCATCCTCGGTCAGATCGAGGCCCATGCCTTCCTGGGTCTGGGCGGGGGCCAGCGCGGGCCACATCAGGCTCAGCGCAAGCAGCAGCGTGGGGCGGTTCAAGTCCGGGCGCTCCGTGGGGGGAGGGAACGTACTGCCACCGGAAGGCAGCATGACATCAGCCCCACCATCCTATCGGTCGTATTCCCAACCATCAACCGCCACGATGCGCCTGCCTCCTCTGTATTCCTCCCGTATCCCTTCACAATTCCACCGCGCACGCTCCCCGTGGGTCGGTGGTTGGCGCGAAGAACCGGTGTGCTACCGTTTCGAGGTTCCGGCGTCCTCCCCCCAGGCGCCCTGTTTCCATCCTTCCTAGAGGTCTCAAAGATGTTCGTGCGATCCGCGCTCTTCCTGTCCGCCGTCCTCCTGCTGGGAGGCTGCGACGTCACCACCGAGCTGGGCAAGCCGTGCACGCTGGTGCGCAAGGCCACGCCTGCGGAGCAGGAGGCGCAGGGCCGCGAGGTCGTGGAGGTCAAGGAGAAGGACATCGCCGCGGAGCAGGACTTCATCTCCTTCGGTTCGCTGGAGTGCGAGGACCTCATCTGCGTGCGCGATGACGCCAGCCCCCGCAGCGCGGATCCGGAAGCGCCGGCCCTGGGCTACTGCAGCAAGGAGTGCGTGCAGGGCACCACCACCGGCTGCGAGATCACCCGCACGGTGGACGACGTGGAGAAGGGCCTCAAGGAGCGCATGACGTGCCGGCCGCTGCTGCTGGATCAGGACACGCTGGACGCCATCCGCGCCGCCGACGAGGGCTTCTACCGGCGCACCTTCGGCGAGAACAACTCGCCCTACTTCTGCGCGGGCGCCACCCCGGCGGCCGCGGGCACCTGAACGGCGCACTGAACAGTCGCCTCGCGCGAAAGGGTTAGACCTTTTCGCGCCCCCCGTTCGTAAAGGCAGGGCCCGCGTTTCAAACGCTTTTGGAGCCCTGCCATGAATCGTACGGTCCTGTTCCTCGCCCTGGCTGGTGGCCTTGCCCTCACCGCGCTGGTGCTGGGCATGCCCCACAGGGGCGGACTCCCGCCCCAGGTGGTCGTGACGACCCCGGTGCCCCCGCTGCCCACTCCGGCCC
>NZ_RAVW01000744.1 GCF_003611585.1 Corallococcus exercitus | reverse complement strand
GGGCCGGACTGCGCGGACTGCCGCCCGGGGGCCGCGGTCACGGAGGCCATCACCATCAAGAGGAAGAGGGCGCGGCTGTCGTAGAGGTCGCCGCTGGACTGGGCGCCCAGCAGCACCAGCACCGCCGCGCCCACGGTGGCGCCGTCCAGGCCCTGGCGCCGCAGGAGCGCCGAGCGCACGAAGGTGGCGAGGACGGTCGCGAGCAGGAGCAGCCCCACGATGCCGCCCTCGCAGAACACCTCCAGGAAGAGGTTGTGCGGATAGACGCCCAGGCGCAGCGCGGGGAACGCCGCGAGCCCCGCGCCCGCCACCGGGTGGTCCTTGCCCAGCTGGAGGGCCCTCGCGTAGAGGATTTCGCGCCCGGACAGGTACACCTTGCCTTCGTTGTGGACCGAGCCGCCCGCGCCCGTCTCGTAGTTGAGGGTGAGGCGCAGGAAGCGCTCCTGCACGGAGTTGCTGAGGGCCTCCCCCAGCGGGGAGAACAGGGTCACCACGGTGATGGCGGCGGTCGCCAGCAGCAGCAGCAGCAGCAGCCGGCGCAGCGGCACGCGCCCCACCACGAGGCAGGTGGTGATGCCCGCGACGATGGCGGCGGAGCCGCCGCGCGAGCCCGTGAGCAGCGCGAGCACGACGCCGGTGGCGGCCACCGGAATCCACAGCCACGCCTGGCCCCTCCAGTACCAGAAGTAGAGCGCCCCGATGGAGAGCAGCCCCATGAGCCGCGCGAGGATGTTGGGCCCGCCGCCCATCACGGCCAGCCGCGCGCTCCCGCCGCCCCCCAGCAGTTGCTTGACGGCGGTGAGCGCGAGCAGCCCCGTGGCCACGACGACGGCGGCCCAGAACGCGTCCAGCACCCGGGGCGCGGGCTGGCGGAGCGCGGCCAGCGCGAAGCCCACGCACATCAGCCCCACCAGCAGGAGGTCGGCGACCTTGGTCAGGGAGAAGAGCGGGTCGGGCGTCCAGGCGATGCTGGCGGCCATGTAGCCCAGGAAGCCCAGCAGGGCCGCGATGAGCGGCGGGTCGAAGCGCGCCTCGCCGGGGCGTGCTTCGCGCCGGGCGCGGTGCAGCAGCCCCACGCTGGCGAGCAGCACCCCGCACAGGACGATCCACAGCCGCAGCTCCTGGACCAGGTTCGTGTCCACCTCTTCATTGACCGCGAGGCCCAGCCGGTGGAAGCCCCAGCGGCCCGCGAGCACGTAGAGCGCCGCGATGAGGCCCAGTCCTGTGCGGCACATCCAGCTCACGGTGCGGCCTCCCGGTGGGGCTTCAGCTCGCGGACGGGTATTCGTATTGGTAGACGCCGCTCACCGCGCGGCCCGAGCGGGAGCGCGGCACGCCGTTGAGGACCACGCCCTGGGCGGGCACGCCGCTCTGCTCCAGGTGGTGCAGCGCCGTGGCCACCTCGCGCAGCGACTGCGTCTGCGCGCGCACCACGGCGAGCCGCACGCCCGCGTGCCGGCCCACGAGCGCCGCGTCCGTCACCGCGAGGATGCAGGGCGTGTCGAAGAGGACGGCGTCGTACTCCGCCGCCACGCGCGCCACGAACGTGTCGAACGCCGCGCCGGCCAGCAGCTCCGTGGGGTCCGGCGGAAGGTCGCCCGCGCCCAGGAACGACAGGCCGGGCGGGGTGGCCTCCTCCAGCAGGGCCTGCTCCAGGGTGGCGGTGCCCCGCAGCACCTCATGGAGGCCGGGGACGCGCGCCTCGCGGAAGCACCGGTGCAGCCAGCCGCCGCGCAGGTTCGCGTCCACCAGCAGCACGCGCTGGCCCGTCTCCGCCAGCACCCACGCCAGGTTGAGGGCGACGAAGGACGTCCCCGCGCCGGGGCTCGTGCCCGTGAGGGTGACGACGTTGCGGCCCGCGCTCTTCAGGGCCAGCTGGACCCGGGTCCGCAGGCCGCGCACGGCTTCGATGGTGACGTCCCGGGGGACGCTGCGCGCCAGGATGAGGGAGGGGAGGCG
>NZ_RAVW01000743.1 GCF_003611585.1 Corallococcus exercitus | reverse complement strand
AGATCTGCGCATGTCTCGTGGGCTCGGGGAGGGGTATAAGAGACAGTCCCAGATGCAGGTGGGCACGGTGGAGGTGGGATCGCTGCCCGCGGGTGCGTGCGTGCTGTACCCGAAGACGGTGTATGCCGCCGTCCCGCCCGAGGCCACGCCGGCGCAGCCGCTGTACCTAGTGGCCCTGGCGGACGTGAACCAGCAGCAGGTGGAGCTGCGCGAGGACAACAACCTGCGCGTCGCCGCGGGCCCCATCAGCGTGGGCCATGGCCCGGACCTGGTGGTGACGGACGTCACCGGCCCATCGAGCATCATCCCCAACAGCCCCATCACCCTGAACGTGACGGTCTGCAACGTGGGGACCGCCTCGGCCGGGTCCTCGCAGGTGATGGGCGTCCTGACGCAGGACGAGACCCTGTCCTCGCAGTTCCCGCCCGTCACGCCCTCCGAAGCCCCGGTCGGGACGGTGACCCTGCCGCCGCTCTCCGCGGGCCAGTGCATGACGGTGCCCCTGAGCGGCTCCCCATACCCGCCTCCCTACGCGGACCCCTCCAGCCTCATCTCCCTGGGGGCCCGCGTGGACATGTCCAACCAGGTGGTGGAGCTGCGCGAGGACAACAACACCCGCGTGACGTCGCGGATCTTCATGGGCAGCGGTCCGGACCTGGTGGTCCGCTCGGTGACCGCGCCCACGGGCCTGCCGCAGTACAGCTCCTTCACCGCGCAGGTCCAGGTCTGCAACGAGGGCAACGTGCCCATGTACGGCTCCGTGCCGCTGGATCTGTTCATCTCCACGGAGACGTCCCTCTTCACCCCCACGCAGGGCCAGCCCCCGTACACGCAGGTCCAGGTCCCCGTGCGTGGCGCCATGGTGCCCGCGCTGTCCGTGGGCCAGTGCGCCACGCTGTGGATCGATGGGTCCGTGATCCGTCCCTCCGCGGCCACGACCGGACAGCCCCTCTACCTGGGTGCCCTCGTCGACGCACCGAACTCACTGATGGAGCTGCGTGAGGACAACAACGCGCTGACGATGGCCACGCCCATCGGCCAGGTGCCGTAGGCGTCCCCACGGGATTCCTGCTTCCCGATTCGCGATTGCCGGCCGGGGCACAACCCGGCCGGCGATTGACTCTCATGCCCGTAGATTCTTCACGCTGGGTTTGAATTTCACCCGCACAGCGCCGTTGAAGGATTCCCTTGGATGTCCCCGCGACGTTGAACCCGGCACGGCGGCAAGTGCGCGTGGGGATGCTGAATCCCACCCCCCATCAGGAGAAGCACATGTCACGGCTCATGCCGTCATGGAGACACGCGTGTCTGCTCATCACGGGCACGCTCGTCATTACCGGCTGCGGAAGTGAAGGCGCGTCGTCCGACGCGGTTTCCGTCCGAAGCCAGGGCCGCGCGTTGGCGCAGGGCTCGGATCTGATCATCACCGAGCTGCGCGCGCCCGACGCCGCCCGCCCGGGAGAATCCATCACCGTCACCGCGACGGTCTGCAACACGGGCACGCAGCCCGCGTATCCGCAGCAGGGGCCCCACCTGCTGCAGGTGTACCTGTCCACCACGTCCACGCAGCAGGTCCCGGCGCCCGGCGCTCCGCCCTCGCCCCAGCAGATGACGGTGGCCGAGCTGGAAGTGGGGCCCGTGGGCGCCCAGCAGTGCGTCACGCGGACGTTCACCGCGTACGCGACGCCTCCCCCGGCGGGGGCGCTGCCCGGCGCCTTCTACCTGGGCGCCAGCGTCGACACCCGGCAGTCGGTGGCGGAGCTGGACGAGACGAACAACGGCTTCGTCCGCGGCCTGATGGGCGTGGGCAACGCGCCGGACCTCGTGGTCACCGGGGTGAAGGCGCCCCCCGACGTGCGGCAGGGCGAGTCCTTCGTCGCGGACGTGCGCGTCTGCAACACGGGGACCGCGCCCTCGACTCCGACGCGGGCGGCGGTCGTCATCTCCACGCAGGCCAACCTGAAGGCGCCGGTCGCCGGGTCCATCCCGGCCTCGCAGGCGCGGGTGGGCGAGGC
>NZ_RAVW01000742.1 GCF_003611585.1 Corallococcus exercitus | reverse complement strand
CCACGGCCACCTTCATCGCCTGCATGTCCGTCCTCCGTCCCGGCGCCCGGCGCATTCCGGGCATCCAACGGCCACCACGAAAGAGGACGCCGAAAGGTTACAGCGCGGAGCGCGGAGCCCCGCTGCGAGGCGCGCGGTGACACCCGGGACGCGACGACCGGCCCCCAGCCACTGACGCCGTTGGAGCCCTCCCCTGCCCTCAGCCCTTCGCGGCGGCCGCGTGCCGGCGCACCAGCACGTACGCCGCCGGCAGCCCCACCAACACCGTCAACGTGGACAGGGCCAGGCCCCCCAGCACGGTGATGGCCAGCGGCCGTTGCAGCTCGCCGCCCTCGCCCAACCCGAGCGCGAGCGGGACGAGTCCCAGCAGCGTCGCCAGCGTCGTCATGAGGATGGGGCGCAGGCGCACGGCGGCGGCGTGGCCAACGGCCTCGGTGGCGGACAGCCCTTCGGCGCGTCCCTCTTCCGCCCGGTCGAGCAGGAGGATGCCGTTCTTCACGACGAGCCCGACGAGCAGGATGCAGCCCATCAACGAGGAGACGTTGAGCGGCGTGCCGGTGAGCCGCAAGCAGGCGACACCCGCCGCGAGCGCCACGGGGACCGCGCCCAGGATGAGCAGCGGGAGCACGACCCCTCGGAAATGGAAGGTCAGCACCAGGAAGACCCCCAGCGTGGCCAACACCAGCACGAGCACGAGGGCCTGGAAGGACTCGCGCTGACTTTCGCGCTGACCACCCAGCCGCACCTCCACCCCCGCTGGCGGCTTCAGCGTGGCGAGCCGCGCCTCCACGTCCGCGGTGACGCTGCCCAGGTCCCGCGCCTCCAGCCGCCCCGTCACCGCCACCAGCGGACGCAGGTTGTCCGAAAGCAGCTCCGCAGGCTGGCACTCCTGGCGCACGCGCGCCACCTGCGTCAGCGGAACCATCCGCCCCGAAGCGGTTCGTAGGCGCAGACGCTGGAGCACCTGGGGATCCAGACGGTCGGCGTCACGCAGCCGCACGCGCACGTCCACCGGACGTCCCTCGCGGGGGAGCGTCCCGACGACCTCGCCCAGCAGCGCGGTCCGGACCTGCGCCGACACCTCCCGCGTCGTCAAGCCCAGGAGCCCCGCCTGGACCAGGTCCACTTCCAGGTGGGCCTCCGGAGTGCAGCCGGTGACCCCGTCGAACAGGTCCGCCAGGCCCGGGATGTCCTGCAGCGCTTCGGCGGCGCGTGGCGCGAACTCCCGCAGCACCTGGACGTCCGGCCCCAGCAGCTTGACCTCGATGGGGTCCGGCGCGCCTTCCAGGTCGGAGAGCACGTCCTGCAGCAGCTCGACGAACTCCAGCCGGACTCCGGGAAGGGCGGCTTCCGCCCGCGTGCGCGTCGCCTCGATGATGTCCGGACCGTGGCGCGTCCGGTGGGGGGAGAGCGACACGGTCAGGTCGCCACGCGAGGACTCGGTGGCCGCCGGCGGCCCCAGCTCCGCGCCCAGGCGCCGGCTGGTGCCCACGACCTCTGGAATCTCAGCGACCACCGCCTCCAGCGTGCGCCCCAGCCGGTCCGCCTCCGCGACCGAGGTGCCCGTCGGCGTGAAGTAGTCCACGACGAACGCGCCCTCATCCAGCTCCGGCAGGAACCCCGTTCCCACGCCCCGGCCCAGCATCGCCAGCAGCACGGCGATGACCGCCACGATGGCCACCAGCGTTCCCGGCCGCGCACGCCACTGCGCGAGCATGAACCCCGGGATGACAGGCTCGGGCGCGTGATGGCCGCCGGGCGCGACGAGCAGCCACCCGCACAGCAGCGGCGTCAGCGTGACGGCCAGCACCCACGAGAACAGCACGGCGGCGCACAGCGTGAACGCCAGCGCGGAGAAGAACTGGCCCGACACGCCGGGCAGCAGCGACAGCGGCGCGAAGACCACGACCGTGGTGAGCGTGGAGTTGGTGACGGGCGTCAGCGTGACGGCCAGCACCCACGAGAACAGCACGGCGGCGCACAGCGTGAACGCCAGCGCGGAGAAGAACTGGCCCGACACGCC
>NZ_RAVW01000741.1 GCF_003611585.1 Corallococcus exercitus | reverse complement strand
ATCGGTGCGCTTGCGTGGGCTCATGTGATTCTTCACGGGGGAGGCGCGGCACCATACCCGTACGGTCGGGTGCACCCGGCGTTTTTACCGACGGCAGGGGGCGGTTGTCCGGCCGGCCGTCCCCCTTCTGGCGGGACGGGCGATCGTCTATAGGATGCCCCGCGTCCATGGCCCGCCCACCCATCACCAACGACTTCTCCTGGTCCAAGAGCCGCCACGAGAAGTTCTCCGAATGCCTCCGGGCCTACTACCTCTACTACTACCGCTCCTGGGGCGGCTGGGAGGCGGAGGCGGCCAGGGACGTGCGCGAGCTCTACGTCCTCAAGAAGCTGCACAACCGCTACACCTGGGCGGGCAGCATCGTGCACGAGGCCCTCAAGGACGTGCTGCTGGACTGGCGCGCCGGCCGTGAGGTGGACCCCGCGAAGGTGGAGGCGCGCACGCACAAGCTGATGCAGGACGACTTCCGGCACTCGCGCTCCAAGGCGTACTGGACGCAGAAGTACCGCAAGCCCTTCACCGGCCTGGCGGAGCACGAGTACTCGGAGGAGATTCCGAACGAGGCCTGGAAGCAGAACTTCGAAACGGTGCGCTCCGCGCTCGCGTGGTTCTTCCAGTCACGCTGGCCCACCATCGCGAAGGGGCTCAAGCCCGCGCAGTGGCTGGAGGTGGACGCGGGCTTCGACTTCGCCCACTTCGTCCTGGACGGGGTGAAGACCTTCGCCATCCCGGACTTCGCCTACGTGGACGCGGAGGGCTCCGTCGTGGTGGTGGACTGGAAGACGGGCCGCTCGCGCGAGGGCTACGACGAACAGGTGCTGGGCTACGCGCTCTACATCGCGCAGCGCTACCGCTACCCGCTGGAGAAGGTGCGCGCGTCGCTCGTGTACCTCAACGAGGGGCTGGAGCACGACGTGACGGTGGACCCGTCCGCCATGGACTCCTTCCGCCAGCACTTCGCCCGGAGCGTGGAGGGGATGCGCGCGCTCCTGAAGGACGCCGCCACCAACACGCCGAAAGAGGTGGAGGCCTTCCCACAGACGGGGAACCTGGACGCCTGCGCCCGCTGCGTCTTCCGCCGCCCGTGTGGCCGGGAGCCCGCGGTGGCGCAGGCCCGGCCCCGCGTGGCTTGAGCGCCGCCTGACCTGAAGCGCTACCGCGCCGACGCCAGCCGGCGCACCACCACGCCCGCGGCGTTCATGCCGAACGCGGAGGTGACGAACGCCACGCTGCCGTCAATCTGCGTGCGGTGGTCGCAGGTGTGGAACTCGTTGTCCTGCGGGCAGACGCACAGGAAGCCGTCGGTCGCGTCGTCGTAGTTGAGCGGCACCGGCTGCCGGCGCGTCTCAATGGAGTACACGGCGGTGATGCCCGTGTGGCGCTCCGTCTCCACGCCGTACTTGCGCTTGAGCAGCTTGCGGATGTCCTTGGCGAAGGGATCCATGTGCGTCTCGCTCAGGTCCTCCACGCGGATGGCCGTGGGGTCCAGGCGTCCCGCCGCGCCCATGGAGCTGACCACCGGCACGCCCAGCGTCACGCACCGGTGCAAGAGGTGCAGCTTCGCCTTCACGTTGTCGATGGCGTCCACCACGAAGTCGTACTTCCCCGCGGGCAGCAGCGTCTCCGCCAGCTCCTCGCGGTAGAACTCGCGCAGCGCTTCCACCTTCGCCTGCGGGTTGATGTCCTGGCAGCGCTGCGCCATCAGCTCCGCCTTGGACTTGCCCACCGCCTTCACCGTCGCGTGCAACTGGCGGTTGGTGTTGGTGACGCACACGTCGTCGTGGTCCACCAGCGTCAGCCGGCCCACGCCGCTGCGCACCAGGCCCTCCGCGGTGAAGCTGCCCACGCCGCCCAGGCCGAACACCACCACATGCGCGTTGGCCAGCCGCTCCATGGCGTTGTCGCCCAGCAGGCGCGCCGTGCGGTCGAAGCGGCGCGACAGCTTGAAGGGCTTCGCGAGCGACGGCGTCTCGACGACGGCGTTCGAAGCAGCCGGGGAGGCGGGGGGGGCCTCGGGCTCGGCGG
>NZ_RAVW01000740.1 GCF_003611585.1 Corallococcus exercitus | reverse complement strand
CAGCCAGCGTTGATCATGCCTGACGCTGGCTGGCAACCTCCTCGTGCCCCTCAAGGCCGGGTCCAACGCCGGTGTTTGAGCCACCAGGTTGATTTTCGGGCCGGGGATCAGGGACAGCCCCTAGTCCTTCCAGAGCATCTTCCAGGGGTGCTTCCGCAGGTCCGTGACCAGGGTCTTCAACTCGTCGTAGAGGACCGGATCTTTCAGCAGTGCGCCGCCCGTGCCTTCTCCCGCGTCCAGTTGTCCCAGGATGCGGTCCGCCTTGGTGGCGATCTGCTCCAGCTGGCCCGCCGCCGCCGTGAAGCGCTGGAGGGCCAGCTTCACCTGCTGGCCGTCCTCGGGCGTCAGCGGTCCCGTCACCGCGGCCAGTCCGTCCAGGGTCGTGCTGGCGGACTTCGTCAGGCCGGGGAGGTCCTTTCGCATCACGGCCGCCACGGCGGAGGCGTCGTCCAGGAGGCGGGCTCCCTTGCCTCCGGGCTGCATGGATTCCTTCGCCAGCTGCGCCAGCTGCCGCAGGTCCTTGGACGCCGCCGCCAGCTCCGAGGCCAGGACCTTCACGTCGCCTTTGTTCTCCGTCAGGACCTCGTCCAGCGTCCTCGCCAGGCGCGACACGTTGGCGGCCAGGGCCGTCACGGCCTCCGGATCCTTCTCCAGCATGTCCGACAGCAACGTCACGAACTTGGTCAGCTGTTCCGAGAGCAGGTCCAATCTCGGCGCGTCCACGCCTCTCAGCGCCTCGGTCTCCGGCAGCGGCGCGTCCGCGTTGCCTGGGTTCAACTCCAGATAGGGCTCACCCAACAGACCCACCGTCCCCACCGTCACCCTTGCGTCCTTGCGCAACGCGCCCCTGGCCTCGGGCTCCACCGACAGGTCCATGCGGACGGGGAGGGGGAGGCCCTTCGTGTCCCTCCGGTTCGCGAGGAGGTGGATGGTGTCCACCTTGCCCACCTGGACGCCTCCCAGCTTCACCGGGGCGCCCTGCACCACGTTGCCCGTGTGCGCGAAGTCCACCTCCAGCCTGGCGCCCCGGCCCAGCGTCAGCTCTCCCATCAACCAGAGCAACACCAGCACTCCCACCAGCGTCGCGAGCACCAGCGCTCCGACCTTCAACTCCAGCCGTTGCTCATCCATCCGTCGCGCCCTCCATGAACGGCGCTGTCAGCGTCCGCAGCTCCGGGGCAGGGGACTCCAGGAAGCCCTCCGGACTCCCCAGGTACGCACTGCGCCCCTTCGCCACCACCAACACCCGGTCCGCAATCCCTCTCAACTGCCGGTAGTCGTGGGACACCACCAGCGCCCCCAGACCCTGCTCCTTCAACGACGCCAACACCGCCTCCACCTGCATCGCCGCCCTCCGGTCCAGCCCCGTCGTCGGCTCGTCCAGGAGCAGGTAGCGCGGCTTGAGCACCAGCGCCCTCGCGATGGCCGCCCGCTTCTTCGCCCCGGGCCCCAGCTCCGGTGGCAGCCGGTCCGCCCACTCCTTCAGGCCCACCTTCTCCAGCGCCATCTCCACCGCTTCCTCCGGGGCCTTCGGATCCGCGAGGCGCACGTTCTCCCGCAGCGTCCTCCAGTCCAGCAGCGCGGGGCCCTGCACCAGGTAGGGGGCCCGGCGGCGGAGGTTCACCAGCGTCCGCTCCGCCTGCGTGTCCACCCGTTCCCCGAACAGCGTCACCTTGCCGGCCTCGGGCCTCAACAGGCCCACCGCCAGGCGGCACAGCACGCTCTTTCCGGAGCCGCTCGCTCCCGCGATGAACGTCAGCTCCCGCGTGGAGACCTGCGCGCTCAGGCCGTCCAGCACGCGGCGGCCCTGCTCGAAGGCGATCGCCACGTCCTCGAAGACCAGCGTGTCCGGACCGGTGTCATTCACAGGCGCACGAACTGGAACGCAAGCGACACCGTCAGGTCAATCAACAGACACCCCAGGCTGGCCGCCACCACGCCGTTCGTCGTCGCCTCGCCCACCGCCTCCGCGCCGCCCCTGGCGTTCAAGCCCGCCACCGCCGCCGCCAGTGGGATGTAGAGCCCGCAGCCCAGCAC
>NZ_RAVW01000073.1 GCF_003611585.1 Corallococcus exercitus | reverse complement strand
TGGGCGGGGGCGTGGGCGCGGGAGGGGCCACCGGAGGCTTCGTGACCGCCGTCTGGACCGTGCTGACGACCTGGCGGATGAGGGAGCTGATCAAGGGCGGACCTCCAGCGGGATGCGCTTGGGGCGCGAAGCATACACCAGGGCCGGCATCCCCCCTGGTGCACTGTCCGCCAGTGGAAGCCGCGCCACGCCCGGGCACGGCTTGCCGCCCCGGGCGCCTTCCCCAGATTGCCGCTCCGGGCACAAGGACCTGGAGCCCATGAACGCCTCGCCCCAGCCCCAGGACTCGCGTCGCGGGCTCCCGGCCATGTGGGGCCGGGCGCTCCTGCTGGGGTTGTTGCTCGCGGGCCTCGCGCTGCTCACGTCCTCGGAGGCGTTCCAGTCCCAGCTGCGCCGGGTCCTCGACGCGGCCGCGCCCGTCATCTCCGCGCATCCCTTCTGGGGCGCGGTGCTCTTCGTCCTGCTCTCCGCCCTGTCCGCGATGCTGGCCTTCTTCTCCAGCGCGCTGCTGCTGCCGGTGGCGCTCCAGGCCTGGGGAAAGGCGGTCTGCGTGCTGCTGCTCTGGGTGGGCTGGATGCTGGGCGGCGCGTGCGCCTACGGCATCGCCCGCGCCTGGGGCAGGCCCGTCATCCGCCGGCTCACCTCCGCCAGCCTGCTCGCCCGCTACGAGGAGCGCGTCTCCGGGCGCACGCCCTTCGGCGTGGTGCTCCTCTTCCAGCTCGCCGTCCCCTCCGAGATCCCGGGCTACGTGCTCGGGCTGGCGCGCTATGGGCTGCGCCGCTACCTGGCCGTGCTCGCCCTGGCGGAGCTCCCCTACGCGGTGGGCACCGTCTACCTGGGGGCCAGCGTCCTGGCGCGGCGCACGCCCGCGCTGCTGGGCCTGGGCGCGGCCGGCATCCTCGCCGGCGTGTTCGCCTTCCACCTGCTGCGCAAGCGGCTCGGCGCGCGGCCGCCGTCCGGCTGACGGCGGCGGCCCGGCGGGTGGACACACCTCCCGGCCGTGCTTCTCCTGAGCAAGGGGGGCACACCATGTACTTCGAGGACCGGGTGGACGCGGGCCGGCGGCTGATCATCAGCGGCAAGCGCGACGAGGAGAAGCGCGAGGAGGGCGAGCGCTACTTCACGTCATCAGACGGGACGGCGGAACCGTACTCCCCCTGAGCTCCGTCCGGGGAACCCTCCCGATGTCAGCTGCCCCATCGGCGCTGGCGCCGGAGGGGGGATTGCCGCAATCCCTCTCAAGGCGCAGCCTATGACGTCATGCAATTCCCAAAGCTGGCGCTGGCCTGTCTGTTGTTGATGTGGAGTCAGGTGGCCGGGGCGCACCCGTCGCGTCCGACCGTCTGGGCCGAGAGCGCGATGGTGAAGGTGCGCCCGGAGACGCCTCCCCGCTGCCAGCGCTCCATTTCGCTCACCGCCGCGCGCAACGAGTTCGTGTCCTTCCAGGTGGTGCTCCACGGCGGCACGACGGGCCTGCGGGGCGTGAGCGCCGCGCTGCCGGAGCTGCGCGTGGGCCGGTCGCGCATCCAGGGCGGGGACCTGCTGCTCTACCGGGAAGCGTTCCTGGACATCACGACCCCCACGCCGCCGGGGACGACGCCCGGGCGGTGGCCGGACGGCCTGGTGCCGGACGTGGACGAGGTCGTGGGCGAGAAGCGTCTGGCTTTTCCCTTCGACGTGCCCGCGGGCGAAGCCCGTGCCGTCTGGGTGGACGTGCACGTGCCGTCCAACGCGCGCCCCGGCAACTACCGGGGCACCGTGACGGTGAGGGGCGAAGGCTTCGTTTCGCGGGTGGAGGTGCGCCTCCAGGTGGTGGACGCCGTCCTGCCGAGCACCTCCTCCCTGCGCAGCGCCTTCCTGCTCTGGCCTCCCCACGTGTGCCGCGCCTTCACGGGAGATCCGGTGTGCCCCGTGGACACGCAGGTGCGGCTCTTGAAGCTGTTCCACCGGATGGCGCTGGAGCATCGCATCACGCTGGCGAGCGCCTTCCCCCGGGAGGTGAACCTGCCCACGTGGGACCTGCCGGACTACGACACGTTCAATGAGCGCTGGGGGCCGTTCCTCGACGGCACCGCCCCCAACCGGCTGCAAGGGGCGCGCATGACGGCCTTGCAGTACCTGGGGCCGGCCAACGGCGCGTCCCTGACGGAGTTCCAGACGGAGGCGGAAGCGCGCGGCTGGCTGTCGCGCTCCTTCGACTACGTGGGGGACGAGCCGCCCTATGGCACCAGCTGGGAGGCCGTGGCGGCCCGCGCGGAGCTCACCCGCACGGCGGCCCCGCTGCTGCGCACGCTGCTGACCAGCACCGTCACCGAACTGGAAGCCCACGGGCTCCTGGAGGAGATCGACATCATCACCGTGCTGGTGAACTTCATCGACGGAACCCAGCCGCCCTACGTGGGCGACCAGCGCCCCAAGTACGACGACTTCCTCGCCCAGCCCCGCCGCGAGCTGTGGCTCTACCAGAGCTGCGCCAGCCACGGCTGCGCGCCGGGTGAGCCGCCCCCGCCGGAGAACATCCCCGGCCAGGGCTGGCCCTCGTACATGGTGGACCGTTCGGCGGCCAAGGCGCGCGGCATGCAGTGGCTGGACTTCATCAACGGCGCCAGCGGCGAGCTGTACTACCAGACGGTGGGCCTGCTCTACACCGCGTGGACGACGCAGTTCCGCTTCAATGGCAATGGCGACGGCACGCTCTTCTACCCGGGGCTGCCCTCCATCATCGGCGGCACCACCGAGATCCCCCTGCCCTCGCTGCGCATGAAGCTCATCCGGCAGGGCATGCAGGACTACGAATGGCTGAAGCTGGTGAGCGACGCCGGCGACCCGGCGTACGCGCGCGCCGTGGCCCGGAAGCTCATCCCGCATGCCTGGGCGGTCCCCGACGACGGAGAGGCCTTCGACCGGGCGCGGCTGCTGCTCATCAAGCGCTACCGTCAGTTGTGCCGGGACCGCGTGTCGCCTCCCTGAGGAAGGCGAGCAGCAGCAGCTCCACCGCCACGCCCACGAACAGTAGCGGGTTGTCCCTCGGCCGCACGGAGAAGGTGGGCGCGCGCTCCGTGCGGCACAGATCGCCCCGCAGGAGTGGCCCCCGTCAGTGGGAGTAGCCGTCCGACAGCGTGCGCATGAAGGCGACGAGGGCCTGCTCCTCCTGGGGCGACAGGCCCAGGTTGCCCACGTCCTGCGTGTTGACGTTCAGCCCCACCTCCGGCAGGGGCCAGCAGTCCACGCCAGGAGCCCCCGACGCGCTCCCCAAGCAGGCCGGCAGCACGTCTCGCGTGTTGTAGAAGTGGACGACGGACTCCAGGCTCTTGAAGGAGCCGTTGTGCATATAGGCCTTGGTGAAGCCAGGGAACGGGCGCTTGTCCACGTTGCGCAAGGTGGGGACCTTGACCTTGCCCAGGTTGGCGCGCGCGAAGGGCGCGTAATCCTGGCGCGTCTGGAGGAAGCCTCCCAGGCCGGGGTCGATCCAGAAGGGGCCGTCCGGGTTGAACTGGAGCTGCCAGTACCAGGGATTGAGCAGGTTGCGCGGCACGCCCAGGTTTTCGAAGGTGTAGTCGGTGAAGAGCGGCGGCTCGCCGCCGGGGCCACGCTGGCTGGGGTGGCACTTGTCACAGTGGGCCTTGCCCACGAAGAGCTCCCGGCCCCACCGCTCCTGGGTTGAGAGCCGCGCGCGGCCCGCGAGGAAGGCATCGTACTTCGAGGAGAAGGCGTTCACCTCGCGAGAGGCCTCGTACGCGGCGATGGACCTCGCGATGTCGTCATACGCGCGCGGCACGTCGCCGCAGATGTTGGCGCCCCAGACCGCCCGGAAGAGATCGCCGTACGGGCCTCCGCAGACCTTGGCCACCACGGCGGCCTCGCTGGGGTTGTTCTGCTCCACGGGGTTGAGGAAGGGGCCCTGCGCCTGATCCGCTGCGGGATTGCCCAGCTCCTCGCCGGTAGCGCGGCCGTCCCAGAAGTTGCCGCCCACGAACGTGGCGTCACCAGGGGCCGTCCGGTGGAGGATGGGGGCCTGCGTGGCGTAGGCGGATGAGGGCGGCTTGCGGTTGCCGAAGCGCCCCCGCACGGCGCCTTCGTACACGGAGCCCGTGAGGTTGATGATCAGGCTGGGGCCCGTCCAGCCCACCTCGGGGCCGTGACAGACGGCACAGGGCTGGCCCATGGGCTCGGAGAGCCGGCGGTCGAAGAAGAGCAGCTTGCCGAGCCGCTCCACGGGCTTGAGCGCATTGGGCGCCGACGTGGCCTCTTCGCGCAACGTGGCCTCGAAGACGGCCGAGGCCTGGACGGCCTCCGGCGTCTCCTGTGCCTTCGCGTCACCTGCATCCCCGCTCACGGGCGGCTTCGATGGCAGCGTCCCGGGTGCCGGAGCGACCTCGCACGCCAGCGCCCCGCCCAGCGTCAGCAGAAGAGACAACCTGCACCATGACCGTGACCCATGCATGTCCAGCACCTCGGTTTGGGAGCGGCGGCCAGGGTGCTGTCTCGACCGGGCCCCGGCCATGGGCCGGGAGCGCAACCGTGTGTCGCATAGCGCGGAGCGGATGGCCCACCGGGATGGGGAAGCCGCCTGGCTCAGGGGGTATAGAGCTCGGAGGAGGTGGAGGTGTAGCTCCCGCCCACGACGAGCACCTTGCCATCGGGCAGCAGCGTCGCCGTGAATTCCCCAGGGGAGCGGGGCTCGATCATCGAGCCGGTCGGGCTCCAGGTCCCCGAAGCCGGGTCGTACCGCTCCGCCGTGGTCAGGGTGCCGCCCTGAGCGGGGCCCGTGACGAGCACCGTGCCATCGAGCAGCAGCGTCATCGGGCCGCGGAGGGGCTCGGCCGGGGAGCCCGTGAGGCTCCAGGTGCCCGAAGTGGGATCGTACAGCTGCGCTGCCCTCCCCTCCACGACGAGCACCTTGCCGTCGGGCAGCAGCGCGGCCCATTCGCTGGCCGGCGCGAGCAGGGAGCCCGTGAGACTCCAGGTCCCCGAAGCCGGGTCGTACAGCTCCACCGTGGCGAGGGGGCCGTCCAGGTTGCGCCCCCCCGCGACGAGCACCTTCCCGTTGGGAAGCAGTGTCGCCGAGCTCTCCCAATGAACCACCGCCAGGGAGCCCGTGGGACTCCAGGTCCCCGAAGCCGGGTCATAGAGCTCCGCTGTCATTTCGCTCTGAACGAGCACCTTGCCGTTGGGAAGGAGCGTCGCCGTGTGGCCGGCGCGGGGTTCCGTCATGGAGCCCGTCGCGCTCCAGGTGCCCGTGGCCGGGTCGTACAGCTCCGCCGTCGAAGTGGTCACGACCTGGCCCTGTCCTCCCGCGACGAGCACCTTGCCGTCGGGCAGCAGCGTCGCCGTGTGGCCGTAGCGACAGTCGAGCATGAACCCTGTCGCGCTCCAGGTATTCGAGGGCAGGTCATACAGCTCCGCCGCCGTGCCGCAGGTGTGTGCCTGCTCCTGACGTCCCCCGGCGACGAGCACCTTGCCGTCGGGCAGCAGCGTCGCCGTGCTGGCCAGGCGAAACGAGTCGAAGGCCCTGGGAGCCGTCAGCGCCCACGTCCCCGGCGTGGAGCAGGCCGGCAAGCCCGCCGCGGTGAAGCTCTCCGTGGCCGCGAGGCCAAAGGCATTCGTCACGGTGACGGTGATGGCCGGGGCCGCGACATCGAGACACGGAGGCGCCGTCCAGGTGATGCGGCTGTGCGTGGAGTCCCCGGTCGGCGTGCCGGGCGTGCCAGCGGTAGCCCCCCAGGAGAAGGTGAGCGCGGAGCCCTGCGGGTCGCTGGCGGCCACCTCGAAGGTGAGCACCTCTCCCGGGCTCGCCGTGTCCGAGGAGCGATAGGAGCGAAGGACGACGGGCGCCAGGGGATTGGACGGAGGCGTGGTGCTGACACACAGGGCGACGGTGCCCGTGTTGTGCCCTCCGCGTCCGTCCGACACGGAGACCGTCAGCCGGCAGTTGTTGCAGGCCGCGGCGGGCAGCAGCGAGGGCGTGAACCCAGCGGTGCTGGAGGACGCATCCGCCCAGGTGCCCGCGCACGAGGCGCTCCAGGCGTAGGTGAGGCTGTCTCCATCCAGGTCCGTGGCCAGCGCGGAGACGGTGGTCATCTGCCCCACGGCCAACCGCGTCGCCGTCGCCGTGATGGAGGACACCTGGGGAGAGCTGTTGAAGGAGATGGACAGCTCGGCCTCGCCCTCCCCTTCTGGCTGGACGTTGATGGACAGGGTGGCGCTGGAGGAAAGGCCACGGGAGTCCGTCACCGTCACCGTGACTTTCTGGATGCCGGTGGCGGCGGGCGCCACCCACACGGCGAAGCCGTCGGAGATCGAGGAGAACACGCCCGCCGTGGCGCTCCACGCGTAGCTGAGCGTGTCCCCCGCGTTCGGATCATGCGCGGCGGCCCACAGGAAGAGGGAGCGTCCCGCTGGCACGGTGGTCTTGGAGGCCACCAGGGAGTCGATGAGCGGCGCTTCGTTCTCGAACGGCGGCGGCGGGTTGAGCTGCTGGAGGGTGATGGCGACGAAGGCCGTCTGGTTCGCGGCGATGGTGACGCCGGAGGCGGAGCCCGCGAAGAGCAGCGTGCCGGAGGCGTCATAGGCCCGCGCCGCGAAGGCACGGCCGGTGCCCGCGGGGATGTTGCCGATGGTGCCGCCCCACATGCCGTCGGTCGGGGCCAGGTCCACCCACACGGTGCGGATGTCCGGCCCGCCCGAGGCGACCGCGACGCGGGCGATGTCGGATGAGAGGGATTGGGGCACGGACACGGCGAAGCGCGCGGTCCCGGTGTCCCCGGACGTGTCCCCGCAGCCGGCGAGCAGCGCCGCCGTGAGCGTCAGCATCAGGTGAATGAATGCTCTTTTCATGAAGCCCCCCCGTCGCGAACGTGATGCTCGCGAATCAACCGGAAGCGGATGGGCCTCGAGCGGGGCACGCTGGCAGCACCGATGAGTGCCCACCCTGCAAGCGATTGGGCATGGACTATCCAGGCGGAAGAACCGCGCTGGATATGACCTGAAGAGGTGGGCTGTCGTCCTCTACGGGACGAAGCCTTGCCCTGCCACTCGTGACGACACGCCCGTGCGACCTCCGCACGGGTGTCCGGGGTGTCTGGCATTGCCAACCCTCCTTTTTCGGCACCGCGTCCATCCCTGGCGCGGGCTCCGGTGGGCGGGAGGCGACGATGACAGGCATGAAGGCGTGGGCCATGGCGGTATGCGGCGTGGCGCTGGGCGCGGGCTGTGGCCAGGGCCCCGTGGAGCCCTCCGGGGTACAGGCCTCGGAGGAGTTGCCACCGGTGTCTTCGTTGGGAGGAAGAGCAGGACGTCGCGGGGCGGCGAGGAGGTGCGACGGACGACGCCAGAGGCCCGTGAAGGCCCCCCGTCGTCAGTCATAGGACGGCGCACCACCTGTCCGGCCCATGGGCGGCAATGCCTTCCATCCTGGATAATCGCCCCAATCGCAAGCAGGATGAGCCCTCTCGCGCGTCGCTCCAAGTCCTCTCATCCGCCGCGGTTGCTTCGCGGGCCTCACGCTCGCGGCGAGGGGGACGAACATGAAGAGAGCAGGCCTTCACCTGATGCTGACGCTCGCGGTGGCGCTGTTCGCGGGCTGTGGGGACACGTCCGGAGACACCGGGACCGCGCGATTCGCCGTGTCGGCGCCGCAATCCCTCTCATCCGACATCACCCGCGTTTCGGTCGCCTCGGGCGGGCCGGACATCCGCACCGTCTGGGTGGACCTGGCGCCCACGGATGGCGTGTGGGGCGGCACCATCGGCAACATCCCCGCCGGCACCGGCCGCGCCTTCGCCGCGCGGGCCTATGACGCCTCCGGCGCCCTGCTCTTCTCCGGCTCCGCCTCCGGCGTCTCCATCCTCGCGGACCAGACGACCCTGGTCGCCATCACCCTCCAGCAGCTCAACCCACCGCCGCCCTTCGACAACGAAGCGCCCCTCATCGACTACGTCGCGGCCAATCCCAGCACCGTGACGGCCGGAGGCACCGTCTCCCTGATCTCCTACGCGCATGACCCGAACCCGGAGGACACGCTCAGCTACTCCTGGAGCGCCACCGCGGGCACGTTCTCCTCGCCCTCCGAGCGCGACACCTCGTGGACGGCGCCCGCGACCCCCGGGATCCAGACGCTGGCGCTCACCGTGACGGACTCGCGCGGCCTGGCCTCCAGCGCGCTCTTGCGCGTCAACGTCCTGCCCCCAGGCGAGGGTGAGGCCGAGCTGTCCATCTCCTTCAACAGCGCGCCGGTGGTCAGCTCGCTCGACGCCGCGCCCACGCAACTCGTCGTCGGGCAGCCGACGTCGGTGTCCGTCACGGCGTCGGATCCGGACGGAGACGCGCTCTCCTATTCCTGGAGCGCGTCGTGCGCGGGCACCTGGACCGGTGCGTCCTCCGGCATCGCCCGATTCACGCCCTCGCTCGTGCCCGCGGAGGCCTGCAACAACTGCCGGCTGACGGTCTCCGTGTCCGACGGGCGCGGTGGACACAACACGGGCACCGTCGCCCTGTGCGTCGCCAGCACGCCTCCCCTCAACCCCCTGGAGCCCGTCATCCTGCGCTCCTACCGCTCCTCGGACACGGCGAGCCCGGGTCAGGTGCTCACGTATGAGGTGGCCGCCAGCGACCCGCAGGGCTCCGCGCTCACCTTCTCCTGGGACTCCAGTACCGGCACGACAGGCGCTCCGGCGCAGGTCGGCAACCACAGCCGCATCACCTGGACGGCGCCCGTGTGCATCCGTCCGGGCACGACTCCGTCCATCACCGTCACCGTGACGAATGCCTACGACCTCACGACCCCCCGGAGCTTCACGGTGGCGGGGCTGCCGGATTGCGCCCTCGCAGGCCGGTGGGCTCCCACCGGGCCCATGGCCGGCGGGCCCCGGTGGGGTCACACCGCGACGCTGTTGCCGGATGGCCGGGTGCTCATCGCGGGGGGAAGCGCCCAGAAATGGAGCTTCTTCCTCGACTCGACGGAGCTGTACGACCCGGTCACGAACACCTGGACCCCTGGCGCCCACATGAACGTGCGCCGCCTCTACCACACGGCGACGTTGCTGCGTGACGGCCGGGTCCTCGTCGCGGGAGGCGAAGGCTTCGAGTTCTATTCCGCGCGGGCGGAGCTCTACGACCCGGCCACGAACACCTGGACTCCGACGGGCTCCATGGCCCAGGGCCGCTCCAGGCACCTGGCGGCGCTGCTTCCCGACGGCAAGGTGCTCGTGGCGGGAGGCGAGGACATGAGCGGCGGCCTCACCTCCGCGGAGGTATACGACCCGGCCACGGGCACCTGGAGCCCGGCGGGCGCCATGGCCGCCCCCCACTCCTTCTCCGCGGCGGTGCTGCCCACGGGCAAGGTGCTCACCACGGGAGAAGCCGATGCCGAGGTGTATGACCCGGCCACGAGGAGCTGGAGCCCCACCGGTCCTCCGCTCGCGCCCCTCGGTGTCTGGCCGGTGGTGCTGCCCACGGGCAAGGTGCTCGACGTGAGAGGCAGGGCGGCGCAGTTGTATGACCCCGACCTGAACACCTGGAGCCTGACGGCCATGCCGCTCGAGCCCAGTGGCGGCCCGGCGGTGCGGCTGCTCGACGGCAGGGCGTTTGTCGTGAGCTGGGTGGCGGAGCTCTACGAAGCGGGCTCGGGCACGTGGAGCATGGCTCCATCGCCAGCCATCCTTCGTACCGGGTACACGGTGACGGCGCTGCTCGACGGCAGGGCGCTCGTCGCTGGCACCCCCCCCAACACCGAAACGGACGAGGAGTCGGCGGAGGTCTTCACGCCATGAGACGCCCACTCCTCTGCTCAAGCGGTCATCGGGCAAGGTGCTGCCGCATCCGGGGGACGTGAGTGCCGCGCTGAGCACCGCGAAGGAGCGGGTGGTCGCCGGGGTGCGCGAGCGGCTGGCCGTCTCTCGCGCTCACCCGTGAGCAGCCGCGCCATGCTTCCGGGCCGCTTGGCAGCCCGAGGACCGCACGCACCTTGGCGGGCACCATGCTCCCCTCCTTCCCCTCCCTCCGGACGGCCCGCGCGATCGGGTTGTCATTGTTCGCGATGGCTTTCGTGATGGCGCTCGCGTGCCAGGGCTCCGCGCCCGAAGAGGCGCTGGAGGAGAAGTCGCGCCTCGTCCTGGAGCCCGGGCAGCTCGTCGTCTCGATCACCTTCGATGATGCGAGGGCCAGTCAGGTCAACGCGGCGCTCCTGCTGGAGGCGCGCGGCCTGCGCGGGACCTTCTTCGTCAGCAGCGGGCGGCTCGGCATCCCAGGCTACCTGACGGTCGATCAGATCCGGCGGTTCCAGGCCGCCGGCCATGAGGTGGGCGGCCACACGGTGTCGCATGTCCAGCTCCCCACGCTGGACGTGGACTCGCAGCGGCGCCAGGTGTGTGACGACCGCGTCGCCCTGATCAACGCGGGGCTGCGGGTGACGTCGTTCGCCTACCCGTCCGGAGCCCGGGACGCGACCACCGAGCAGGTCGTCATCGACTGCAACTACAACTCCGCGCGGGAGTCTGGCGGCCTGCGGACGCCGGACAGCTGCTCGGGTTGTCCGTACGCGGAGACCGTTCCGCCGCAGGACGCCTTCGCCATCCGCAACCACGGCTCCATCCAAAGAACCCAGACGCTGGCGGACCTGCAGGGGCTGGTGCTGCGCGCCGAGTCCGCCGGAGGTGGCTGGGTGCCCATCGCGTTCCACGAGATCTGCCCGGGGCCATGCCCCACGTCCGAGACCTACGGCATCAACGTGTCCACCTTCACGGCCTTCCTGGACTGGCTCGCGGCGCGCGCCTCGCGAGGCACCTTCGTGCGCACGGTGGATCAGGTCATCGGTGGCGCGGTGAAGCCGCCCGTCAACGGGCCGCCACTGCCCGACGCGGGCACGCCTCCTCCCACGCAGCTGCTGAGGAATCCGTCCCTGGAAACCGACAGCAACGCAGACGGGACGCCGGACTGCTGGCAGCGCGGCGGCTACGGCGCCAACGCCTTCACGTGGACGCGGACCTCGGACGCGCATTCGGGGAGCTGGGCCCAGCGCTTGAGCCTCACCAGCTACTCCAGCGGAGACCGCAAGCTCCTCTCGCTGGAGGACCTTGGAGCGTGCGCGCCGTCGCTCACCACGGGCCACCGCTACAGGGTGTCCGCCTGGTACAAGGCCACCGCCGCGCCCCTGTTCAAGGCGTACTACCGCAACGGCTCGGGCGGCTGGGTGTGGTGGGCCCAGAGCGCCCTGCTGCCCACGCGCGGCACCTACGGCTACGCCGAGTGGACGACGCCCGCCGCGCCCTCCGCGGGCCTGGGGTTGAGCGTGGGGCTGGCCCTGGAGCGCGTGGGCACGCTGACGATGGATGACTTCAGGCTCGAGGACCTGGGCCCCAGCCCCTTCGCCCCGCTCGAGCCCGAACCGCCGCCGGCTCAATGAAGAATGTAAACGTTACAAGCTGGTTTAAATCGGGCACCCTGTATAGCCGCCCGGACCAGACTTGTAATCCAACGCAGGATCGCTCAAATTCTGGTGTTATCCTGTTAAGTATTTTCTCCCTGTGTTCTCCCCTGGCGTGACCTGACCCGTCCCACCTCCATGAGGGGACCGGGCGGCACCGTGCCGGGCGCGAGCGCACGCCGTGATCGCAGCCATGACCGAACCTTTGTATCGACTCGCGGACGCCACCCTCGTCGAGCCCCTCGTCCAGGACTTCCAGGCCTGGTGGATGACGGTGGCCCCCATGCCCGCGAGCCTGCACCTGCAGGCGTACCTGGTGCCGCTGCTGAAGGCCTATCTGCAGACGCCGGACTTCCACGCGAAGGCGGCGAAGGACCCCATGCTCAGCGGCAGCTCGTTCGTCGGGGTGCCGCAGGAGCGCGCGGACGAGGTGCGTGCGCTGCTGCAGCGGATCACCGTGCAGCAGGGGGAGCGGCTGAAGCTGGCGGAGGCGTTCGACGAGTTCCAGAACCAGCTGCTGGCGGAGGCCAAGGGGCAGTCGCTGGAGCCGCTGTACTCGCGGCTGCCGGACGTGCTCAAGGGCAAGGTCGAGCTGGTCTACGACTACGTCAACCGCCCGTCGATGCGCGTGCACGAGGGCCTGCTGTACCGCGGGCCCCATCATCAAACGGACATCCAGTCCCTGCGGCTGCGCCGGCTCAAGGCGGACGCGGAGCGCGACTCGCTGCTCACCACCCCGCGCCTTCGCGGCCCCGGGCAGGTGGACTGGAAGGTGCCCTTCCATGACGAGCGGCTGGACCGCCTCTTCAGCCTGGACATCGAGCCCCGGCCGCTCGCGTGGATCCGCGACGTGCTGGGTGACGCGGTGGCGTCCGACGCGGAGCTGCTGCCGCTGCTGAGCGAGGCCCCCCAGGCCCTGCCGGAGACCTGGACCGGCGCCACCCCGCGCGTGCGCTACGTGGGGCACGCCTGCGTGTTGGTGGAGTGGAAGGGCAAGTCGGTCCTCATCGACGCGGTGGTGCCCGTGCGTCCGGAGGAGCAGGGCCCGCTGCCGCGCATCTCCTTCGCAGAGCTGCCCCGCCGCATCGACTACGTCCTCATCACCCACAGCCATCCGGACCACCTGGACATCGAGACGCTCCTGCGGCTGCGTCAGCGCATCGGCACGCTGGTGGTGCCGCGCTCCAGCGGGGCGCTGGCGGGGGACTACTCGCCCCGGCTGCTGGCGCGTTCGCTCGGGTTCCGCGACGTGCTGGAGCCCTACTTCTACGAATCCCTGCCCCTGCCAGACGGGGAGATCATCGCCGCGCCCTTCATGGGTGAGCACGGAGACGTGGCCCACGCGAAGACCGCCTGGATCGTCCGCACCGGCCCGGAGCGCCTGTTCTTCGCCGCCGACTCCATGTGCGTGGACGAGGTGACCTACCGCGACCTGCGCGCCACGGTGGGCGACCTGCACACGGTCTTCATGAACACGGAGATCGAAGGCGCCCCGCACACCTGGATGCTGGAGGGCTTCTTCCCCAAGAAGCGCGACCGCAAGCTGGAGAAGAACCGCCGGTGCCGCGGCAGCAACTCCGCCGAGGGGCTGCGCATCCTGGAGCTTGTGGGCGCCAGGCGCTTGTTCAACTACGCCATGGGCCTGGAGCCCTGGATGGAGCACATCATCGGGCCCGCCGCCACCCCGGAGACGCCCCGAATGAAGGAGTCCGAGCGGCTCCTCGCCGCCGCGCGCGAGCGGGGCCTCCAGGCGGAGCGGCTCCAGGGCGCGCAAGAGGTCCACCTGCGCGCCTGAGGTCGACGCCCGCCGAGCCATGCGCCCGGAGGCCGCGCGTGAGCACGTGCCGCCCCGGACGCTGGCTCGCGACGCATCCAGGACGCATCCGGTCGGAGCCCGGCGCCACCACCCCGGAGGCGCCCTGGACAGGGCCGCGCGTAGCGGGTGAGTCACGACTAACCTGCGTCTTGCAAAAGATAAGAAAATACAGGTAGTCAGGTGAAAGCATTTCTACCAGCCCAGCCTGTGATGCCCGGGACAAACCGGTCCGGATATCGGCCTGGCGCACCTGCTGGTCCATCCTGAGTTTTTCCTCCGAGTTCCCCCCATGAAGACCGCGTCCCTCTCCTCTTCCACTCTCGTGGACCTGCTCGACGAGCGCGCAGCGTCCAACGGTGGGCGACCGCTCTTCTTCTTCGATGAGGACGTGGAGGGAGAGCGCTCCGTTCTCAGCTACTCCGGCTTGCAGCAGCGGGCGCGGCGCATCGCCGCGATGCTCCAGGAGGTCTCCGCGCCGGGCGCGCGCGCCGTGCTGCTCTACCCACCGGGGCTCGAGTACGTCAGCGGCTTCTTCGGCTGTCTGGCGGCGGGCGTGGTCACCGTCCCGGCGTACCCACCGGACCCGTCCCGCCTGGAGCGCACCCTGCCGCGACTGCGCGCCATCATCCAGGACGCCCAGGCCACGGTGGTCCTCACCAACTCCTTCATCCTGTCCATGGCCGAGGCCCTCTTCGAGCTGGCCCCGGACCTGAGACACCTGCGCTGGGTGGCCACCGACGAATTGCCCGAGGGCAGTGAGGGCGCCTGGCGCCGGCCCGAGCTGCACGCGGGCTCGCGGGCCTTCCTCCAGTACACCTCCGGCTCCACCGGCATGCCCAAGGGCGTGGAGCTCACCCACGCGAACCTGCTGCACAACCTGCGCCTCATCCACGACGCGTTCGGCATGCACACCGGGAGCGCCGGGGTCATCTGGCTGCCGCCCTACCACGACATGGGGCTCATCGGCGGCATCCTGGGCACCCTCCACGGGGGCTTCAGCACCACGCTGATGTCGCCGCTGAGCTTCCTGCGCAAGCCCCTGCGCTGGCTGGAGACGCTGTCGCGCACCCGGGGGACCATCAGCGGAGGCCCCAACTTCGCCTTCGACCTGTGCGTGCGCAAGACGACCGAGGCCGAGCGCGCGGCGCTGGACCTGAGCGCGTGGGACGTGGCGTTCTGCGGCGCCGAGCCCATCCGCCCGGAGACGCTGGAGCGCTTCGTCCAGGCCTTCGCGCCCAGCGGCTTCCGTCGTGAGGCCTTCTATCCGTGCTACGGCCTGGCGGAAGGCTCCCTCATCGTCTCCGGCGTGCAGCGGGGCACCGTCCCGCTGCTGCGCGAGGTGGCGTCGCGAGAGCTGCGGCTGGGGCGGGCCCAGGCCCCCGAGCCGGGGGCACCCGCGCAGACGCTCGTCGGCTGCGGGCAGACGCTCCAGGAGCAGGAGGTGCTCGTCGTCGATCCCCGGACGGGCGAGCCGCGTGCGCCTGGCGACGTGGGTGAAATCTGGGTGAAGGGCCCCAGCGTGGCCCAGGGCTACTGGCGCCAGCCCGAGCAGAGTGAGCAGACCTTCCGCGCCCGCACGCGCGACGGCGCGGGGCCCTTCCTGCGCACGGGCGATCAGGGCTTCCTCCAGGACGGACAGCTCTTCGTCGTCGGCCGGCTCAAGGACCTCATCATCGTCCGCGGTCGCAACCACCACCCGCAGGACATCGAGGTGACCGCGGAGCACGCCAGCTCCGTGCTGCGCCCCGGCTGCGGCGCCGCCTTCTCCGTGGAGCGCGACGGCGAGGAGCGGCTGGTGCTGGTGTACGAGGTGGATCCGCGGCGGGCGCTGGCGCCGGTGGAGGACGTGGCGCGCGACATCGCCGGACAGGTGGCCCAGGCGCACGAGCTGCGACTGGACCAGCTGGTCCTCATCGAGCCGGGCAGCCTGCCCAAGACCTCCAGTGGCAAGGTGCAGCGGCATGCGTGCCGCGATGGGTGGCTGAACCAGGACCTGCGGACCGTGGCGTCCTGGCAGGCGACGCCGGACGGCACGGCGCTCGCGCCAGCGGACGTCCCCGCGCCGGTCGAAGCGGAAGCGCCCCCGCGGAGCGTCGCGGAGCTGGAGCAGTGGCTCCGGCTGAACCTGGCGCGGCGGCTGGGCGTGGAGCCCGGCTCGGTGGACGTCCATGAGCCGCTGACCCGGTATGGGCTGGATTCGCTGGGCGCCGTCGAGCTGGCGCACACGTTGGAGAAGGGCCTGGGTGTGGCCCTGCCCATGGAGGTGCTGCTGAGCGGCCCGTCCGTGGCGGAGCTGGCGCTGCGGCTCTCCGCGCCAGTGGCCGCGCCCGGCCTGCCCCTGGGCCGCGTCTCGCGCGAGCAGCCGCTGCCGCTGTCCTTCGCGCAGCAGCGGCTGTGGTTCCTGGATCGGCTCGAGCCGGGCAGCCCGGCCTACAACCTCTGCGCGGCGGTGCGCCTGGACGGCGTGCTGGACGTGGCCGCGCTGGAGCGCGCCTTCAGCGAGGTGGTGCGCCGCCATGAGCCGCTGCGCACGACGTTCCACGCGGACGCGGAGGGCCATGCCCGCCAGCACATCCATCCGCCGGCGCCCCTGGGCCTCGCGCGGGTGGACGTGTCGTCGCTTTCGCCGGAGGTCCGTGAGTTCGAGGTCCAGCGGCTGGCGCGCGAGGTTTCGCGCCGTCCCTTCGACCTGTCGACGGGCCCCCTGCTGCACGTCACCCTGGCGCGCCTCTCGGACACCCATCACGTCCTGGTGCTGTGCATGCACCACATCGTCTCCGACGGGTGGTCCATGGGCGTCCTCGTGCGCGAGGTTGGCGCCCTGTACGAAGCGTTCCGCCGGGGCCAACCGTCGCCGCTGACGGAGCTGGTCGTGCAGTACGTCGACCACGCCGCGTGGCAGCGGGACGGGTTCCAGGGCGAGGCGATGGCCCGTCACCTGGAGTGGTGGCGGCAGCAGCTCTCCGGGATGCCTCCGCACCTGGAGCTGCCCACGGACTCGCCCCGCCCCTCGGTCCAGCGCTTCGACGGCGGCAGCCAGCCGGTCCACCTCCCCCTCGAGGTCTGGGAGCCGCTCAAGGCCGTGGCCCGGAGCGAGGACGCCACGCCGTTCATGGTGCTGCTGGCGGCCTTCCAGTTGCTGCTGCACCGCTACAGCGGACAGGACGACCTCTGCGTCGGCTCGCCCATCTCCGGCCGCTCGAGGGGGGAGACGGAGGGCCTGATCGGCTTCTTCGTCAACCCGCTGGTGCTGCGCTCCCGGCTCGCCGTGGGACGCACCTTCCGCCAGCAGCTGGCCCAGGTCCGGGAGGCGACGCTGGGGGCCTATGCCCACCAGGACGTCCCCTTCGAGACGCTGGTGGACGCGCTGCGCCCGGTCCGTGAGCTGGGGCGCAGCCCGCTCTTCCAGGCCCAGCTCGTGATGCAGCCGGATCCGCTCCCGCGGCTGACGCTGCCCGGGCTGACGCTGGAGCGCCTCCCCCTGGAGAACACCGCGGCGAAGTTCGACCTGTCGCTGGCGCTCACCGAGACCGCGCACGGCTTGAGCGGCAGCCTGGAGTACGCGACCGGGCTGTTCACGCCCGCCACGGCGGCGCGCATGGTGGAGCACCTGCTCACGCTCCTCCAGGCGGCCGTGGCCGCGCCGGACACCCTCGTGGAAGCGCTGCCCCTCTCCGGCGCCGCCGAGCGTCAGCGGCTGCTGAAGGACTGGGCCGCGTCAGCGACCCCGTTCGCGCCGCGCCCGTCGGTGCTCTCGCTGTTCGAGGAGCAGGCCACCCTCCGCCCCCAGGCCCCCGCGGTGGCCTGCGAGGAGCAGGTGCTGACCTACGCGCAGCTGGAAGCGCGGGCCAATCAGCTCGCGTGGCACCTGCGCTCCCTGGGCGTGGGGGCCGACTCGTGCGTCGCCCTGTGCCTGGAGCGCTCCGTCGACCTCGTCGTCGCGCTGCTGGGCGTCTGGAAGGCCGGCGCGGGCTACGTGCCGGTGGATCCGGAGCTGCCCGCTTCGCGGTGGGAGGCGATGGTGCGCGCGGTGAACGCCGCCGCGGTCATCACCCACGCGGTCCGCGAGGAGGCCGGGGCGCCCGCCCGGGTCCCCACCGTGGCGCTGGACACCCAGGCCGCGGTGCTGGCGGGCCTGCCCACGACGCGGCCTCCCGCGACGCTGACGCCCCAGCACGTCGCCTACGTGCTCTTCACCTCCGGCTCCACGGGTGAGCCCAAGGGTGTCGCCGTCACCCAGGGGCAGCTGCTCAACTACGTCCAGGCCGCCACGCAGCGGCTGGGCCTGGAGGCCTGCGCGAGCTTCGCCCTGGTCTCCACGTTCTCCGCCGACCTGGGCAATACGGTGCTCTTCCCCGCCCTGTGCACGGGCGGGCTGCTGCACGTGCTCACCCGCGAGCGCGCCACCCAGCCCGCGGACGTCGCCGCCTACTTCCAGCGCCACCCCGTGGACTGCATGAAGATCGTGCCGTCGCACCTGTCCGCGCTGATGACCGCGCCGGAGCCCCGGTGGGTGCTGCCGCGCAAGCGGCTGGTGTTGGGAGGCGAAGGAGCATCCTGGCAACTGCTGGAGTCCGTGCATGCGCTGGCGCCGGACTGCGAGGTCTTCAACCACTACGGTCCCACGGAGACGACGGTGGGCGTGCTGGCCGGGCGCGTGGTGCTTCCGCCCGAGCAGCCGCGGTCCGCCAGTGTCCCCCTGGGCCGGCCGATGGCGAACACGCGGGTGTACGTGCTGGACGCGGCCCTGGGGCTCGCGCCGCAGGGGGTCCCGGGAGAGCTGTACGTGGGCGGCGAGCAGGTCACGCGCGGCTACGTCGGGCAGCCCGGGCTCACAGCGGAGCGCTACCTGCCGGACCCCTTCAGCCCCGAAGCCGGCGCGCGCATGTACCGCACGGGCGACCGGGCGCGGTGGCTCGCGGACGGGCAACTCGCGTTCCTGGGCCGCGCCGACTTCCAGGTGAAGCTGCGCGGCTTCCGCATCGAGCTGGGTGAAGTGGAGAAGGCGCTGGAGCAATCCCCCGGAGTGCGGCAGGCGGTGGTGGTGCTGCGCGAGGACTCGCCGGGGGTGAAGCGGCTGGTTGCCTACGTCGTCCCGCGCGAGGGCCAGGAGGTGGACTCCGCGTCCCTGCGCTCGCACCTCCAGGCGAAGCTGCCCGAGTACATGGTGCCCTCCGCCTTCGTCGCGCTGGAGGCCCTGCCCCTCAACGCCAACGGCAAGCTCGACCGCCAGGCCCTGCCTCTTCCCGAGGCCTCCGCTTCCGCCCAGGCTTCCTTCGTCTCGCCACGCACGCCCGTCGAAATCCAGCTGGCCCGAATCTGGGCCCAGGTGCTGGGCCTGCCCCGCGTCGGCGTCCACGACAACTTCTTCGAGCTGGGTGGCGACTCCATCATCAGCCTCCAGGTGGTCGCCCGCGCCCGCCTCGTCGGCCTCTCGCTCGCCACCCGCGACCTCTTCCAGCACCAGACGCTCGAAGCCCTCGCCCTCGTCGCCCGCGCCTCCTCCGACGCTCCGTCCGCGGAGCAGGGCCCGGTGTCCGGCCCCGTGCCGCTGACACCCATCCAGCACCACCTGCTGCACCACGACGCCTCGCACGCCCACCACTTCAACCAGGCCCTGCTGCTCGCCAGCCGTCAGCCCCTTCAGCCCTCGCACCTGGAAGCCGCCCTGCGTCGGCTGCTCTCCCACCACGACGCCCTGCGCCTGCGCTTCTCGCGTGAAGCTTCCGGCGCTCGTGCTTCGCACGGCGTGCCGTCCGACAAGGCCGACGGCTTCCTGGCCCAGGCGGACCGCTCCTCTCCAGACACCGCCAGCACTCGTGCTTCGCAAGGTGTGCCGTCCGACAAGGCCGACGGCTTCCTGACCCAGGCGGACCGCTCCTCTCCGGACGCCTCTGGCGCTTGGACCTCGCATGGCGTGCCACCAGAGGAGGCTGACTTCTTCCTGGCCCAGGTGGACCTCTCCTCCCTGCCCGCCTCCGAGCAGCCTCGCGCCCTGGAAGCAGAGGCCTCCCGTCTCCAGGCCTCCTTCGTCCTCTCCCAGCCGCCGCTGCTTCGTGCGTGCCTCTTCCACCTGGGCGAGGGCACCCAGCGCCTGTTGCTGGTGGCCCACCACCTCGTCGTCGACGCCGTCTCCTGGCGTGTCCTCGTCGAGGACCTGGAGGCCTGCTACGCGGCCTTCGCCGAGGGCCGCGCTCCGGAGCTGCCGCCCAAGTCCTCTTCCTTCCAGACGTGGGCGCGTCGTCTGGAGGCCCACGCGGCTTCCACCGTCTTGGCGCGCGAAGCGTCCCTCTGGCACGAGGCCCTTCACTCCACCCCGGCTCCGCTCCCCACTGACGCCTCCGGCCCCAACACCCACGCTTCCGAGCGCCGCCTCGCCCTGGCCTTCGACGCCGAGGAGACGCGCCTGCTGCTGCAGGAAGTCCCCACCGCCTGGCGTGCCTCCATCGACGACGTGCTGCTGACGGCCCTCTCCCTGGCACTGCGCGAGTGGACGGGGCAAGCCCTGGCGCGCATCCATCTGGAAGGCCACGGCCGTGAAGCCCTCTTCGCCGACGTGGACCTCTCTCGCACCGTGGGCTGGTTCACCTCCCTGGTGCCCTTGCAGGTGGAGCTACCCGCACACGGCACCGCTGGCGAAGCGCTTCGCACGGTGCGCGACGCTCGCCGCCGCCTGCCCCACCACGGCATCGGCTTCGGGCTCTTGCGCTGGCTGGCGCCGCACGACACCGCGGCCTCACTGCGCGACACGCCGCTGCCCGAAGTGACCTTCAACTACCTCGGCCAGTTCGACGCGAACCTCGCCTCCAGTCGCTTCTTCTCGCTGACGTCCGAGCCCATGGGACCGGTCGCCTCGCCCTCCGGCACACGGCTGCGCCAGTTGGAGATCATCGGCTCGGTGATGGGCGGCCGGTTGCAGCTCACCTTCGGCTACAGCGCGCACCGTCACCACGAGGCCACCATCGCGACGCTGGCCTCGCGCTTCCAGCACCACGTGCGCGCCCTCGTCTCGCAGCGCCACTCCGACGACGCACGCCGCTTCTCCCCCGGTGACTTCCCCCTCGCCTCGCTCTCCCAGCCCGCACTGGACGCCCTGCTGCGACAGGCGCCGGGCCGCATCGAGGACCTCTACCCGCTGTCGCCCACCCAGCAGGGCATGCTCTTCCACGCGCTGGTCTCCCCCGGGTCGGACGTCTACCTGCTGCAGAACTCCTGGGCGGTCCACTCCGCGCTCGATCTGGAGGCGCTGTCACGCGCGTGGCACGCGACCTTCCAGCGGCATCCCGCGCTGCGCTCCTCCTTCCACTGGAAGGAGCTGGACGCCCCCGTGCAGCTCGTCCACGCCCAGGTGCCCAACACCTTCGAGGCGCTGGACTGGCGCGCGTGCTCCCCGGCGGAACAGCAAGCGCGCCTGGAGCAGGCCATCCTCGACGAGCGGCGCGCGGGCTTTGACTTCACGCGCGCCCCGCTCATGCGCCTGCGAGCCTTCCGCCTCCAGGACACCGTCTGGCGCCTGCTCTTCAGCCATCACCACCTGATGATGGACGGCTGGAGCCTGGGCCTGGTGCTGCGCGAGGTGTTCGCGCTCTACGACGCCCTCCGCCAGGGCCAGGCCCCGGCGCTCCCCGCGTCCCTCCCCTTCCGCGACTACCTGGACTGGCTGCGGCAGCGCGACACGTCCGGCGACGAGTCCTTCTGGCGCGGCTACCTCGCGGGTTTCCGCGTCCCCACGCCGCTGCCGGGCGACACGCGCACCGGCCCCGCGCCGGGGACGCACGCCAGCCACCCGCTCCTGGAGAAGCACCTCACGCCCGAAGCCAGCGCCGCCCTCCAGGGCTTCGCGCGCCAGCACCAGCTCACCCTCAACACCGTGGCCCTGGCGACCTGGGCCCTGGTGCTCGCGAGCTACAGCGGCGAAGAGGACGTCGTCTTCGGCACCACCCTCTCCGGCCGCCCGCCCGAGCTGACCGGCTCCGAGGCGATGGTGGGCATGTTCATCAACACGCTGCCCCTGCGCGTCCGCGTGCCCGCCCCGGACACGGCGCTCCTGCCCTGGCTGAAAGCCCTCCAGGAGCAGGTGGCGGAGGCGCGCCAGTACGAGTTCTCCCCGCTCGTCCAGGTCCAGGCCTGGAGCGACCTGCCGCGCGGCACCCAGCTCTTCGACTCGCTGCTCGTCGTGGAGAACTACCCCATCGACGAATCGCTGCGGCAGCGCTCCCTCAGCCTGGACGTGCGCGACCACCACTCCGTCGAGCGCTCCAACTACCCCCTGGGCCTGGGCATCATCCCGGGGGCCCAGGTGCGGCTCTTGCTGTTCCATGACGCGCCCCGCTTCCCGCACGAGGCCATGGTGCGGCTGCTCGAGCACTGGCGCATCGCGCTGGAGGGACTGGCGTCGCGGCCCCAGGGCCGCCTGGGCGACCTGTCGCTCCTGTCCGACGCCGAGCGCCACCAGGTCCTGGTGGAGTGGAACCCCGCTCCCCCCACGGACACGGCCGTGCCCCTGGTCCACCGCCGCTTCGAGGCCCGGGTGGCTCGTGCGCCGGACGCCCCCGCGCTGGAGCACGGCGGGGAGACGCTGACGTACGCGGAGCTCAACGCCCGCGCCAACCAGCTCGCGCGCCACCTGCGCCGGCTGGGCGTGGGCCCGGAGCTGCGCGTCGCCCTCTTCCTGGAGCGCTCGGTCGACCTCGTCGTCGCCATGCTGGCCACCCTCAAGGCGGGCGGCGCGTGGCTCGCGCTGGATCCGGCGCTGCCCTCCGAACGCCTGACCTTCATCGCCGAGGACGCGGGCGCACCGGTCCTCGTCACCCACTCGGCGCTGGAGCACCTCATCGACCGGCGCGGCTACGTGCTGCTGGTGGATGAGCATGCGGATCGCATCGAGCGCGAGGCCGAAGGCAATCTGGACGACGCGTGGGAGGACGCCTCGCGGCTCGCCTACGTCATCTACACGTCGGGCTCCACCGGCCGGCCCAAGGGCACGCTGCTGACGCACGGCGGCCTGTGCAACACCGCCGTCGGCGCGGGCCGGGCGCATGGCTACCGCGAGGACAGCCGGGTGTTGCAGTTCGCCAACGCCAGCTTCGACGCCTCCGTCTGCGAGGTGTTCGCCACGCTGCTGTCCGGGGCCTGCCTGGTGCTGGCCAACGCGGACGACCTGCTGCCCGTGGAGCCGCTGCGCGCCCTGCTGGTGGACCGCGCCATCTCCGCGGTGACGCTCACGCCCACGGTGCTCGCGCAGCTGGAGCCCCGCGACCTGCCCGGGCTCCAGACCGTCATCTCCGCGGGTGAGGCGCTGTCCCCGGAGGTGGCGCGACGCTGGAGCGAGGGCCGCACGCTGCTCAACGCCTACGGCCCCACCGAGGCCACCATCTGCGCCACCATCAGCGGCCCCGTGGAGCCCGGACGCCCGAGCATCGGCCGTCCCCTGCCGGGCGCGCAGGTGTACGTGCTGGACGCGCGTCTGGAGCCGGTGGCCCCCGGCATGGCGGGCGAGCTGTACGTGGGCGGCCTGGGTGTCGCCCGCGGCTACCTGGGCCGGCAGGACCTCACCGCCGAGCGCTTCGTCCCGAACCCCTTCGCCGCCCACGCCGGAGCGCGGATGTACCGCACCGGGGACCGGGCCCGGTGGCTGCCCGACGGTGAGCTGGAGTACCTGGGCCGCATCGACTTCCAGGTGAAGCTGCGCGGCTTCCGCATCGAGCTGGGTGAAGTGGAGTCCGCGCTGCGCGCCTCGCCCGACGTGCGAGACGCGGTGGTGGTGCTGCGCGAGGACTCGCCAGGCGACAAGCGGCTGGTGGCCTACGTCGTCCCCGCGCCGGAGTCTCGCGTGGAGCCCCGCGCGCTGCGCGACCTGCTGACGTCGCGGCTGCCGGACTACATGGTGCCCGCGGCCTACGTCGCGCTGGAGGCCCTGCCCCTCTCCACCAGCGGCAAGGTGGACCGCCAGGCCCTGCCCGTACCGGACGGCACGGGGGCCGCGACGACCGAGTACCTCGCGCCGCGCACCGCGATTGAGCAGGGCGTGGCCGCCATCTGGCGCGAGGTGCTGGGCGTGGAGCAGGTGGGGCTCCAGGACGAGTTCATGGCGCTGGGAGGCCACTCGCTCCTGGCCACCCAGGTCATCTCCCGCGTCCGCGCCGCGTTCGGCGTGGAGCTGCCGCTGCGCGCCCTCTTCGAAAGCGCCTCCCTGGAGGAGCTGGCCCGGCGCGTGGAAGCGGCCACGCGCGACGTGACGTCCTTGAAGCTGCCGCCCCTGCGGCGCGCGCCGCGGGACCAGCCGCTGCCGCTGTCCTTCTCCCAGCAGCGGCTGTGGTTCCTGGAGCAGCTGGAGCCGGGGCTCGCCACGTACCACATGCCCGCGGCCATCCGCGTGAAGGGGCCGCTCGACACGGACGCCTTCGAGCGCGGGCTCGCGGAGATCATCCGCCGCCACGACGTGCTGCGCACCACCCTGCACGCCTCGGGCGGCGAGGCCTTCCAGGTCGTCTCCGACCGGTGGGACTGGCACCTGCCGCGCGTGGACCTGTCCGCGCTCCCTGGCGAGCAACGCGAGGCGGAGGTCCGGCGCATGGCGCTGGCGGAGGCGACGAAGCCCTTCGACCTGACCCGCGGCCCGCTGCTGCGGCTGAGCCTGCTCAAGCTGGCGGAAGGGGAGCACCAGCTGATCGTGGTGATGCACCACATCATCGCGGACGGCTGGTCCATCACCGTGCTCATCCAGGAGCTGAGCGCGCTGTACGCCGCCTTCGTCCAGGGCCGGCCCTCGCCCCTGCAGGAGCTGGCGGTGCAGTACGCCGACTACGCGGTGTGGCAGCGCGGGTGGCTCCGGGAGGAGGAGCTGGAGCGCCAGCTGTCCTACTGGCGCCAGCAGCTCGCGGACGCGCCGCCCGTGCTGGAACTGGCCACCGACCGGCCGCGTCCCCCCGTGCAGACGTTCCGCGGCGCCGCGTTCCCCGTGCACATCCCCCGGGAGCTGACGGGGGCCCTGAAGGCCCTGGCCCAGCGCGAGGGCGTCACGCCCTTCATGCTGGTGCTCGCCACGTTCCAGGTGCTGCTGTCGCGGTACTCGGGCCAGCGGGACATCAGCGTCGGGTCACCCACGGCCGGCCGCCGCCTGGCCGAGCTGGAGCCGCTGGTCGGCTTCTTCGTCAACAACCTGGTCCTGCGCACCCGGCTGGACGGCGATCCGTCCTTCCGTGAGGTGCTCCGCCGGGTCTGGGAGACGACGCTGGGGGCCTACGCCCACCAGGACATCCCCTTCGAGAAGCTGGTGGAGGAGCTGCGGCCCCGGCGCGATCTGCGCCACAGCCCGCTCTTCCAGGTGTGGTTCGTCCTGGACAAGGCCCGGCTGGCGGACTTCACCACCGGCGGCCTGACGCTGAGCACGGTGGAGACCGACGCCGGGGTGTCGCGCTTCGACCTGGCCCTCTTCCTGTCCGACGCGGAGGAGGGGCTGACCGGCACGCTCGACTACAACACCGACCTGTTCGACGCCTCCACCATTGCTCGCATGGCGGAGCACCTGGGCGTGCTGATGGAGGGGATCGCCCGCGCGCCGGACACGCGGCTGTCCCAGCTCCCGCTGCTGCCGGAGCACGAGCGCCAGCAGCTGTGGACGAACGCACGGCCCGCCGCGCGCACGCTGCCGGAGGTGCCCCAGGTCCATCGCCTCTTCGAGGCCCAGGCGGCGCGCACCCCGGACGCAGTGGCCCTCCTGCACGGCACCGACGCGCTCACCTACGGCGAGCTGAACGTCCGCGCCAACCAGCTCGGGCGCCACCTGCGCCGCCTGGGCGTGGGGCCGGAGATTCTCGTCGCCCTCTGCCTGGAGGATCCGCGCGAGTTCATCATCGCCGTGCTCGCCATCCTCAAGGCGGGAGGCGCGTGGCTGCCGTTGGATCCGACGCTGCCTTCCGAGCGCCTGGCCTTCATCACCTCGGATGCGTGGGCTCCGGTCCTCGTCACCGACTCGTCGTTGGAATACCTGATCGACCGGCGCGGCTATGTGCTGCTGGTGGACGAGCACGCGGACCGCATCGAGCGCGAGGCCGAAGGCAACCTGGATGGGGCTTCGGATCCGTCCCACCTCGCCTACGTCATCTACACGTCGGGCTCCACCGGCCGCCCCAAGGGCACGCTGCTGACCCACGGCGGCCTGTGCAACACGGCGCTGCAGACGCTCGACTTCATGGACCTGGGGCCCGAGCGCCGGCTGCTCCAGTTCTTCTCCACGTCGTTCGACGCCTCGGTGTCGGAGATCTTCCCCGCGCTGCTGTCGGGCGCCACGCTGGTGCTGGCCTCGCGCGAGGAGAAGATGCCGGGGGCGCCGCTGCTGGAGCTGGTGCGCCAGCAGGCCATCACCACGCTGAAGGTCACGCCCTCCGTGCTCGCGCAGCTGGATCCGGAAGGGCTGTCGGGCGTGCGCACGCTCATCGTCGCGGGTGAGGCGTGCACGCCGGAGCTGGTGGAGCGCTTCGCGCCGGGCCGTCGCTTCGTGAACGCCTACGGTCCCACCGAGGCCACCGTCTGCGCCACCGTGAACACGGCGGTGCGGGCGCGGCCCCTCACCCTGGGCCGGCCCTTCCACAACGTGGAGGCGCACGTGCTGGACGCCCAGGGCGGGCTGGTACCTCCCGGCGTCCCAGGCGAGCTGTACCTGGGCGGCATGGGGCTGGCGCGCGGCTACCTGGGCCGGCCGGACCTCACCGCCGAGCGCTTCGTGCCGCACCCCTTCGCCACGGAGCCGGGAGCGCGGCTCTACCGCACCGGCGACCGGGCCCGGTGGCTGCCCGACGGCGAGCTGGAGTACCTGGGCCGTGTCGACTTCCAGGTGAAGCTGCGCGGCTTCCGCATCGAGCTGGGCGAAGTGGAGTCCGTGCTCTCCCAATCGCTGTCCGTGCGTGAAGCGGTGGTGGTGCTGCGCGAGGACTCGCCGGGAGTGAAGCGGCTGATCGCCTACGTCGTCCCGCGCGAGGGCCAGGAGGTGGACTCCGCGTCCCTGCGCTCGCACCTCCAGGCGAAGCTGCCCGAGTACATGGTGCCCTCCGCCTTCGTCGCGCTGGAGGCCCTGCCCCTCAACGCCAACGGCAAGCTCGACCGCCAGGCACTGCCCCTTCCCGAGGCCTCCGCTTCCGCCCAGGCCTCCTTCGTCGCTCCGCGCACGCCCGTCGAAATCCAGCTGGCCCGAATCTGGGCCCAGGTGCTGGGCCTGCCCCGCGTCGGCGTCCACGACAACTTCTTCGAGCTGGGCGGCGACTCCATCATCAGCCTCCAGGTGGTTGCCCGCGCTCGCCTCGTCGGCCTCTCGCTCGCCACCCGCGACCTCTTCCAGCACCAGACGCTCGAAGCCCTCGCCCTCGTCGCCCGCGCCTCCTCCGACGCTCCGTCCGCGGAGCAGGGCCCGGTGTCCGGCCCCGTGCCGCTCACCCCCATCCAGCACCACCTGCTGCACCACGACGCCTCGCACGCCCACCACTTCAACCAGGCCCTGCTGCTGGCCAGCCGTCGGCCCTTGCAGCCCGCGCACCTGGAAGCCGCCCTGCGCCGGCTGCTCTCCCACCACGACGCCCTGCGCCTGCGCTTCTCGCGCGACGCCTCCGGAGCTCGTGCTTCGCACGGCGTGCCGTCCGACAAGGCCGACGGCTTCCTGGCCCAGGCGGACCGCTCCTCTCCGGACGCCTCTGGCGCTTGGACCTCGCACGGCGTACCGCCCGAGGAGGCTGACTTCTTCCTGGCCCAGGTGGACCTCTCCTCCCTGCCCGCCTCCGAGCAGCCCCGCGCCCTGGAGGCCGAGGCTTCGCGTCTCCAGGCCTCCTTCGTCCTCTCCCAGCCGCCGCTGCTGCGCGCCTGCCTCTTCCACCTGGGCCAGGGCACCCAGCGCCTGCTGATGGTGGCTCACCACCTCGTTGTCGACGCCGTCTCCTGGCGCGTCCTCGTCGAGGATTTGGAGGCCTGCTACGCGGCCTTCGCCGAGGGCCGCTCTCCGGAGCTGCCGCCCAAGTCCTCCTCCTTCCAGACGTGGGCGCGTCGGCTGGAGGCCCACGCGGCTTCCACGACCCTGGCGCGCGAGGCCTCCCTCTGGACTCAGGCCCTGGGCGCGTCCGTGGCCCCATTGCCCACTGACGCCTCCGGCCCCAACACCCACGCTTCCGAGCGCCGCCTCGCCCTGGCCTTCGACGCCGAGGAGACGCGCCTGCTGCTTCAGGAGGTGCCTACCGCCTGGCGTGCCTCCATCGACGATGTCCTGCTGACGGCCCTCTCCCTGTCACTGCGCGAGTGGACGGGCCAGGCCCTGGCCCGCATCCACCTGGAAGGCCACGGCCGCGAAGCCCTCTTCGCCGACGTGGACCTCTCTCGCACCGTGGGCTGGTTCACCTCCCTGGTGCCTTTGCAGGTGGAGTTGCCCGCTCATGGCTCCGCAGGCGAAGCGCTTCGCACGGTGCGCGACGCTCGCCGCCGCCTGCCCCACCACGGCATCGGCTTCGGACTTTTGCGCTGGCTGGCGCCACACGACACCGCCGCCGCCCTTCGCGACACGCCCGTGCCCGAGGTGGCCTTCAACTACCTCGGCCAGCTGGATGCCTCTGTCACGTCCAGCCGCTTCTTCTCGCTGGCTTCGGAAGCCATCGGCTCCAACCTCGCGCCCGGTGGCACCCGGCTGCATGCGCTGGAACTCAATGGCTCGGTGATGGGCGGCCGGTTGCAGCTCACCTTCAGCTACAGCGCGCACCGTCACCACGAGGCCACCATCGCGACGCTGGCCTCACGATTCCAGCACCACCTGCGCGCGCTCATCACCGAGCGCCACTCCGAGGACGCCCACCGGTTCTCGCCGGGCGACTTCCCCCTCGCCTCGCTCTCGCAGCCCGCACTGGACGCCCTGCTGCGGCGCACCGGTCAGGACATCGAGAACGTCTATCCGCTGTCGCCCACCCAGCAGGGCATGCTCTTCCACGCGCAGCTGTCGCCCGGCTCCGCCGTGTACTTCGAGCAGTTGTCCTGGACCGTCGCCTCGGCCCTGGATCTGACGGCCTTCCTGGAGGCGTGGCGCACCTGCATCCGGCTGCACCCCATCCTGCGTTCGTCGTTCCACTGGGAAGGCCTGGAGCATCCCCTGCAGGTCGTCCACTCCGACGTGGAGCTTCCCCTCGAGGAACTGGATTGGCGCGACCTTCCCTCCGCCGAGCAGCAGGCTCGCTTCGAGCAACTCCTCCGCGAGGACAAGCGCCGCGGCCTGGACCTGCGCCGCGCGCCACTCATCCGCCTCACGGCCGTCCGCCTGGGTGAGGCGTCCGTCCGCTTCCTCTGGAGCCACCACCACCTGCTGGTGGACGGCTGGAGCCTGGGGCTGCTCATCAAGGAGGTGTTCTCCCTCTACGACGTGCTCCGCTCCGGCGCGAAGCCAGAGCGCGCCTCGCGGCCCGCTTTCGGTGAGTACATCGCATGGCTGCACCAGCGGGATGACTCCGCGGACGAGGCCTGGTGGCGCACGTACCTGGAGGGCTTCGCCTCGCCCACGCCCCTTCCGGCGGACTCCCGCGCCACGCTCGCCAGGGGGCAGGCGGCGTCGCACCTCACCTTGGAACTGGGCCTCTCCACCGAGGAGACGGCGGCGCTCCAGGCCTTCGCGCGCGGCCACCAGCTGACGCTCCCCACGCTCGCGCTGGCCTCCTGGGGGCTCGTCCTCTCGCACTTCAGCGGCGAGCACGACGTCGTCTTCGGTCAGACGGTCGCCGGCAGGCCTCCGGAGCTGCCCGGCTCCGACTCCATCGTCGGCGTCTTCATCAACACCCTGCCCGTCCGCGTCCGCCGCGCTCCGGCCTCCTCCTTCCTCCTGCCCTGGCTTGCGT
>NZ_RAVW01000739.1 GCF_003611585.1 Corallococcus exercitus | reverse complement strand
GACGAGGGCTTGGGAGGGATGCGCATGGGGGACCTTCCGGCGGATTATCGTCAGAAGGCGTTCGCGGGTTGTCGGCGCACTCCCGGTGTGCATGCCGGAGTGCTAAGGAGCGGGCCCATGCTGGAGCGTTTCAGCGACAAGGTGAAGAAGGGCCTGCGCGAGTGGACCGAGCGCATGGCCGGCGAGCAGCAGTCCGACCACCTCCAGGCCCTGGCCCGGACGGAGAACGAGTACGGGGTGGATCCGTTCGGGTTCAACCTGGACTACAGCCTGGCCGCCATCGCCCCGTTCATGTGGCTCTACCGCCACTATTTCCGGGTGGAGGCCTATGGCGCGGACCGCATCCCCGCGGGCCGGGTGCTGCTGGTGTCCAACCACTCCGGCCAGCTGCCCCTGGACGGCGCGATGATTGGCATTGCCCTGATGGTGGAGGGCAACCCGCCGCGCGCCATCCGCAGCATGGTGGAGAAGTGGGTGCCGTCCCTGCCGTACGTCTCCACATTCATGGCGCGCGTGGGGCAGATTGTCGGCACGCCGGAGAACTGCCGGCGCCTGCTGGAGGCGGAGGAGGCCATCCTCGTGTTCCCGGAGGGCACGCGCGGGCTCAACAAGCTGTGGCCCCAGCGCTACCAGCTCCAGGAGTTCGGCCTGGGCTTCATGCGGCTGGCGCTGGAGACGAACACGCCCATCGTGCCCATCGCCGTGGTGGGCGCGGAGGAGCAGGCCCCCGCGCTGATGAACCTCAAGCCGGTGGCGAAGCTCCTGGGCTTCCCGTCCTTCCCCATCACTCCCACGGGCACGCCCTTCCCACTGCCCACGAAGTACCGCATCTACTTCGGCGACGCGCTCCACTTCACCGGCCGCGCGGACGACGAGGACAGCGAACTGGACAAGAAGGTGCGCACCGTGAAGGCCTCCATCCAGGCGATGCTCCACCAGGGTCTCAAGGAACGACGGGGCGTGTTCTGGTGAGCGCGACGAACGAGGAGAAGGAAGGCGGCGCGGTGGACAAGCGCCCGGCCGTGGTCGTCACCGGCATCAGCGGCAACCTGGGCCGCACGCTGGCGAAGCAGCTGCACAAGCGCGAGCGCATCATCGGCATCGACCGGCGTCCCTTCATCGGGAAGCCGAAGGATGTCGAGATGCACCAGCTGGACCTGCGCAAGAAGAAGGCGGAGGACGTCTTCCGCAAGAATGAAATCCGCGCCGTCATCCACATGGGCATCATGCATGACCCGCGCATGAGCGAGGAGGAGCACCACTCGTTCAACGTCGTGGGGACCACGCGCCTGTTGGAGTACTGCGCGAAGTACGGCGTGAAGAAGGTCGTGGTGCTGTCCTCGGCGAACGTCTACGGCCCCAGCCCGGACAACTCCAACTTCCTCACGGAAGACGCGCCGCTGATGGCCGCGAGCCGCTTCTCCGGCGTGCGCGACCTCATCGAAGTGGACATGCTGGCGCACAGCTTCTTCTGGAAGCACCCCGACATCGAGACGGTCATCCTGCGGCCCGTCCACATCGTCGGGCCCACCATCAAGAACGCGCCGTCCCACTACCTGCGCCTGCGCTACCCGTGGACCATGGCGGGCTTCGACCCGATGGTGCAGCTCATCCATGTGGAGGACGTGGCCCGCGCCATGATGGAGGCGCTGCGCCCGGAGCCCAAGGGCGTCTACAACGTCGTCGGCCCCGGCCAGGTGCCCCTGTCCGCGGTGCTGCGCGAGCTGGGGAGCACCCCCATCCCCGTGCCGCACCCGGTGGCCCGGCCGCTGTTGGGCCTGATGTTCCGCTACCGGCTGGCCAACTTCCCGCCGCCGGAGCTGGACCACATCCAGTTCCTCTGCGCCGTGGACGGCAACCGCTGGGTCCAGGACGTGGGCTGGAAGGCCCAGCACTCCATGCGCGACACCATCCGCTCCGTCATCGGCGAGTAGCGGGCGCGCAGCGGCTTTCCGTGGGGCCCGCCGTCAGTTCCCTGACAGGCATGTCAGGGGGGACGTGGCGGCATGGCAGGGGGGGGCCTGACAGCACTGTCAGGC
>NZ_RAVW01000738.1 GCF_003611585.1 Corallococcus exercitus | reverse complement strand
ACCCCGCCCTGCGCCAGCGCGAGCGACGCCGGACAGCCCAGGCCGCCTGCCCCCACCACCAGCACCCGCGCGCGTTCAATCCGGGTGGCGTGGGGAATGCGCGCGTGGTGGTCGGTATCCGGCGAACCGTGCATGGGACTGGTGCTCCGCGAGGAACGAAACGAATATGGTGCGGCGACTCCACGTCCAGTCTTCAGGACGTTCCCGAAGCCTTCCTACCCGCCGCTGTCACAAGCGGCCCTCACCTGCCAGGACATATGAAAAACCTGACCGGCGCGCTCGTGTTTTCCACCCTGCTGTCCCTGGCTGTCGGCTGCCACAAGAACACCGGCGAGAGCCCTGACGCGGCCACGCAGACCGGCACCGTCAAGGAGGAGCTCCAGTCGGACCGCGACGCCGCCCCCGCCCCGACGGCCACCGCCGAGGCCGGCACGAAGGACGCGAGCGCCGTGACGTACGACTCGGGCGCCAGCGACCGCCTGGCCCTGGAGGCCTGCGTGGACGGCTGGCTCAAGTCCCACAACCTGGACAGGTACGGCAGCCAGAAGGGCACCATGTACGCGGGCGGCACGCCCCTGTTCGACGAGCGCACGGGCGAGACGAAGGACCGCCTGGACTTCGTCCTCGAGCGCCAGCCCGAGGCCAAGAAGGCCTGCGTGGACGAAGGCGCCCCCAAGTAACGCGTGCCTCCGCACCCGCCAGGATGCCGACCTGGCGGCTTGCCGGGAATTCCGCTCCCGGAGAAGGTCCCGTAAGCTGCCGCTCGCATGGACAGCGACCCCCGACCCGGCGACGACCACCCGGCCCACGACTTGAAGGCCCGCGTCCGCGCCGTGCTGGAGCGCCGCAACCTCACGGACAACGTGTCCGCGGAGCAGGCGGCCGCCTCCTGGGAGCAGGACCGCTTCGTCGCCCGGGCCCGCGCGCTGTTCTACGCGCGGATGATGTTCCTCACGTTGGGCCTGCTCATCCTCGCGGTGCCCGCGTGGAGCGGCTACTTCGGCTTCAACGGGCCCATCTCCTTCCTGGGCTACTTCGCGATGCTCATCTACAGCGTCGCGAACCTGCTCGTCATCGACCACCCGAAGGCGGGCCGGTGGGTGACGTACCTGTCGCTCTGCTTCGACCTGCTGATCACCGTGGTGCTCATCGCGCGCCCACAGGTGGGCGGCGGCCTCCAGAGCCCGCTGCTGGCGACGCAGCTGTTGTTCACCACCCTCTTCGCCATCCTCTTCCCCAAGCCGCTGGCCATCCTGCCGCCGCTCCTGGCGCTGCCTATCACCACGCGGCTGGACCTGCTCCTCAACCGCTCCGTGACGGCGGTGGAGCTGCTCACGCTGCTCTGGTACCTGGGGCTCAACTTCATCATCGTCTACGTGCTCGTGTACCTGAACGAGCGCGAGGCCACCGCGCACCGCGAGGTGGTGTCCCTTCAGGGCGACCTGAAGGAGCTGGCGGTGGTGGAGGAGCGCAACCGGCTGGCGCGGGAGATCCACGACGGCCTGGGCGCGTCGCTGTCCTCGATGATCATCCAGGCGGAGTACATCCTGAACCTCGCGCGCGAGGACGGGCTGCGCACGGAGATCCGCGAGATAAAGGCCACCGCGGAGGAGTCGATTGAAGAGCTGCGCCGCAACCTGCGGATGATGCGCGACGACTTCGAGCTGGCGCAGGGCCTGGAGGACTACGTCAAGACGTTCCGCGAGCGCACCGGGCAGGACATCCGCTTCGAGCGCACGGGCCTGACGCGCAAGCTGCCCCCGGACGCGCAGCTGGCGCTGTTCCGCATCCTCCAGGAGTGCCTGTCCAACGCCGCGAAGCACGCCGAGGCGAAGGAGGTCCAGGTGCGCCTGGACTTCAGCGCGGAGGGCGTGCACCTGGTGGTCCGCGACAACGGCAAGGGCTTCGACCCGGGCCGCACGCCGCGCGGCCACTACGGCCTGCTCAACATGCGTGAGCGGGCCATGAAGCTCGGGGGTTCCATCGTGGTGGACTCGGCGCCCGGCGCCGGGGCCCAGGTGGCCTTCTCCCTTCCCTGTCTTTCCGCCTGACACGCACCGGAGCCCGCCCCG
>NZ_RAVW01000737.1 GCF_003611585.1 Corallococcus exercitus | reverse complement strand
CGGGTGTTCGCACGGGCAAGGAGGCCGCGGACCTGGCGGAGCTGCGCAACCTGCGCGCGAAGGTGGCGGAGCTGCAGAGCGCGCTGGAGGACTCGCGCGGCCAGGCGACGCAGGCGGAAGAGCGCGTGCAGTCGCTGGAGTCCGAGCTCCAGGCGAAGGCGACGGAGCTGGAGGCTTCCCGCTCCACCAGCGGCAAGAGCGACAAGGACACCTTCGCGCTGCGTGACACCGTCAACAAGCGCGACAAGGAGATCCTCCGCCTCAAGTCGGAGCTGAACCAGAAGGACCAGGAGATCATCGAGCTGAAGGATCAGCACCTGGAGCTGGAGCAGAAGGCCTCCACCTCCGAGGAGGAGCTGAACCGCCGCGACGCGCAGATCAAGACCCTCACCTCGCGCACGGAGCAGCTCACCACGGAGCGCAAGCGCGTGGATCAGCAGCTGGCCACCGCGAAGGAGGAGGCGCGCGGCGCCACCGCGAAGCTGGGCGCGCTGCAGGCGGAGCTGGACGAGCACCAGGCCCAGGCCCAGGCGCTCCAGGGCGAGGCGGAATCGCTGCGCGCCCAGGTGGCCCAGCAGGACGCCGACCTCCAGGCTGCGCGCGAGGAGGCCGAGGGGCTGCGCGCGCAGGTGGAGTCGGCGCAGGGCGAGCTGGAAGGCCTGCGTGGCGAGCTGGAAGGGCTGCGCGGCCAGCTGGAGCAGGCCCAGGCGGACCTCTCCAACCAGAGCGCCCAGGCCGCCACGGAAGCGGACGGGCTGCGCGCGCGCATCACCGAGCTGGAGCAGGCCGCGGTGCGCAACGAGGAGCGCGTGACGAAGCTCTACGCGCGCATCAAGGGCGACGAGAAGCTGCGCGAGAAGACGAAGAAGGCGCTCGCCATCGCGCAGCAACTGCTGGACGAGCCGGGCACCGCCGTGGGCGACGACGCCGACGAGGAAGCCGCGGCCTGAAGCAGCACCCGGGGGAAGGCGCGGAACACCGCCCTCCCCCACTCCAGCCTCCGCGTTACTTCCCGGCCTCCTTCTTGGGGGCCGTTTTCTTTTCATGCAGCTTCTTGGCGAAGGACTGCACGGCGGCGGGCACGTTCTTGTCGCGCGACAGGTCCTTCAGCTCCGCGTCGCGCAGCGTGTTGAGGAACTTCATGGTGACGGTGAGCGGCACCTTGGGGTTCTTCACCAGCGCGAGCTTCACCTTCTGCATCTTCGTCCACTCGCGGTTGTTGTAGATGACGCGCAGCACGTCCTCGTTGATGGCGCGGTTCGCGGCGCACGCGAGCACCTCGCCGTCGGTGATGCGGGGGCTGCGGATGACGGCCACGCAGACGAGCTTGTTGGTGTCGCGGATGAGGGCGGAGCGGGCCTCCTTGTTGCCCAGCGTGCCCAGCTTGATCTTCTCCGCGATGGACATCTTCATGATGCGCTGCGCGAGCGTCAGGCGCTTGCCCTCCTCCATGGGAGCGGCGTCCTCGGACTGCGCCTCCGTGCCCAGCTCCTGGAGGACCTCCTCCGCGGTGGGGCCGGGGTCCGGCGGCGCGGCGGCGGCTTGCGGGCCGTAGATGCGCACGCGGGCGGCCTGCATCGCGGGCACGTCCGCCAGCACCAGGCCGCTGCGCACCGCGAAGTCGCAGATGCTGTCCACGAGCGACGCGGGGACGCCGGGGTTGGCGCACAGGTTGCGGATGATGTCCTCGTTGCGCAGCAGACGCAGCTGGTTCTGGGAGATGATCTCCGCCACCTTCGGGCTGCACGAGGACGCCACCGCGGACACGGCGTCGTCCGGCGTCTCCGAGTTGAGGACGAGCATCTCCGCGTAGGCTTCCTTGTCCTTGAGCAGGCCCAGGAAGTAGCCCAGCACGGGCGGCTGCACGCCCTCGTCGCGCAGCGCGGAGCCGAGGATGCGCTCCGGCAGCGCCGCGCTCGTCTTGGCGGCCGTCTCGCGCACGTTCGCGTCCGGGTCGAACGTGAGCATGTAGAGGGCGCCCAGCATGTCCGACGGGTTGAGCGGCACCAGCGACTTGGCCGCCATCATCCGCAGGGGCACGGGGGCGTTGGGGTCCACGTGCTTGCGCAGGTTGGGCGGCAGGAACTCAGCGTTGAAGGGGCAGCCCGGGGG
>NZ_RAVW01000736.1 GCF_003611585.1 Corallococcus exercitus | reverse complement strand
GCCTCGCGCGGGTTTCTGGGGCGGCAGCAGTCCTGCCAGCCGCTCCCATTGGGCGTCTGTCAGCTCTCCTCGGCTCATGCCCTCCTAACACCCGGCTCCCCTCGAACTATTTGCGGACACGTCCTAGCCCGCGAGCGATACGGCAGGCTGGACGTCCTCATCAGCAACGCGGGCACCATGGCCGTCTCACCCCTGGACGAGCTGCGCGTCGACGACTGGGAGGCGCTGGTCGACACCAACATCAAGGGCGTGCTGTACGGCATCGCCGCGGCCCTGCCTGTCTTTCGCGAGCAGGGCTTCGGGCACTTCATCCACACCGCGTCCACCGCGGCGCATCGCATCGTGCCCGGCCAGGCGGTCTACGCCGGGACGAAGCACGCCGTGCGAGCCATCTCCGAAGGCCTGCGCCAGGAGGCAGGCGCCACGCTGCGGGTGACGGTCATCTCGCCGGGAATGACCCGGACGGGCTTCCTGGAGCACGTGACGGATCCGGAGCTCCGGGCCCGGATGGAGATCGCGATTCCGCCGGAGGCGATTGCCCGGGCCATGGCCTTCGCCATCGAGCAGCCCGCCGACGTGGACGTGGGCGAGGTGATTGTCCGTCCCACGGCGCAGGGCTGACCGGACGAGGGACCGCGAAGATTGATTTACAGCCCTCGGGGCGCCGTACCGCGCCTGGCGTGAGGCCGAGCTCCCGGCGGAACTGCGTGGACAGGTGCGTCTGGCTGGCGAAGCCACATTCCGCCGCCACCCGGGCGAGCGGTGCGGCCGTGTCGAGCACCCAGGCCAATGCGTGGCGCACGCGCAGGCGCCGCTGCATCCGGCGCACGGGCTCGCCGTGCACCGCGCTGAACGCCCGGCAGAGCGAGAACACAGACACTCCAAAGGGAGCCGCCAGGGTGTCGAGAATCGCGAACGCCGGTTCAGGCCCGCTCCGGGTAGAGCGAGGCCACCCACTGCCTCCTCGTGTCCGCGCTGAACTCGGGAGTATCGGCCTTCAGCCAGTCCGCCAGCGCCTGTCCCATGGCCTCGGCGGACGGGTAGCGGTCGTCCACGGACCTCGCCAACGCACGCTCGAGGATTCGCACGAGGTCCGCGTCCAGGAAGGGATTGTGCTGCCGGGCAGGAACCAGCTTTCCCTCCAGGACCTGGTTGAAGATCTCGAATTCGGAGTCGCACTTCATGGGAAGCGTCCCGCACAGCAGCTTGTAGAGCAGCAAGCCCAGGACATAGACGTCGGCGCGGCCGTCCACCGGCTCCTTCAACAACTGCTCCGGTGCGAAGTACATCAGCTTGCCGGAGAACATCCGCGCCTTCGACCACGCCTCGCGCAGCGTCCACCGGTTGAAGCCGAACTCGATGAGCTTCACCTCCCCGCCGTAGCCCATCAGCACGTTCGAGGGGATGAGTTCTCCATGGAGCAGGCCCACCTGCTGGTGCGCGGGCTGCAATCCCTGGCAGATGTCGATGCCAATACTCACGGCGATGGGCTCGGGCAACGTCGGCAGGCCCCGCCGCTGGGACATGTGCTGCACCTGGCCCAGGTCCTTCCCCTCCACCCACTCCCGGACCAGGAAGGGCTTGCCCTCGACCTCTCCGAAGTCCAGGACGCGCACGACGTTGGGGTGCTGGAGGCATGCCGACAGGGAGGCGAGGTCGAGGAACTCCTCGACGACCGCACGATCCATGGAGAGCTCGGGCAACAGCCGCTTGAGGACCACCGGCCCGCTGCCGGCGGGCGCCTCCGGGTCGAGCGCCCGATGCAGCATGGTCAGACCGCTCACCCACATCCGCTCCAGCAGCTCGAACCTGCCAAACCGTTCCGTCCGGGGAGTGACCATGTCCGTGAAAGCTAGCAGCTCATCTGCCTGGCATCGCTCCGGGCACCGTCGCACGCGCCTCGTCGAGTACCCAGGCCTTGAAGGCCGCCACGTCCCTCCGGCCCGTCAGGGGACGCGGGTGCACGAGCCAGTAGCTGAAGTCGTTGGGGAGCACCGCCTTGAAGGGCCGCACCAACCTGCCCGCCTTCAGGTCGTCGGCCGCGAGCATCAGCCGCCCCAGCGCCACGCCATCCCCCAGCCGGGCGGCCTGGAGCGCCAGCCCGGCGTCGTTGAACACCGGGCCCCGGTCCACATCC
>NZ_RAVW01000735.1 GCF_003611585.1 Corallococcus exercitus | reverse complement strand
GCCAAGGGTTCACCGGGGGTTGGGGTCAACGGGCCCCCTGGGGTCAGGGGCCACCCTCGGTGTGTGCACAGGGTGTGCCCTGGCGACGGAGGGCTTCCCTGCTGGGAAGGCCCTGGAAAGAAACCGTGTCGCTGTGGGCAGGGGGTGTCAGCGGCTACGCAAAGCTTGCGAGGTCCGCACGTCCTGCATAGCGGCGGAAGGCCTAGTCGCCCAGCCTGCCGCCGCGCCCGGCCTTCTTCTCCGAGGTGCGCTTCTTCTCCTCCAGGCGCCTGCGCTTGGAGCCCAGGGTGGGCCGGGTGGCCTTGCGGACCTTGGGCACGAAGGTGAGGGCCTGCAGGCCCGCGCGCAGGCGGCGCACGGCGGCGTCCTTGTTCTGGGACTGGCTGCGGCGCTCGGTGGCCGTGACGGACAGCTCCGTGGGCGGGTGGGTGAGGCGCACGCCGCTGGCGGTGGTGTTGCGGTGCTGGCCGCCCGGACCGGAGGCGATGAAGAACTCCACGTCGCAGACCTTCAGCAGGGCCTCGTCATCCAGGGCGAGGGCCTCCCGGGCGGCCTGGCGGCGTGCTGGGGGAGCGATGGGCAGGGTCGGCGTCATGGCAGTCCTCAAGGTAGCGCCGGGGGGACGCCATCGGTACTGCTCTCCTGACACCTGGCGGTGAAACCGGCAGGAGGAGGGAGCACCCCATCATGATGTACGTCCGGACGTCGGAAGCGCGGGGCCACGCGGAGCACGGCTGGCTCGACACCCACCACACCTTTTCGTTCGCGGACTACTACGACCCGGACTTCATGGGGTTTCGCACGCTGCGCGTCATCAACGAGGACACCGTCGCGCCGCGCCGGGGCTTCGGCAAGCACCCGCACCGGGACATGGAGATCCTCACCTACGTGGTGAGCGGCGCGGTGGAGCACGAGGACAGCATGCGCACGCGCGCCACCATCCGCCCGGGCGAGGTGCAGCGCATGAGCGCGGGCACGGGCGTGGTGCACAGCGAGATGAACCCGCTGGATGCGCCGCTGCACCTCTTGCAGATCTGGCTCCTGCCGGACCGCCAGGGGCTGCCCCCCGGCTACGAGCAGAAGCACTTCGCGCCGGAGGAGCGCCAGGGCCGCCTGCGCGTGGTGGCATCACACGACGGACGGGACGGGTCGCTGACGGTGCACCAGGACGTGGTGCTGTCCGCCACGGAGCTGGGCGTGGGCCAGCGGGTGGAGTACGCGCTCCAGCCCGGCCGCCACGCCTGGCTCCAGGTCATCCGGGGCGAGGCCACGCTCAACGGCGTGGCGCTCAAGGCCGGTGACGGCGTTGCGGTGTCGGAGGAGACGGCGCTGGCCCTGGAGTCGAGGACGCCCACGGAGGCGCTGCTCTTCGACCTGTCCTGAGGCTCGCGCGGGCGCGGGCCCCCGACCTTCACCCTCAGATGAGGTTCAGGTTGAACGTGAAGCCCGTCTTGGCGGCGCGCTTGTCCTCGGCGGTGGCCACGAACTTCACCACGTAGGGCAGCGCGGAGAGCGAGCGGTCCGCCGAGACGCGCACCTGCGCGGTCGTTTCGCCCGGGGCCAGGGTGATGGGGTCGACGGCGAGCCGCGTGGTGACGGAGGGAGTCTCGAGCGTGATGGCGAGCGGGCCGGTGAAGCCCTCCGCGCGCGTCACCGTCACCGTCACCTGGGCGGACTGGCCCGGCGTCAGGTTCACCTGGCGCGGCTCCACGGCGATGGAGAAGTCCGGCTGGGGCTCGGGCGGCTGCAGGATGACCACGGCGATGCCGCTGCTGGCGGTGACGTTGTTGGCGGGGTCCTCGGCGATGAGCTGCAGCGCGCTCACGCCGTAGGCCATGACGGTGGGAGCCACCGTGAGCGTGGCGGTGGCGTTGACGATGGTCTCTCCCTCCGGGAGGGAGAACTCCGGGCCGAAGGTGACGCCCGCGGGGGTGCTCGCCGCGCTGACGCGCACCTCGCCCAGGTTGTCCGCGATGCGCTGGATGGCGATGTCATACGGGACGGAGTCGCCGGGCGCGGCGGTGATGGTGTCCGCGCCTCCCCAGTCCAGATGGTAGTAGGGCCCGTTGCCGCCGCAGCCCAGGGCCAGCGCGCAGGCGAGGATGGCAAGACGGGGGAGGGGACGAAGGAGGACGACTTCGTCACCAAGGT
>NZ_RAVW01000734.1 GCF_003611585.1 Corallococcus exercitus | reverse complement strand
GGAGGGGGTGTGTCGGGGGCGGGCCCTCCAGGTCGAACGCCTGGCCGCAGTAGCCGCAGACGGAGTGCGTCTTCGCGGCCTGGAGCGTGAAGGGCGCGTTGCAGTAGGGACAGCGGGTCGCTCTGGGGACGGGCCGGGCCATGACGACGGGTGTAGCACTCCGCGCACGCGGGGTGGCTGAAACACGAAAGCCCCCTCCCTCCGCACGGGAGGAAGAGGGCCTTGAGCGCTCACGCCAGCGTCAGACGACGACTACGGCACCGTGGCCTTCACGGAGACGCCCGAGTACGCGGAGTAGCCGCGCACGGAGACGTACCAGGTGCCGGCCGCGGGCGCGGTGATGGTGCAGGTCTCCGCGTTGCCGCTGAGGTACGGGCGGCAGTTGTACGCCGTCGTGGTGGGCTGCGAGCCCTGGCGCACGTAGAGGTCCGCGTCACCCGTGCCGCCGGACTGCTCCACCGTCAGGGACGTGGCGCCGGAGGGGACGGTGATGGCGTAGTGCGTGAAGGAGCTGGCGGCGCCGGACAGGGCGGTCTTGTCGAGCAGCGTCGTGCCCGGCTGCGACGAGCCGTTGATGGTGCTGGTGATCCAGCTCTCGAAGGACGACACGCGGCCGTACATGCCCGCGTACTGCGCGTCGGCGCAGCCGTAGCCCCAGCTCACGATGCCCGCGAGCACGCGGGTGCTGCCCTTGAGGACGGTGAGGGGACCGCCGCTGTCACCCTGGCAGGAGTCCTTGCCCGGGGCCTTCGCGCCCAGCTGGTCCGCGCTGATGACTTCCTGACCCTGGTAGTCGGCCTGCGCGTCCGCGTTGCTGATGAGGTTCACGTCCACCGTCTGGAGCGTGGTCGGCAGCGAGGAGGAGCCGCTGGACAGCGTGCCCCAGCCCGTGACGCGCGCCACGACGCCGGGGTTGGTCACGCCCGCCGCCGCGTCCGCCGCGGTGACCAGCGGGATGGCCTTCACGTTCGCGCCGCTCAGGTCCAGCGGCGAGGACAGCTTGAGCAGCGCCGCGTCCTTGCCCACGTTCGCGTCCACGTAGCCCGGATAGACGAACACCTGGGCCACGGTGCGGACCTGCCCGCCGGTGGTGGTGGTGCGGTTGGTGACGCCCGCCACGATGCGGCCCGGCTTGGAGATGGAGCCGCCCGAGTTCACGCAGTGCTGCGCGGTGAGGATCCAGTTCTCGTTGATGATGGAGCCGCCGCAGAAGTGGCTGCCGCCGCTGCTCTGCAGCGACACCTGCCACGGGTTCGCCCCGATGGTGGTGGCCGAGCCACCGACGATCTCCTGCGTGGTGGCGGCGGGGGCCGGGGTCTCCGGCGGGGCCTGCTTCTCCTCCGGGGCCTGGGGACCGCAACCCACGACCAGCAGCGACACCACGCTGGCAGCAGCCCAGCGACGCACCATCTGACTCGAAATCATGTGAACCTCGCTTTTTGTGGAAATTATGAGGCCACAGGATTGTGGAGGAATCCGGAACTGAATGTAAACACCCCGGCCTGCGATTTACTGTAACTGGATAACTGCTGTGACGGGGTTCCTGGGGCTACTCCGTGACGAAGGTGAAGCCCGGGGACACTTCCAGCCGGTAGCCAGGGTCTTCGAAGACGACGCGGGTGCCGGTGCCTTCCAGCATGTCGCGCACGTGGCTCACGTGGACGCGCAGCGCGTTGTCATGCAGGCGCGGGTCGTAGTCCGCGTTCCACATGGCGCGCACGCAGTCCTCCTTCGACAGGGTGCGCCCCGGCTGGCGGGCCAGGGCGTAGAGCAGCCTTCGCGGCAGGGCGCGACGCTCCAGGGAGACGGTCTTCCCGGGGGCTCGCAGTTCGTGACGGCGGGCGTCCAGCACCACCTGCTCCGGCGCTTGCTGGAGGCGTGGGGCTTCCGGCGCGGAGGCGAGGGGCCGGAGCAGCTCCGCCAGCAGGTCCGGGTCCAGCTCTCCCTCCGTGGCCGTGCGGGTGGCCTCCGCCAGGGCTTCCTCCGCCTCACGCGCCCGGCCCGCGTGCCGGTGGAGCGTGGCGCGGGCCAGGTGCGCCAGCGTGCGCTCCAGCGCGAAGTCCTCGCCGCGCACCAGGGGCTCCAGCGCGGTGAGCAGCGCCGTGGCGCGCGGGGCGTCCGCGCTCCGGGCGGCGGCCAGGGCGGCCAGGGCGCGCTGGCGGGCGGCGACGCCGGGGCGCAC
>NZ_RAVW01000733.1 GCF_003611585.1 Corallococcus exercitus | reverse complement strand
TCCCACGCCCGCCCCCACGGACAGGAAGTCCACCGGTCGCAGGTCGGCCATCAGGCTGACCCCCGAGACCAGGCCCTGGCCCCCGGCGTTGTTGACGCCAAAGCTCCCCCCCACGTCGAGCCGGTGGCCATACGACGGGCCATTGCGGACGGAGCCGGGCGGCCCGGAGTCCACGGGCGCATCGGCATGGGCGAGCGGGGACACGGCGAGGGCGGCGAACAGCGAGGCGGCGATGACGGCGCGAGCAGGCTTCATGGGGTCCTCCGGAGCCCGCTGGCGGGCCCCGTGTGTCGTGAATGCCTGGAGAACCCCAGCGGCCAGAGCGCGTTTAAAACCTCCATTTCGGCCCGATTTTCAGCGCCACGCAGCTGCTGTCGATTCCAGCATTGGACGGTTTCCAAGCCCGGGCAAAACCTCAAGAATCCAGGGAGCGCCATGGCTGCATCCCGAGAAACTCCAAAAGTCGAGGTGCGTCCCCCAGCGTCTTCGGGGACAGGCGGGACCCATGGATACGTGGGTTACGACTATCAGCTCCTCGTCACGGTCTGGGCTGCGCTGATCTTGATTTTTGAAGAAGCATGTGCGGAGTCGGTCGAGGTCGAGCCTGCATCCCAGGAGGACCTTGAGGCCGACATCCAGTTGCGCTCATCGGAGGGCATGAGCCCGTCCGGGCCCCTGGAGCGTCTGGTCGTCCAGGTGAAGCACCGCTCCTCCCCGCGCCAATGGTCCGCCTCCGAGGTTACGGAAATCCTCCAGGGCAGTGACTCCGCAGAAGCAGGTCGTCCATCTGCTCTGCGCCGTCTCTCCGCAGAGCCCAGGCTCCGATACGTCCTGGTGACTGACGCAGCGGTATCAAAAAGACTCCAGGGGCTTCGTATCGACCGGCTGCTTGCGCAGCCATCAGACCCCTGCCTACCACCGGACGCAGCGCTTCCTGGAGGTGTAGATCGGTTCTCTGTTGCCTCCCGGATTGGCATTCTCGCTCAGCAAAAGCCCTCCCAGCTTCAGGCGCAGATCGACAAGGTACTCGCGGAGCGGCTCTCCGTTCCACGCACCCAGGCGGAGGCCTGCAGAGACCAACTCATGGCCCAGGCGCGAGAACGGCTGCTGGGGCGTCTGCCACGGCACTGGGGGCGGGAGGACCTTCTCCGGACCGCCGAGTCTTTTCACGGAAATCCGCTCGAAAGCGCCGAGCTTCGGGAGTTTGTCCCGCCACGGCACTACGAGGACATTCAGGCTCGGCTTGAAAGACACCATGCAGTGCTTCTCCTGGGCCCTCCGGGCGCTGGGAAGACCCAGATCCTGGAGAGGCTGAAGCATGAGTATCGTGTGCGGCCTGAGCCCTTTGAGGTCCGTTCCCCGCGGACTCCTGCTGAGATGCGGGAACTCTTGAGTCAACGAGGGGGCTTCTTCATCGCGGTGGAGGACCCCTGGGGGGCATTCCAGCTCAGCGCGGGCAGTGACCAGTGGCACAAGGAACTGCCACAGTTGTTGAAGAGCGCGTCGTCCGACAAGAAGGTCGTCGTCACGACCCGGGAGGCCATCCTCCAGGACGTCAGTGAGGAAGGGGCGAGGCCCTTCCAGGGTTTCGCGGTCTCGGTTACCTACGAGGACTATGACTTCGACGCGCGCCGGCTCATCCTTTTAAACAAGCTGAAAGGTGCCCAGCACTGGCAAAGGGAGTTGGCAACGGCGTTCGAGGCGCGAATCCTCGATGCGCTCGATGCCCCCATCTCGCTTGAGCGATTCGTGGAGCAACTGAAGGAACTGCAGGCCTACGAAGAGTTTGATCTTGAGGGAATGCTTGATGCATGTGCTGTCGGACATCTCGCTTCTTGTTTCGTCGATGAGACCCGGAAACTTTTCGGTGGGGAGACCATTCCGGCCGCCATCGCCTTCTGGGGCCTGCTCTCGCTCTCCAACGGTTTGACCATTCAGGAGAAGAGGCTTGCGGCTTGGAAGATGCTCGGCAGTCGCTCCTCGCAAGGCCCCATCCGTTGGGCGAAGCTCGTTGACTGGATGACCGCGGGCCGTTGGTTGTCTCGCGATGGGGCGTACTACCTGAGGGATCCCCTCATATAGCGAGTTGATCAGCGTGCGTTCGCCCGGTCGCTGCGTGCGACGGCACTGGCACCCGGGCAGAGAAGCAGGCCACCATGACGCGCAAGGTGGCCATCGACGAAGAG
>NZ_RAVW01000732.1 GCF_003611585.1 Corallococcus exercitus | reverse complement strand
GAACCTGGGTGGATGAGCAGGGGCGGACCCACGCCTATGCGGATCCCGAGGCCGCGCTGGCGGAGCAGCACTTCGCCGGCCGGCCCTGGAAGGACTTCGCCCACGCCGGGTTGCTCCAGTGGGGCCCGGCGGCGGTGAGCCTGCGGCGGCTGACGCCCCGGGCCCTGGCCTACTACCTGCCGGCGTATCTCACCGCGCTCCTCACCGCGCCGGTGGACCCCGTGGCCTTCACGGTGCTGGAGGCCGTGGTGGGCGTCCTGACGCCGCCGGTCCCCGTCAGGCGCGGGGGGCGGACACCCGCGCAGACGCAGGCCATGCGCCAGGAACAGGAGAAGGCCTTCGCGGACTTCGTGGCGTGCCTGGACGCACGCCAGCGCTCCGTCTGCGCCCGCTTCCTCCATGCCGTGGAGCCCCTGCTGGAGGACGACGTCCTGCCCAATCCCGCGAGCGACGCCCTGGGGCGCCACTGGGCCGCCCACCTCACGCCCTGAGGCCGCGCTTCAGGCGCCCTGGGTGAGGAAGCGGAAGGGCCTCACGCAGTCCTCGCGGGTGCACCGGAAGAGGTAGCCCCGGCCGTTGTCGCCGAACTCCAGGCCGAAGGGCATCGCGGACAGCTGCGCGACGAAGCGCATGGGCGCGTCACAGCACTCCGGCGTCGCCTCGCCGTTGAGCCACCCGGGCACGCCGCCCACCTTGCTCTCCGGCGCCTCCTCCTGCGCGCGGTCCAGCGCGGTGAGTTGCTCCTCGGTGGCCTCGTTGACGTCCACCGACAGGGCCTCGGTGTCCTCGGTGGCGGGCTCGAAGCCGAGCGTCCATTCCGCGTACGGCTTCACCGGCCCGGGCGGCGCGCTCACGGACGGCGCGCCCGCCTTCACCGGCACCGCCGCGTTGGCGCCCTCCTCCGGGTCCCAGCGGAAGCAGGCCGTGTCGGGGTTCTCGCACTGGAAGACGTGGACCGACGCGTGCGGCGCCAGGTCCAGCCGTCCCTCGACGTGCGGCAACTGGAAGAGGAAGCGCTGCGGCCCGCCGCACATGGCGCAGGCGGGCCACTCCAGGGGCCCCGGTGCCTCGGGCGTGCCCCCCACCTTCATCAGGGGGACACCGGTGCGGCCAGGGACGAGCGCCCACAAGGGCGCGAGCGGATGGGACATGCCGCGGACTCTAGAAGTCCGCGATGCGGTCGGCCAGCGACGCGTCGTCCACGAAGGGGTTGCGGTTCTGCTGGTAGGTCTCGATGGCGTCGTTGCGCTTCACTTCCGCGGCGTCCACCTTGTCCAGCGTATTCCACTGCTTGAGCACGGCCTCGTCATCCGCGGGGATGTGCTTGTTGTAGACGGTGGAGAAGTAGAACAGCGCGCGCGCCACGTTGCCCTTGTGCTCATCGGGCGGCTCGAAGACGGTGCGGCCCTTCTCGTCGGTGCCGAACTTGGCGCCGTTCTCCGTCCACTTCACGTTCTTCACCGTGCCGAAGGGCCAGTTGCCCCGGATGGAGTTGGCCTTGCTGTCGGTGGGGAACAGGTGGTGCAGGTCCGCCTTCGCCGGGCCCGTGGCGCCCTTGGACTGGGGCCAGGTGTGCTCGGTGTTCATCACGTTGCTGCTGGGAATCTTGTTCGTCGTGACTTCCTTGCCCGTGTAGACGCACTTCACCTTGCCATCGTGGTTGTCCAGGGTGGTGAAGATGATCTTCCGCGCGCCGTTGTAGCCCAGGTCCTTGTGCTTGCTGACCGCGTCGTGCAGCGCGTTGATCAGCGCCTGGTCCTTCAACCCGTCGTAGCGGGGATCCGGCTTGGACGGCGGCACGTCCTCCACCGGAACCTGCGGCGGGGGCACCGGCGTCGTCGGGGACTTCTTGGCCGGAGCGCCGGCCTCGAACGTGGACACCGACGAGAACGCCTTCGGGGTGCGGGCCGTGGAGGCCGGGGCCGACGAGGAAGCCGTCGAGGTGCGGGGCGCGGAGAGCGGGCGGGACGGGATGATCATTGACGGCCTCGGGATTCGAGGTGGGGGATGACCCATTTTCGTCCGGACACGGGCCGGGTTGCGTGACGCACCGCATTTTCCCTCCGCGCCGGTTGGTTTCTTCCGCCCGCCCCGGGACATCCCGGGAAATGCCCCTCCGCTGGGCCTTGGAGGCAGGGAAAAGCGGGGCTCATCGGCGGCACCAGGGCGGGCCGGGGGCCCGGCCTGT
>NZ_RAVW01000731.1 GCF_003611585.1 Corallococcus exercitus | reverse complement strand
GAAGAAGCCAGGGAGGTGCCCGGCCCCGGCACCCGCACCGCGGCAGGCAAGACGTCAGGCCCGCATCATTCTCCTGCAATGCGCTTGCAGGGCCGCCAGATTAGCGCCTTAAGGTGCCCGGTCGGTCACACGGAGGGAGACACCGCATGGACGCGCAGGGAGTGCACATCGAAACCCATCCCCGTGAGGGCGAACCGGTGTTCAGCGCGGGCCGCCCGGACCCCTGCACCCTGGTCCTCTTCGGCGCCACGGGAGACCTGGCCGAACGCAAACTATTCCCGGCCCTCTTCGAACTCGCCCGCTCCGGCCTGCTCCCGGACAACTTCGCCATCGTCGCCTTCAGCCGCTCCAAGCTGGAGGACGCGTCCTTCCGCGAGCACGTGAAGGAGGGCCTCCAGAAGTTCGCCCGCACGCAGCCCGTGGACGAGGCCACCTGGAAGCGCTTCGCGGAGAGCATCGAGACCGCCTCCGGCGGCTACGACGACCCGGAGGCCTTCCAGCGCCTGGGCCAGAAGCTCCAGGACATCGCGAAGCGCCACAAGACGGGCGGCAACCAGCTCTATTACATGGCCACGCCGGCCTCCACGTTCCCGCAGATCATCAAGAGCCTCGCGGACGCGGACCTGCTCAAGCGCGAGGAGCATCCGGGTCAGAAGCCCTGGCACCGGCTCATCATCGAGAAGCCCTTCGGCCACGACCTGCAGAGCGCGAAGAAGCTCAACCAGGAGCTGGGCGCGGTGCTGGATGAGAAGCAGATCTTCCGCATCGACCATTACCTGGGCAAGGAGACGGTGCAGAACATCCTGGTGTTCCGCTTCGCCAACGCCATCTTCGAGCCGCTCTGGAATCGCCAGCACATCGACCACGTCGAAATCACGGCGGCCGAGGCCATTGGCGTGGAGGGCCGCGGCGGCTTCTACGACGAGACAGGCGTCATCCGGGACATGGTGCAGAACCACCTGCTCCAGGTGCTGGCCCTGTGCGCCATGGAGCCGCCGGTGTCCTTTGGCGCGGAGGACATCCGCGACGAGAAGACCAAGGTCTTCCGCGCGCTGCGCCCCGTGGAGGGCGAGGACGTGGCCCAGCACGTGGTGGTGGGCCAGTACCAGGGCTACCAGGACGAGAAGGGCGTGAAGAAGGGCTCCCGCACGCCGACCTACGTGGCCATGAAGATGAACATCGATTCGTGGCGCTGGCAGGGCGTGCCCTTCTACCTGCGCGCGGGCAAGAACCTGAAGAAGCGCCTGACGGAGGTGTCCATCCACTTCAAGTCGGTGCCCCTCGGCCTGTTCAGCGGCGGCGGCGCCAGCTGCCAGCGGCTGCAGCCCAACGTGCTCACGCTGCGCATCCAGCCGCACGAAGGCATCGCGCTGTCCTTCGAGTCCAAGATTCCCGGCGAGGACGTGAACATCGGCGGCGTCACCATGGACATGGACTACGCGGAGAGCTTCAAGAAGCCCGTGCCGGAGGCGTACGAGCGGCTGCTGCTGGACTGCATGCGCGGCAACGCCACCCTCTTCGCGCGCCAGGACAGCGTGGAGCAGGCCTGGGGCTACATCACGCCCATCCTCCAGGCGCTGGAGACGGAGGCCGGCGGCACGGTCCACACCTACGCCAAGGGCAGCAAGGGCCCCGACGCCGCGGACGCGCTGCCCGCGAAGAACGGCCGGCGGTGGTCCACGCTATGAGCCAGCCCCTGGTCGTCCCCTCCGAGCGGCTGACCCGCGAGGCCGCGGACTGGCTGGCGCGCGAGCTGGAGAAGGCGCTCGCGACGAAGGCCCGGGTGAGCCTGGCGCTGTCGGGCGGCAACACGCCCAAGCCCGCGTACCGGATGCTCGCGGACCACAAGCTCCCCTGGGAGCGCGTGGACGTGTACTTCGTGGACGAGCGCTTCGTGCCGCCGGACCACAAGGACAGCAACTACCTGCTGGTGAAGGAGTCGCTGCTGGCGCCGCTGAAGCTGCCGGACGCGCAGGTGTTCCGCATGCAGGGCGAGCGCGCGGACCGCGACGCCGCCGCGCGCGACTACGAGAAGACGCTGCCCGCGAAGCTGGACGTGGTGCTCATCGGCGTGGGCGAGGACGGCCACACCGCGAGCCTCATGCCCGGCCACCCTGCCCTGCAGGAGCGCACGCGGCGGGTGCTCGCGGTGGAGCAGAGCGCCAAGCCGCCGCCGTGGCGGATGACGCTGACGTTCCCCGTGCTCCAGGGCGCGGGGGCGGTGCTGGGG
>NZ_RAVW01000730.1 GCF_003611585.1 Corallococcus exercitus | reverse complement strand
CTCCGGTTCCCCCGGCCACGTCCCCTCCCGCCGCTGTCGCGCCGCGTCCCACCGGACCGGTGAAGTGGGGCGAAATCGAGGGCCGGGTGCTCCTCACCGGGACCCCTCCCCAGGCCCCCAGCGCGCCGACCTCCGCCACTGTCGCCAGCGTGTGCGGCGACCAGGCGGAGGACCGCTCGCTCGTGGTGGGCGCAGAGGGGGCCCTGGCCCACGCCGTCGTCTCACTCCAGGACGGCGCGGGGCTGCCCGACCCGGAGACGCCCGCGCCGCCGCCGGTGCTGGACCAGAAGCAGTGCCACTACGAGCCCCCCTCGCTCGCGGCGAAGGCTGGCGGTGAGCTGCTGCTGCGCAACTCCGACCCGCTGGTGCACAACGTGCGCGCCCAGGCTGGGACGAACCGTTCCGTCTTCAACGTCGCCATGCCCCTGGAGGGCATGACCCTGCGCCGCCCGCTGCCCGCCGAACCGGGCACCGTCCAGGTCCGCTGCGACGTGCACCCCTGGATGCGCGCGGTGGTCCGCACCTTCAACCACCCGTACTTCACCACCACCGCCCCGGACGGCCGCTTCCGGATGCGAGTCCCCGAAGGGGCCCACACGCTCGTCTTCTGGCATGACCGGCTGCCGGAGACGTCCCGGACCGTCACCGTCCGTGCGGGGGAGACCGTCCAGGTCGATCAGACCTGGGGCGTGGAAGCACTGCGTCAGGCCGGCTCGGGACAGTAGGGCGCCCCTGACACGGCTGTCGCGTCCGGATCCGACGGAACGAAATCGTCGGCCCGGGGTTCCGTATAAGTGCCGGGAAGCACGCCCCTTGTTCAGACTTCTGTCTTGGTGGCAAAATTGCTTCTGCGGAAGCCAACACTTCCGCGCGAGGGGGACCCGTCATGCATCAGGCCAGGAAGCAACCCACGTTGTCCGCAGAGGTTGAGCGCCTGCCCTTGGGGGCCCGCCGCAAGGGCGCCCGGCCGGTGGGCATGCAGGAGATGGGGCCCAACCTCTACGAGAAGATCCAGAGCGCACTCACCGAGCTGTCGCTGGTGTCGTCGCACGAGCGTCTGAGCGGCACCTGAGGTGACGTCCCGGAGCGGTGTGGGCCCCCGGCGAGGGGGTCCCCGCTCCGGGGAGCCGTTCCAGGCCCCCGGGGAGCGGGAGGCGGGAAACGGCAAAAGGGCCCGCCCGAGCAGCTCGGGGGGCCCTGAGACCTTCCATCCTGGGAAAGACCCTAGATGTCGTCGTCCTCGGCGGGCTCGGCGCCGGCCTCGGCGTCCTCGTCATCGCCGAAGGTCTCGAGGCTCTCCTCGTCCTCCTCGGCGGCGGGCGTCTCCTCGGGCTCGGGCTCGATGACCTTCGGAGCCGCGGCCAGGCGGCCACGCCGGCCCTCGGCGGGCTTGGCGACCACGTTCTCCCGCTGATCCGCCCCGCACTTGGGGCAGATGGGGTCCGGCTTCTTCATGTCGTAGAACTTCGTCCCGCACTTGAAGCACGAGTGCTTGGTCCCGAGATCCTTCGCCGGCATGCGCCACCCTCGTAGAAGCCTGGAGTGAAACCGAGGGCGGGTGAATAGTTGGGCCGAAGAACAGAGTCAACCGTGTGTTTGCGCGGGAGATTTCTGGCGGTAGCATCCCCGCCGGTTTTCCCCGAGAGCCGGACGCCCCCTTTGAACTTCACCTGCGACAATTGCCAGAAGCGGTACTCCATTGCGGACGAGAAGGTCCGCGGCAAGACGGTCAAGGTCCGTTGCAAGAACTGCCAGAACGTCATCACCGTGGAAGGGCCCGCCGAGGAAGAGAGCACCCGCGTGGTGTCGCTCGCCGACGTGGAGCGCATCCGGGCCCAGGAGCGTTCGCTGGCGGGAGGTGGTGGTGCCGCCGCCGCGCCCGCTCCGGCTCCGGTGGCCGCCGCGGCAGCGCCTGCGCCCCTGGCCCGACCTCCTGCGTCGGCTCCCCAGACGCCCTGGGATGATGAGCCCACGCGCACCGCGCCTCCCCGCCAGACAGCCGGGGCGCCGTGGTTCGTGATGGTGCGCAACAAGCAGGAGGGCCCGCTGGACGAGACGGCCGTGGCCGAGTGGATGGCCGCGGGCACCATCAGCGCGCGCAGCTTCTTCTGGCGCCAGGGCATGCCGGACTGGAAGCGCGGTTCGGACATCCCGGAGCTGGCCGCGCTGCTCGCGCCCGCCGCGCCGCCGGAGCCGCCGCCTCCTCCTCCCGAGCCGCCGCCCGTGGCCGTCGCGCCCCCGCCG
>NZ_RAVW01000072.1 GCF_003611585.1 Corallococcus exercitus | reverse complement strand
GCCCCTGAAGCCACCGCAAGCCGGCGCGGAGCGTCGGCCGGACGACGTCCGCCTGCCCGGCTGCTCGTCCTCCTTGACGGATGACGCGCGAATCTGGCACCTATGGCATCCATTCAGTAGCCTCTATTCAATGGAATCAATGGACCTGCTCGCGCCCGACGAACTGGAGCGCATCGAGCGCGAGAACGCGGGAGGCCTGCCCGCGAACGCGATCCTGGAAATCTTCCGGCCCCGGGGCGTGAGGCTCTCGGAGGCGACGTTCCGGAAGTACGTCCAGGCCGGTCTGCTCCCCCGCAGCCGCCGTGTGGGCCGCAAGGGGAAGCACCAGGGCAGCCTGGGGCTCTACCCGGTGGAGGCGGTGCGGCGCATCAACGTCATCAAGAAGATGATGGCCGAAGGACACACCCTGGAGGACATCCGCCGCTCCTTCGTGTTCCACCGCAACCACATCGACCAGCTCCAGAGGGACCTGTCGGAGGTGCTGGACGGGTTCCAGGAGGAGCTGGGAGGACGGCCCCTGGGAGGAGAACGCAGGAGGTCACTCGAAGCCCAGTTGGCAACGCTCAGGCAACGGGCGCAGGATCTGGTCCGGGATGTCGCCCGGTTGGGCAGCGCCGTCACGGCGCGCGAAGACGAAACGCTCCGGCCACAATAGGATGCCCCCCAGGGTCCTGTTGAACCGGGTAGACTCCACACATCTGGAGGACGAAACATGTCGGAAGTGAAGCAGCTGCAGGAGGGCGAGGGGGGGAATGAGGAGGAGCAGCCCGCGGAACGCCGGCGCTCCAAGACGATGTCGCGCAAGGAGATGGCGCGCGACCTGCGCCGGCGCCGGCTGGCCGGTCAGCTGGACCCCGAGGAGACGGAGACCCTCAAGCTCGTGGACGAGCAGCGGCCGCGCACCCGCGCCGACTGCATCAACGGCCCGCGCCCGTGCCTCTTCGTGTCCTGCAAGCACAACCTCTACCTGGACGTGAACCCCGAGACGGGCTCCATCAAGCTCAACTTCCCGGACAAGGAAATCACGGAGCTGGAGCACACCTGTGCCCTGGACGTGGCGGAGAAGGGCGGCATCACGCTGGAGGAGGTGGGGGAGATCATGAACCTCACCCGCGAGCGCATCCGCCAGGTGGAGACGCGCGGCCTCATGAAGCTGCGCGAGGCCACGGAGGCCGAGCCTCCCGTGTCCGCCCGCAAGCCTTAGAGGGCAGGGCACTGTTTCGCGCCGGGCCTGGGGTGACGTGTTGCGTTGACACCCCAGGGGGTGGTTGCTAGGACCCGCGCCACCCCCACCCATTGCGAGGCGCACACGTGCTGGCTCTCCTGAGCGTTTCCGACAAGCGCGGTCTGGTTCCCTTTGCCCAGGGCCTGGTCCGGCTGGGCTACCGGCTGCTCTCCACCGGCGGCACCCTGGAGGCCCTGAAGGCCGCCGGCATCCCCGCCACCCAGGTGTCCGAGCACACGCAGAGCCCCGAAATCCTTGGCGGCCGCGTGAAGACGCTCCACCCCCGCATCCACGGCGGCATCCTCGGCCGGCCCGACCTGGAGAGTGACCGGGCGGAGATGGCGAAGAACCACATCGAGCCCATCTCGCTGGTGGTGGTGAACCTCTACCCGTTCCGCCAGACGGTGGCGTCCGGCGCGGGCGAGGACGACGTCATCGAGAACATCGACATCGGCGGGCCGGCGATGGTCCGCGCGTCGGCGAAGAACTTCAAGCACGTGGCCATCGTGGTGGACCCGGACGACTACGCGCCGGTGCTCGCGGAGATTGAGGGCCAGAAGGGCGTGGGCCTGGAGACGCGGCGCCGGCTGATGCGCAAGGCGTTCGCGCACACGGCGGCCTACGACGCGTCCATCTCCGGGTGGCTGTCCGGTGAGGCGCAGGAGCCCTTCCCGCAGGAGCTGTCGCTCGCGTTCCAGAAGGTGCAGGGGCTGCGCTACGGGGAGAACCCGCACCAGCGCGGCGCCTTCTACAAGGAATACGCCGCGCCGAAGGAGCCGTCCGTCGCCTTCGCCAAGGTGCTCCAGGGCAAGGAACTCTCGTACAACAACATCCTGGACCTGGACGCGGCCCTGGGGCTCGTCCTCGAGTTCCCGGAGAAGCCCTGCGCGGTGGTCATCAAGCACAACACCCCGTGCGGCGTGGCGGTGGACGACGTGCTGGAGAAGGCCTACCGCACCGCCCGCGCGGTGGACGAGGTGAGCGCCTTTGGCGGCATCGTCGCCTTCAACCGCGAGGTGGACGAGGCCGTGGCGAAGGCCATGGCGGAGACGTTCCTGGAGGCGGTCATCGCGCCGTCGTACTCGGCGGCGGCCCTTCAGGTGCTGGCGGGCAAGAAGAACCTGCGCCTCCTGGAGGCGGGCCCCGCGCTGGCGTCTCCCACGGTGAAGCCCCGGCCCCAGGTGGACGCGCGCAGCGTGTCCGGCGGCATGCTGCTGATGGACCGCGACGCGGTGGAGCCGCCCCTGGAGTGGAAGGTGGTGTCCAAGCGCGCCCCCACGCCGGAGGAGGAGCGGGCGCTGCGCTTCGCCTGGAAGGTGTGCAAGCACGTGAAGAGCAACGCCATCGTGTTCGCGGCGCCGTCCCAGCTTTTGGCGCAGGGCGGCGGGCAGACGAACCGGGTGGACTCCGTGCGCATCGCGATGACGCGCGGTGGCGAGGCCCTCAAGGGCAGCGCCGTGGCCTCGGACGCCTTCTTCCCCTTCCGGGACGGCCTGGACGAGGCGGCCCGGGCGGGAGCGACGGCGGTCATCCAGCCGGGCGGTTCCGTCCGGGACCCGGAGGTGATCGCCGCGGCGGATGAACATGGGATGGCCATGGTGGTGACGGGAGTGCGACACTTCCGCCACTAACTTCATGCGCATCGTCTGCCAGAAATGCGCGGCGGCCTACGCGATCGACGACCGGTTGATCACGACCAAGGGCGTCCGCGCGCAGTGTCCCCGCTGCCGTCACCTCCAGCTCGTGAAGCGGGAGGCCTCTGCCGCGTCCGTGACGGCCCCCCCTGAAGGGGCCTCGCCTTCCGCCGCCCAGCCGCAGCCGCCCGCGGCCGCCCCGGCGCCTCCCGTCGCGCGTGAGCCCCGGAGCAATCCGGCCGCCGCTCCGGCGCAGGCGGCGCCCCGGAACGTGCCCGCCGCGGCGAAGCCTCCGCAGGCTCCGGCCGCGCCCAAGCCAGCACCGGCGTCGGACCTCTTCGGGGACTTCGGTGAGATGCCGGAGCTGGGGCCACCGGGAAGCGTGGACCCCTTCGCGAACCTGGGCCCGCCCGCGTCGCGCGCCCCCGCGAGCCTTCCCTCGGACCCGTTCGCGAACCTGGGCCCGGCCGCTCCGCCGTCGTCCCCCAGGGCGAGCCCCGCCGCGAAGCCCGGCCCGCCGGTGCCGGATGCGCCCGGCGTCGCCGCTCCGAAAGTTCCGGACGACCCGCTGCTCGACTTCCTCGGGCCGGCGCCCGGGGGGCTGGAGCCGGAAGGGGCCGCCCCGAAGGCGCCCGCGCCCGCCCGGGCCGCCTCCGCGCCTGCCGCCGGGGCCGTGTCGCTGGGCCGCATGTCCGCCCGCGCTCCGGCCCAGGCCGCCGCGAAGCCGGAGACGAGCACCAGCTGCCGCTCGTGCGGCAAGGCCCTGACGGATCCCTTCGACCAGGCCCTGGGCATCTGCGACGACTGCAAGCAGCGCGAGCCCGCGGCCGCCCGGGAGTCCACCGTGATGGTGGCGCCCGAGGTGGCGGCGCCTCCGCCCGCGAGCGGGGACCTGGAGCTGCCGATGATGAGCAGCCTGGACCCCGCGTCGGCCTCGTCCGGGGACGACCTGTCCGGGGGCGAGCTCCGGTCCGCGGGGGCCACGGCGCCGTCGTCGGACTCGCGCGTGAGCTCCGTGAAGCCCGCGCGCACCTCGCACATCACGGCTGCTCCGGTCCGCAGCGCCCAGCGCGGCGGCGGCGGGGGCGGCAGCCGCTCCGTGGTCGTGGGCCTGCTGGTGCTGGCGCTCCTCGGGGGCGGCGGCGCGGCGGGCTACTTCCTCGTGTACAAGCCCCAGCAGGAGAAGGCGGCCCGGGACGCGAAGCCCGCCGCTCCGGCCGCGGTGCCTCCGGAGGTGCTGGCCGCGGTGGGCCGCTGGAAGCTCCAGTTCCTGGAGCTGGAGGGCACCAGCGCGGAGCACCTGGCCGCGGGCCAGAAGCAGCTCGAGATGGACCAGCGCAACGCCTACACGGAAGCGGAGGAGTCCTTCCAGCAGGCGCTGCTGCTCGACCCCCGCAGCACGGATGCCATCGCCGGGTACGTGCAGGCGCTGGCGCTCGGGCGCGGTCCGGGCATGGACGACAACTCCTTCCAGGAGGCGCGCGAGCTCATCCAGGCCGCGCAGGGCACGGCCGGGAAGACGCCCGCGCTGCTCGTCGCGCACGCGAACCTGCTGCTGGCGCGCTCGCGTCAGCCGGGCAATCTGGAGGAGGCGGCGCAGCTCGCCACGTCGGTGCTCGCGCGTCCGGAGGCCAGTGACGCGCACAAGGCGGAGGCGCACCTGGTGCTGGGGCGCTCGCAGGTGGCCACGTCGCGTGAGCTGGCGAACCAGGAGTTCGACGCCGCGCGGAAGCTGGCGCCCAACCTCAAGCGCGTGGACTACTACAGCGCGCTCGCGCACGAGCAGGCCGGCCAGTACGGGCTGGCGCTGAAGCAGCTCTCGCGCCGGATGGAGCTGGATCCCCAGGACTGGAACAGCCTGGAGGCCGCAGCCCGCATCTACGTGGAGGTGGGGGAGACGGACCGCGCGCGCAAGCTGTACGAGGACCGGCTGAAGGCGAAGGCGGGCGACGTGCGCGCCTCCCTGGCGCTGGCGGTGCTCCGCTACCAGGCGGAGGGCAACGCGCGCGACGCGGTGCGAGCGCTGAAGGACCTGACGAAGAACGCGACCCGCTACGGCCCTCGCGACGCCTCTGAAATCTGGAGCCACCTGGCCGCGGCCGAGCGCACCGTGGGCAACGACGCGGGCTCGGTCAAGGCGGCGACGGAGGCCCTGAAGGCCGTGCCGGCGATGCCGGAGGCCCACCTGCAGTGGTTCCTGGTGGCGCTGGAGCAGAAGGACGTGGCCGCGGCCCGCGAGCACCTGAAGGGTTTCCAGGGCCGGTTGGAGGACGCCGCGCTGGAGAAGGTGCTGGAAGGGCGGATGCACCTGCTGGAAGGCGACGTGGCCGGGGCCCAGGAGCGCTTCCAGCAGGCGGTGCGGTTGGATGACCGCCGCATGGACGCGAAGCTCCTGGAGGGCGTGGCGGCGGCGAGCGCGAAGAAGCGCGACGAGGCCTTCCGCCTGTTCTACCCGGTGCTGGAGGCGCGCGAGTGGGATCCGCTGCGGCTGGCGCCCCGGCCCGCGCTGTCGCGCTTCTGGCTGAGGCCCGGCGACACGCTGCTGGGCGTGGAGAACGTGGTGAAGGCGCTGGGCGACCGCCCGGAAGACGTGCAGCCGTTGCTGTACGAGGCCCTGGTGCGCTTCCACCAGGGGGACCGTCAGACCGCGGAGCGGCTGCTGCACTCCGTGGTGGACGTGAACGCGAACAGCGGCAGTGCGCAGGCGTACCGGGCGCTCATCGCGCTGGAGGCGAAGTCGCCGCAGGCGCGCGGGCTCGCCGAGCGCGCGGTGGGTCTGGAGCGGGGCCTGCCGGTGGCGCGCCTGTCGTTGGGGCTCGCGCAGGCGGCGGACAGGGACGTGGCGGTGGCGATGCGCTCGCTGCAGTCCGCGTTGGACGTGGCGCCGAAGATGCTGTCCGCGCAGACGAAGCTGGCGGAGCTGCTGGTGGCGTCGAAGCCGAAGGAAGCGCGCGCGGTGCTGGAGAAGGTGGTGGGGTTGGATCCGTCCTACTTCCCGGCGAAGAAGCTGCTCTTCAAACTCGACGAGCGAGGTTGACGTGAAGGTCCTGTTGCTGGGGTCGGGCGGACGCGAGCACGCGCTCGCGTGGAAGCTGGCCCAGAGTCCCCGTCTCTCGCGGCTCCTGGTCGGCCCGGGCAACCCGGGCACGGCGCGGTGGGGCACCAACGTGCCCCTGCAGGCGGACTCGCCGGAGGCGGTGGTGTCGCTGGCGCGCCGCGAGCGCGTGGACCTGGTGGTGGTGGGCCCGGAGGCGCCGCTCGTCGCGGGCGTCGCGGACGCGCTCGCGCAGGTGGACATCCCGTGCTTCGGCCCCGTCGCGGCGGCCGCGCGCATCGAGGGCTCCAAGGCCTTCGCCAAGGAGGTGATGGAGGAGGCGGGCGTCCCCACCGCGGCCTTCCGCGTCTTCACCGACGCGGCGCAGGCGGAAGCGTACGCCGTCGCGCAGGGCCGCATCGTGGTGAAGGCGGACGGCCTGGCCGCGGGCAAGGGCGTCATCGTCGCGCCGGACGCGAAGGCCGCGCGCGAAGCGGTGCGCGCCGTGGCCCAGATGGGCCAGGCGGGCCAGCAGATGGTGCTGGAGGAGCTGCTGGAGGGCGAGGAGGTCTCGCTGATGGCCCTGTGCGACGGCGAGCGCTACGTGCTCCTGCCGCTGTCGCAGGACCACAAGCGCGTGGGCGAGGGTGACACGGGCCCCAACACGGGCGGCATGGGCGCGTACTGCCCGGCGCCGTTCCTCACGCCGCAGGAGCTGGCGAAGGTGGGCGAGCAGGTCATCGCGCCGACGCTGGCGGTGCTCAAGAAGCGCGGCACGCCGCTGCGTGGCGTGCTGTACGCGGGGCTGATGCTCACGGCGTCCGGCCCGAAGGTGCTGGAGTTCAACGCGCGCTTCGGGGACCCGGAGACGCAGGTCCTGATGATGCAGGTGGACGAGGACCTGCTGCCGCTGCTGGATGCGTGCGCGAGGGGGACGCTGGAGCCCCGGCCGCTGAAGCAGTTCCCGGGCGCGTCGGTGGGCGTGGTGCTGGCGGCGGAGGGCTATCCGGAGGCGCCGAAGAAGGGCCAGCGGATTGAAGGGCTGGAGGCCGTTCCGTCAAATGCGCCGGTGTTCCTGGCGGGCGTGGCGAAGCAGGACGGCGCGCTGGTGACGGCGGGCGGCCGGGTGCTGACGGTGTGCGCGCGGGGCGACAGCCTGGCCACGGCGCGCGAGCGGGCCCTGACGGCGGCGGACGCCGTGCGCTTCGAGGGCAAGCACTTCCGCCGTGACATTGGCGCGCGGGGGCTGCGGGCGCGGCCGTGAAGCTGCTGGCGCGCTACCTGCTCAAGGAGCTGCTCGTCCCCCTGTGCGTCTGGGTGGCGTTCATGTTCCTGTTGCTGTTCGTGATGCAGTTCCTGCGCGGCACGGACGTGCTGCTGGGCTCGGCGGTGACGCTGGGGGACCTGGGGCGGCTCATCGCGTACCTGGCGCCGCACTTCCTGGTGATGGCGCTGCCCATCGCGTTCCTGCTGGCCATCCTGCTGGGCCTGGGGCGGCTGGGAGAGGACCGGGAGCTCACGTCGCTGCAGGCCCTGGGCATCAGCCCGCTCCAGCTGCTGGCGGCGCCGCTGAGCGTGGGCCTCGCGCTGAGCGCGTTCATGGTGCTGCTCACGTCCACGGTGGAGCCGTGGGGCCTCACGGGCGTGAAGGACCTGGTGGGCGAGGTCATCCAGAAGAACGTCGCGGGCGACGTGAAGTCCGGCGTCTTCTACGAGGACCTGAGCGACCTCACGCTGTACGCGCAGAAGGTGGCGCCCAGGGGCGGCGGGTGGACGAACGTGCTGCTGCACGACGACCGCGACCCCAGCTCGCCGCTGCTGGTGCTCGCGCACAAGGGCAGCGTGGGCACGTCCGAGCGGGGCGAGGCGCTGCGCATCGAGCTGAAGGAGGGCGAGGTGCACCGCGCCAACCGCTCCTCGGTGGACGCGAGCGTCGTCGCCTTCGACAAGGCGGAGATCAACGTGGGGCTGGGCGGGTCGCTGTCGCGGCGCAACCGGTTCCGCTCGCCGAAGGAGGAGCTGACGCCGGTGGAGTTGATCGCGGCGGCGAAGGACGCGGAGGAGCGGCGGGAGGATGCGCGCCCCTTCCTGATGGCGCTGCACAGCCGGATGGGCAACGCGGTGGCGCCGGTGGCGTTCGCGCTCCTGGGCACGCCGCTGGCGATTGGCCGCAGGCAGTCAGGCCGCGCGTGGGGCTACATCCTGACGCTGGGCGGCTACGTCCTCTACTACCTCTTGAGCCGCGCCTTCGAGCAGATGGGCCAGAAGGGGCAGCTGCCGGTGTTCGTCGCGGGGCAGCTGGCGAACGTGCTCTTCATGGCGGCGGGGGCGTTCGCGCTGTACCGCGTGACGCGTTCGGGGACGGTGCGATGAAGGGCACCCTCTTCGGCTACGTGGTGCGCGCGTACGTGCGCTACACGCTGGGCATCCTGGCGGGCGTGGTGGCGGTGTTCCTGGTGGTGGACTTCGTGGACCGCGCGAAGGCCTACGGGGGCGAGGGCTGGGTGTGGGACGTGCTCAAGCTCTACGGCTACAAGGCGCTGGTGACGGTGCAGCAGCTGGGCCCGGCGGCGCTGCTGCTGGCGGCGGGCACGACGGTGTCCGCGCTGCGCAAGAAGGGCGAGGTGACGGCGCTGCGGGCGCTCACCTTCGGGCCCGCGGCGCTGTACCTGCCGGTGGGCCTGTGCGCGCTGGTGGCGTGCGTGGGGTTGGTCGCGTTCGACGAGACGGTGGCCGCGAGGGCGGGCCGGCGCGTGGACGAAATCACCACGCAGCGCTTCAACCGGTGGGGCGACTGGCGGATGTATTACACGCCGAAGCAGTGGTTCCGGCGGGGCGACGCCATCTTCTTCCTCCGGGGCGGCAACGCGCAGGAGGGCTTCGAGAACGTCTCCATCTTCACGCTGACGCCGGAGTTCAAGCTGCGCCGCCGCGTGGACGCGGGGCGGATGCGCTCGCTGGAAGGGACGCGCTGGGAATTGACGGACGTGGTGGAGCGCACGTTCACGGAGGACGGGCGCACGTCGGTGACGCAGCGGCCCACAGCGGAGTACGAGCTGGGCGTGGGCGCGACGACGTTCCGCATCCGTCCGGGCCGTCCGGAGCAGATGCGCCTGGGTGAGCTGGGCGAGCAGATCGTCGCGCGACAAGAGGTCGGGCTCGCGACGAAGGCCTTCCAGCTCGCGTGGCACAACCGCTTCGCGTACCCGCTGGCGGGACTGCCCGCGGCATTGTTGGCGGTGGGTCTGGCGCTGCGGATGAACCGCCGTGGACACCTGACGGCGGCGGTGGTGGAGGGGCTGCTCATCGCGGTGGCGATGTGGGGTCTGATGGTGGTGTCCCGCACGCTGGTGCTCACCGAGCGCCTGGCGCCCGCCGTGGCGGCCTGGATGCCCACGACCCTGCTGACGATTGTCGCGGCGGCCCTGTGGCTGCGCCGCGAGGGACTGCTGCACCTGCCGCGCCGGAGCATCACGCGGCGGGCCTGAGCCTCCGGACCTCCAAGGGGCCACCTTCCGTGCGGCGCGAACCCAAACCTGTCCGACAGTCGGACAGGTTCGTGCGGTGCGCCGCCGACGGATGGCCCCTCACCCGTGAAGCATCCGGCGCGTGTGACGTGCGAGCTGTCCCTCCTCGTCGCTGGGCAGCACGCGCACGGGACATGACGATGCGTCGGACGTGATGACCTCCGCGCTCGCCTCGTTCCGCTGCGCATCCAGCCGGATGCCCAGGTGGCCCAGCCTCGCGCACACGTCCTGGCGCACCCGCGCGCTGTTCTCCCCGATGCCGCCCGTGAACACGAGCAGGTCCAGTCCGCCGAGCACCGCCGCGTAGGCGCCCACCGTCTTCGCGATGCCTCGCGTGAAGACGTCCACCGCCAGGGACGCCGCCGCGCTGCCCGCCGCCGCGTCACGCGTGAGGGCCTGCATGTCGCTGGTCCCCTCCGACAGGCCCCGGAGCCCGGAGTCCTTGTTCACCAGCGTCTCCAACGCCTCCGCGTCCATCCCGCCCGTGCGCATCAGGAACAGCAGCACGCCCGGATCCAGGTCGCCGGTGCGGGTGCCGCTGGGAATGCCGCCCGTGGGCGTGAAGCCCATGGACGTATCGACGGAGCGTCCACGCTCGAGCGCCACGAGGCTCGCGCCATTGCCCAGGTGCGCGACCACGGTGCGGGCGGGCACGTGCGGCTCCAGCCTCGCGACGATGGACTCATACGACAGGCCATGGAACCCATACCGTTGCACGCCCTGGTCGCGCACGGAGCGGGGCAGGGGGAACGTCGAAGCGACTTCGGGCATCGTCGCGTGGAAGGCCGTGTCGAAGCAGACGAACTGCGGCACGCCCGGGCACTGCCGCTCCGTGGCGCGGATGAGCTGGAGCGCGGCGGGAATGTGCAGCGGCGCGAAGTGCGTCGCCGCTTCCAGTGCCTTCATCACCTCCGGTGTCAGGGCCTGGTGCTGGCGCAGGTGGGGACCGCCATGCACCACCCGGTGCCCGATGGCCTGGGGTTGCGCTCCGCCCAGCTCCCTCAGGTGCCGCACGGCCTCGCGGAGGGCGTCCTCCTGCGACGGATGCCGCACGTCCACCGCGCGCACCTGCTTCCCCGCGCCGTCCTTCACGACGAGCCGGCCCTGCGCCGCGCCGATGTGGCTCGCGCTGCCCTTGAACCGCACCGCCTCCCGTCCATCCCGCTCGACGTAGAGGCCGAATTTCAGCGATGACGAGCCGCTGTTGATGACCAGCACCGCGCCCGGGTCGCTCATCGCGCGGTCCACTTCCAGTTTGCCACTTCGGGCATGTCCTCGCCGTGCTCCGACACGTAGAGCTTGTGCCGCTGGCGCACCTCGGAGAAGCGCTGCTCCGCGTCGTCCCGCCAGTGCCGCGCGGCCTTCGAGTGCTGGATGGCGCTCAGCGCCAGGGTGAAGCGGTCCATGTCGTTGAGCACCGTCATGTCGAACGGCGTCGTCGTGGTGCCCTCTTCCTTGAACCCGTGCACGTGGATGTTGGCGTGGTTGGCCCGGTTGTACGTGAGCTTGTGCACGAGCGTCGGGTAGCCGTGGAACGCGAACACCACGGGCTTGTCCGTGGTGAAGAGGCGGTTGAAGTCCTCCTCGTTGAGTCCATGGGGATGGACGTGCACGGGCGCGAGCTTGAAGACATCCACCACGTTGACCACGCGCACCTTGAGCTCCGGCGCCCACGCGCGCAGCAGCGTCACCGCGGCCATCGTCTCCAGGGTGGGCACGTCGCCCGCGCAGGCCATCACCACGTCCGGGTCGCCGTCGTCATTGCCGGCCCAGTCCCACGCCCCGATGCCCTCCGAGCAGTGGCGCACGGCGCTCTCCATGTCCAGCCACACCGGCGCGAGCTGCTTCCCCGCGATGATGAGGTTCACGTAGTTCTTCGAGCGCAGGCAGTGGTCCGCCACCGACAAGAGCGTGTTCGCGTCCGGCGGCAGGTAGATGCGCACCGTGTCCGCCTTCTTGTTGGCCACGTGGTCGATGAAGCCCGGGTCCTGATGGGAGAACCCGTTGTGGTCCTGCCGCCACACGTGCGAGCTGAGCAGGTAGTTCAGCGACGCGATGGGCTTGCGCCACGGCAGCTCCTTCGCGGATTTGATCCACTTGGCGTGCTGGTTGAACATCGAATCGATGATGTGGATGAAGGCTTCGTAGCAGGAGAAGAAGCCGTGGCGTCCGGTGAGCAGGTAGCCCTCCAGCCAGCCCTGGCAGAGGTGCTCGCTCAGGACCTCCATCACGCGGCCGTCGACGGAGAGGTGCTCATCCGTGGGCTCCTGCTTCGCGTCCCAGCTCTTGCCGGTGACGGCGTAGACGTCCTGGAGTCGGTTGGACGCGTTCTCGTCCGGGGCGAACATGCGGAAGTTCTTCGTCGCCAGGTTGTGGCGCATCACGTCCCGCAGGTAGCCGCCCAGCACCCGGGTGGCGCTGACCTGCTTCGAGCCCGGGACGCCCGGGTCGATGGCGTAGTCGCGGAAGCCCGGCAGCACGAGCGGCACCAGCAGCTGGCCACCGTTCGAGTGCACGTTGACGCCCATGCGCAGCCGGCCCTTGGGCGCGATGTCCGCCAGCTCCTCGCGGAAGGTGCCATTCGCGTCGAACAGCTCGCGAGGCCGGTAGCTGTGGAGCCACGCCTCCAAAATCTTCAGGTGCTCGGGGTTGTCGCGCACCTCCTCCAGCGGCACCTGGTGGGCGCGCCAGGTGCCCTCCACCGGCTTGCCGTCCACCACCTTCGGGCCGGTCCACCCCTTGGGGGTGCGCAGCACGAGCATGGGCCAGCGCGGACGGGTGGGATCGTTCTTCTCACGGGCGTGGCGCTGGATGCGTTGAATCTCCGCGTAGAGCGTGTCGAGCACCTCCGCCATCCGCTGGTGCATGTCCTTCGGGTCATCGCCCTCCAGGACGTAGGGCTTGTAGCCGTAGCCCTTGAAGAGGGATTCCAGCTCGTCGGGGTCGATGCGCGCGAGCACCGTGGGGTTGGCGATCTTGTACCCGTTGAGGTGCAGGATGGGCAGCACGGCGCCGTCGGTGATGGGGTTGATGAACTTGTTGGAGTGCCAGCTCGCGGCGAGCGCGCCCGTCTCCGCCTCGCCGTCGCCGACGACGCAGGGGACGATGAGGTCCGGGTTGTCCAGCACGGCGCCGTACGCGTGGAGCAGCGAGTAGCCCAGCTCGCCGCCCTCGCTGATGGAGCCGGGAACTTCGGGCGCGTCGTGGCTGGGGACGCCGTAGGGCCAGGAGAACTGGCGGAACAGGCGCTTCATGCCGTCGCGGTTGCGCTCGATGTTGGGATACAGCTCCGTGTAGGAGCCTTCGAGGAACGTGTTGGCGATGATGCCGGGCGCACCGTGGCCGGGGCCAATGAGATACATCATGTTGGCCCGGTGGTTCCGGATGATGCGGTTCAGGTGGACGTAGATGAAGTTGAGGCCGGGCGTGGTGCCGAAGTGCCCCAGCAGGCGCGGCTTGATGTCCTCGCGCGTGAGGGGCCGCTCCAGGAGCGGGTTGTCCTTGAGGTAGATCTGCCCGACGGACAGGTAGTTCGCCGCGCGCCAGTAGGCGTCAATCTTCGCCAGCTCTTCGTCACTCAGCGGACCCGCCATCTTGCATCTCCCGAGGTGAACGTCGTGCAACCCGGGAGGACCAGACTCCAGCCCGCACGCACCGCGCAATGTGAATCCTCAGTGCAATGACAGACGCATGACATGGCGCCGGGAGCCCGCGCGTCCGACCTCCTCGAAGCCGGCGGACGTGAAGGTCGGCACGAAGCCCATGAACCGGTAGCTGGGCGAATCCGCGTCCACGGGATACGCCTCCACGACAGTGGCCCCGTTCTTCCGGGCATGGTCGACGGCGGCGGCGATGAGGCGCGGCGTCATGCCCAGGCCACGAAGGGCGCGAGGGATGAAGAAGCACGCCAGCGACCAGACCTGCTCCGGCTTCTCACCCTCCAGGGTGGGGCCGCCCAGGTTCTTGCGGTACGTGGGGCGCGGAGCGATGGAGCACCACGCCACGGGCTTGCCGTCCAGGTAGCCCAGGATGCCCACGGGGACGCGGTCCTTCACGCGAGCGCGCATGGCGGCCTTGCGGTCCGCGCTGCTGAAGTCACGCGCCTCCGCGCCCTGCGTTCGCCAGACCATGCACCAGCAGTACTTCGGGCCGCCGGGGGCTTCGAAGAGGCGCTCGAAGTCCTTCCAGTGTGAGGCATCCACGGGGTGGAAGGTGAGACCGTCCAGGGACGGAGGGGCGTCCGTGGCCCTGGCCGCGGACGCCTTCCGGGCGCGTGGCTTCGAGGGAGCCTTCCTGGCGGAGGTGCGCGGCTTCCGGGAGGAGGGCGGCTTCGCGGTCCGGGGCATGGCCCGCGAAGCATTGCACGCGCCTCCAGCTCAGTGGGAGGCGGGGACGTCGGACATGTTCACCGGCGTGGAGATGCGCTTCACCTTGGGGAAGAACAGTCCCGCGGCGAACGCGGCGATCATCGCCGAGCACATGATCCAGAAGTTGATGGACAGGCCGGTGTTCAGCGCGCCGCCAAGCGATTCGAGGATGGCGGGAGCCAGCCCGCGCCCGTGCTCGGGGCCGAGCAGCTCCGCGGCGGCGCTCACGGGGACGTTCGGGTCCTTCATGAGCTGCGACACCAGCACGCCGCCCATGAGGCCCACGCCCAGCGAGCCCCCGATGGTCCGGAAGAACATGTTGCTGGCCGTGGCCACGCCGCGAAGCTCCCAGCCCACGGTCGTCTGCACGGCGACCATCGTCGCCATGGCGGCGAAGCCCAGGCCAATGCCAAACAGCCCCATGGCGATCTCCGGCACGAGCATGGGCGCCCCCGGCTTGAGCAGGAACGCCATCAGCGCGGTGCCAATCGCCGCCAGCCCCAGGCCGCCGACGATGAGCGGCCGGAAGCCGGTGCGGACCATGAGCTTGCCGCCGATGAGGCTCGCCAGCGGCCAGCCGACGATCATCGGGGTGATCATCCCGCCCGCCATGGTGGCCGAACCGCCGAGCACGCCCTGCACGTACAGGGGCACGTAGGTGGTCGCGCCGAACTGGGCGGCGGAGAAGAGGGCGCCGACCACGTTCGAGATGGCGATGGTGGGAATCTTGAAGATGCTCATCGGGATGATGGGCTCGGCGGCGCGAAGCTCCACGAACACGAACGCGGTGAGCAGCACGGCGGCGACCGGAAGGCCGAGCAGCGACCGTCCGGAGCCCTGCACCCCGAACAGCAGCGCCACGACGCCCGAGGACAGGAGCGCCGCGCCCGCGTAGTCGAGCCGCGCGCGAGCCTTGCGCTGGAGCTGCTCGTGGAAGAACGCGACGAGCAGCGCCATGGACGCGATGCCGATGGGGATGTTGATGAAGAAGATCCAGTGCCAGGTGAGGTACTTCACGATGAGGCCGCCGGTGAGCGGCCCCGCGAGGCCGGCGATGCCCCACACGGCGCTGAACGCGCCCTGGACCTTTCCGCGCTGCTCCAGCGTGTAGATGTCCCCGATGATGGTGATGGCGATGGGCTGCATGGCGCCGGCGCCCAGGCCCTGGAGGACGCGGAAGGCGATCAGCATGTTCATCGACGTGGAGAGCCCGCACGCGATGGAGGACAGCAGGAACAGGGTGGTGCCGAAGAGGATGACGGGCTTGCGGCCGTAGAGGTCGGCGAGCTTCCCGTAGATGGGCACGGTGATGGTGGACGACAGCATGTACGCGGTGAAGACCCACGCGTAGTGCTGGATACCGCCCAGGTCGGCGACCACCGTGGGCATGGCGGTGGAGACGACGGTCATCTCCAGCGCGGCCACGAAGAGGCACAGCGCCAGGGCCAGGGTGGTGAAAGGTCGATGGGTGGTGCGCATGGCTTGAACGGTGGGGCCCCGGGAAAGGACGCTGGGTAACGCGTGCCTGTCCGGACCGCCAACGTCAAGCGCGTGAAATGTCGCGATGGGGGCCATCGCCGGGGATTCCAGGCCCAGTCCGCAAGCGCGGGGGCCCGCGAGGTGGGATAGGGTCCAGCGGCCTCGCGGATTCGAGGCGCACGGCATGGTCACGGATACCAAGACAGTCGAAGCAGGGCGCTGGCGGACGGCGGTCGCCGCGGTGTTGGGGCTCTACGCGGTGGGGCTGGTGCTGGCGGAGGCGGTGCTCCAGGCCGGAGCCATCCTGGCCACGGCGCTGGCCCTGGCGCTGGCGGTGACGAAGCGGCTGCGGCTGGAGAAGGACGTGAGGGCGTTCGTGCTGGCGAGCGTCGCCCTGTGTGTCTGGCAGCTCCTGTCCCCAGCGGTGGCGCTGATGACGGGAGCCGCGGCGAAGTGGCCGAGGGGCGCGAGGTACGGCCAGGCGCTGGACACGGTGGCGGGAGCGGCGGTCGCGTGCATCGGGACGCTGGGCGTGCCGTGGCTGATGCTGGGAGGCCTCATCGCGGGAGGCTGGCTCGCGGCGGCGGCCCTGGGGTTGTTCCAGCACCGCGTGCCGTGGCCCTGGGAGCCACCGAAGTTCACGAAGCTGAACCTGTCGCGCCTGCACGAGAACTTCGGGACGGAGGAGAACCCGAGGTACGCGGCGGGAGGCTTCTTCTTCCACCGGCTGAGGTTCGCGCACGGAGCGATCGCCGTGCTGGGCCCGGCGCTGGCGGTGATCGGTCGGTCGAAGGTGACGCGGCGGCGCGTGCTGGCGGGCGTGATGGTGTTGGGACTGCTGCTGTCCATCTACGGAGCATTCGCGCGCGCGGCGCTGGGAGCGGCGCTGGGCGTGTGCGTGCTGGCGCTGCTGCTGTTGCTGCGGGGGACGGCGAGGAAGGCCGGGCTCGGGGTGGCGGTGGCGCTGGTGGTCGCGGTCCTGCTGACGCCCGCGTGGCGCGAGCGGTTCGGCAAGGCGGTGGACAACCTCTTCGGCAGCGGAGAGCGCTCGCTGGCGATGTCCGTGGGGTGGCGCCTGGTGCGCGAGCATCCGTTGGTAGGAGTGGGCTTCGGCAATCACAAACCCGCGGCACTGGCGACGCAGGCGGAGACGGGCATCACGGACCTGCTGGCCACGGACTCCCACAATATCTGGCTGACGGCCTGGGCGGAGACAGGGCTCGTGGGGTTGGTGCTGCTGGCGACGATGCACGGCCTGCTGGCGAGGGCGCTGGTGCGAAGACACCGGGCGGGTTCCATCCCGGCCACGGGAGCCCTGCTGTCCTTCGTGGGCTTCCACGTCCTGGCCCTGGTGCACTACCTGCCGTTCCACCCCAGCGTGCACCTGTCGTTCATGTTCGTGTGGGGGCTGGGATTGAATGATTATGGCGAAAGAAAAAACCAAACGTGAAAAGCGCGTGCGGTCAATCCGTCATGTGCCACTTTCATCAGCCTACTTGGGGTTGCTGACGAGCTGCGAGCGTCTACAGCTCTTGATCAGTGGCAAGGACCCGTTTCCCACAGATCCCATCGGCATCCCTTTCTGTAAAGGGAGTTGGCGCGAGCAGTTTGATGACACATGCAGCGGTGGGATCGTGCTGCAGGCCCTCGGCTTCACGCCAGAGGCACTTCAGGCGCGCTTCACCACCCCTGCCGACTGCTTCATGCGTTTGGTGGATTTTGGCATTGGCTTCATTAACCTCTCGTACCATTTTCTCGATGGGGCGGCCCGCGAAGCTGATGAGGCTCCGTATTTGAAGAGCGCCGCGGAGATCAATAAACCGTTACTCGCCAAAGCCGAGCGAGTGTTGCTGTGCGGAGAGGCGGCGAAGATGCACTGGTACGCCGGCACGCGGCCCTACGATCACATTGTGTGTCACCCAGATCGGCGTAACGCAATCACCGAGCGCGACGAAATCCGGATGGCCTGGCAGGCGACGTGGGCGCCCGGCAAGCTGGTTCAGTTCTACCGCGTGCCCGTGGCAAGAATCCTTGCACGGTGACTTCGCTTGCGCTGGAGGTTGGTGGCATCGAGGCGAGACATGCCACGAGCTTTGCACACATGCCCCCTGCTGCCCCAGCGTGCACCGGTCGTTCATGTTCGTCTGGGAACTGGGCTCGTGCAGTCATGAGGTGCGCTCAGCCATGGAGTTGATTGAGCTTTCGATCTGATTGGGGGCGTGTAATGGACTCCGTTGCGGTCACTGAGATCGGGCAGTTCGATGCCGGGTTGCAGGAGCTGTTCTGTGACTATGTGCCCCAGGTGTTCCGCCGCGCGGATTTCCGTCGTTGGCGCGCATGGGGTGAGTGGAACGACGCCTATCGTGCGTTCGCTTTGCTGGAGGCCGGCCGCGTGGTGGCCAATGCCTCCGTGATGCGGATGCGTCTGCTGCTGGAAGGGCGCGAGGTGACGGCCTACCAGCTTGGGGCCGTGGGCTGCCTGCCGTCGCATCGTGGACGGGGACTGGCACGGGTGGTCATGAACGCAGCGCTGGACGGGTGCGGGGAGGCACCGGTGTTGCTCTTCGCCAACCCCAAGGTGCGTCAGTTCTACCCGCGCTTCGGGTTCCAACCGCAGATGCAGACGTTGTTCTCCGCCAGCTACGAAGCCGTGCCTGAAGGCCCACCCGCCCCCACGCTCTCACTGGAGGAAGCGGCCGTGCGCGCTGGACTCACCATGCTCTCCAGCGAGGGACTTCCTTCCACGGAGCGTTTCGGCGCGCGGGGCTACGGGGCGGTGGCGAGCTGGCCCGTGGCCAATGGCTTCGCGAGGCCTCTGCGCCAGCTGGGAACGGACGCCTGGACGTTCGCGGGAGTCGAAGGCGAGACGCTGTACCTCGACGACGTCTTCGCCCGCGAGCCCTTCGACCTGCGAGCCTGGATCCCCCGGCTGATTGACCGGCCCATCCGGTCCATCCGCTTCGGCTTCACCCCGGAGCGTTACTGGCCCTGCGCCGTGGAGGCCGGTGAGGACATGGAGGCCGACCTGTTCGTGCGGAACCTCCGGCTCTCACCAGAGGCCCACAGGTTCCCGATCATGGCCCACACGTAAATCTGTCCCCATGCCAATCCATGGGACAGAAGTGAGACTCACTGGCAGAGCTTCTCGACCGACTTGATCCGCACCACGCCGTCGACGTTCCGATCGTTGGTCTGATCGCCAATGGCGATGGTGCCGTTCGTCACGAAGTTGTTCCGGGTGAGCTTCGCGACGCCATCGACGCTCACTGTCGCCACCTTGTCGGCATTCACTGCGAGCTCGTAGACGTGATACGCGCCATCGGTCACGGCGAACGCCGAGGACTGCGTGTCATCCGCCCAGCCAATCGCCGCGCTGTCCAGGTAGATCATCTGCGAGCGCTCCGCCTGGTTGCCGACCGAACCAGTGATGCCCCCCAGGATGGCCGCGCCGCTGTCGAGCGGGTTGTGCCCGCTCACCGATTCAACCTGCATCGTCACGCGGAGTGTGAACGGCTGCGTCGGGTCGAGCGCGTTCGTCTTCGCGAGGAGCAGCTGTCCGCTCGTTTGAGCGCCGGTGTTGGTCGACGTCGCGAGGCGGACATGGTCCGCGCCGTAGGTGAGCGTGTTCGGCGCCTGCGAGTACGCCGTCCAGCCTTGCTCCGCGATGTCGGTGCCGCCAACCAGCAGTGGAATGGCCTCGCGCGGAGACCACGTCGTCGTCGACGTCGCGGGTGTGCAGACTTCGCAGGCATTCGCCGGGTTCGGAGTACCCGCAGGGTAGAACGTGCCGTTGATGAGGCACTGCGAACTGCATGCGCCGGCAGAGCAGAGCTGTCCTGAGCCACACGACGCTCCATCCGCGAGTGGGGTCCACGTGGCCGCGGACGTCGCGGGCGCGCAGACCTCGCAGGCATTCGCCGCGTTCACCGCCCCGGCCAGGAACTGCTCACCGCCAATCCGGCAGACCGCGACGCAGAGGCCGCTCCGACAGTCCTCGATGGCCATGCAGGCCTGGTCGCACCCTCCGCAGTGTGCCGGATCGGTGTCGGTGTTCACGCAGGTGTCGCCGCACTGCGTGGTGCCCTCGGTGGTGCACATCTCCGGCACGGAACCATCAGGCACGGACGCGTCGGGTGTCCCGCCGGGGTTGGGGGAATCGTCACTGCACGCGGCGAAAAAGCCGAGCACGACCACACAGGAGAGCGCGATGGACCGAATGGAGATCATGGATGTACGTGACTTTGCGCCCACATCACGGATCGCCGGGGTTCGCGTCCTGGTTCTTCGCGAGGCGTTGTCAGAGCCCCAGCTCCAGGCCGATGCCCGGGGCCACGGACCAGAGCGTCTTCCGGGAGCTGCTTCCCGGGAACCACTCACCGACCACCTGGGCCCGCAGGAACTCGAGGAAGGTGATGCCCACGAGCGCCTGAACGACGGGCCGTGAGCAAGCGGTCACGTGACTGGCGCCTCCGTCCGTGCAGAGGTTCGTCCCGTAGTCGTCGTTCGCGCTGAACAACCAGCCGGCGCGAAGCGCGAGGCGGCTCTGGGAGAGGAATGTCTGCTCCGAGCGTGGCTGGAACTCGAGCCCTCCCGTGAGGGCCACGCCGAAGGGGTCGCTGCTGCTTCCCGAGGACAACACATCTTCCAGCCCGCGGAACCCGAGCGCGCCCGCGAACCGGAGCCCGGACGACAGCGGCGTCTCGGAGGCTCCGACGCTCAAGCCCACCTCGCTCTCCGTGGGCCCCATCGTGACGTGCAGCGACAGGCGCTGGGGCTCATAGCTGATGCTGTCCACCGCGAGCTTGCTGGCGAAGCGGACCGTGGGCTTGTCGGAAGCGGGCTGCACCTCCGCGAGCCGGTGGGCGGCAGCTCCGAGTGAATGACGGATGCGCAGGACCGCGAGATCCCCTCGGCCCTTCGGCACTCCCAGGTCGCGGAACCCGAAGCCGTAGGCTCCGAGCAGTCGCATCGAATACGCCAGCTCGGATTCCTTCTCGCCCTGCTTCCATTCCGGCCACTCGCCAGGCTGAAGACCGGGGACCCTGGGCGGCGGCTGTCCCGCGAGGGCGCGGTCACAGTGCGTGTTGCGCCAGGCGCCAGCGTTGGCTTTCACCGCGGGCTTGCTACAGGCGTCGTAGAGCTGGTCCAAGGACATCTGCAACAGTGCCCGGAAGTCCGCCAGCGCTTCGCCCTGACACAGTTCCTCCGCGCCCGGTGAGGCGTCATAGACGGCGCTCATGCATGCGAAAGGCTGCCATCCGCCAAGGCCATCCATTGCCGTCGCGCGAGGCTTTTCCGCCTGCGTCCGCCCTTCCCGGAACGCGTCATCCATCATCCGGCGGGCGTCATACATTCCGAGGTAGAAATCAAAAACACGGAAGCTGGTCTCGAAAAAGCCGAGGAATGCGAACAGGGGCGCACCGGCAGCGGGGAAGTGCCTGCGCGGCAAGGTGAGGCGCTGGGCGATCTCCGGCTCCTCCTCCAGGAGCATGGCCAGTTCCTTCGAACGCGCTGTATCCACGAAGGTGGCCAGGAGCCCCGCGAGTGTCGCGGGCAGGGAGGTGGGACTGGCGTCAGCCTGGGCAGGGGGCGCAACCGGGTACTCGGTCGCGTCCGGGTCGATGAAGGCGAACGCGATACCCGGGGGCGTCGTGCGCACGTCCGGCTGTGGAACCGGGCGCCACGCGAGCTTGCCGTCCGCTGTTTCGCGCAGACCATCGCGAGCAAGCCCCACGGCCAGACGGAGCGGTGTGTTGTCGAAGACGCCGCCGTCGATGAAGAGTTCCCGCCGCGCATCCGCTGGCAGGCAGACCCCAGGCTTCGTGGAGGCGGTAGGCGCGCAGGTGCGCAGTGGCTGGGGCGGGAATGCGATGGGGAAGGACATGGACGCGAGGAGAAGCTCGCGCAGATTCGCGAAGGGGATTTCCCCCTGCTCGTCGGTCTCCAGCATCAACTCCAGACGGCGGCCCTCGCGAGTCGTGTAGTTGGTCGCGCGAGGAGGGCGTCCCGGCCCGCGTCCCTGGATTCGGATGGCGAACTTCTCCTCGAGTCGCGGCAGGTCGAGCCTTCCATTCGCGGCCTGGAGGGCGCGAGGCGAGAGGCGCGTCGTCGATACCCCGAGCACCACGTCGCAGGACGACTCCAGGCCCCGATTCCAAGCCTGTTCGATGTGGCCAGCACGCCGCTCCAGTGCCTCCCGGGAGAAGACACCGAGCGGGGTCGTCGAGGAGGGGACGAACAGGTCATTGAACCCAATCGGAACCCAGATGTCCCAGAACAGCGATTGGCCCGGGGTGGGGGCATCCACGCCACAGGTGGCCATCACCGCCAGCAGCGCGTTGAGGCTCCCCGCGGAGGCGCCTGTCACAAGCCGCAGGTCCACCGCGCGCTCTCCCTGCGACGACGTCCCCGAGTAATACAGGAACCCTGCCTCATACGTCCCCAGGGACACGCCGCCACTCACGGTCAGCGACACGGCCTTCGGCGTCGCGGACTGGAGGGCGGGGAGGACCTGGGCACTCGCGTTCGAAGCAACCAGGAGCAGCATGCAGGCGATGGTGCGGGTCAGCAGGCCACGGACGCTTGATTTCGCCGGGTTGATCATGGAGCGGTTCATTCGCGCCTGAAGACCCGCTCGACCCCGGGTTGCTCGGGGTGCCAACCTGCTTCGAGCGCGTGGTTGATGACCTCCTTGACGAGGCCCGGAGAGATGACCGTTCCGTGCTCCACCCAGGTCACCATGCGCTGACCTTGCCCTGACTCATGCTCCACGACGATGCCGAGCCCGGGCTCATCGTTTGGAGCCACGGTCCAGCGGTAGGGCCTGCTCCCGACGACGATACGCCGCGTGCCTTTACGACGGAGAGTCATGGCCTTCCCTGCAGGGCCCGCCTGAAGACGCCGAGGGTCTGCTGAGCACATCGGTCCCAGGTGAATCGGGCCGCTCGCTCCCTGCCCAGTTCAATCAAGCTCCGGCGCAGGTTTTCGTCCCTGAGAATTCGAAGCGATGTTTCATGCCAGGACGTGATGTCGTCGGGCGGGACTCGTAGCGCGGCGTCGCCCACGACTTCCGGAAGTGCTGTCGCATCCGCGGCGATGACGGGACATCCAGACGCCATCGCTTCGAGCGCAGGCAATCCAAATCCCTCGTACTTCGATGGCAGGAGCAGGGCCGTGGCGGCCCCGTAGAACAACGGCATCTCCGACTCGGGCAGTTGCTCCAGGTCGATGACGTTCTCGTGCAGGCCCGTCTCGTGCGCCACCGCGCCCTTGCCCGCGAGCAGCACCAATGGCACCGGCAGGTCTGGCGCGAACTTGCCCAGCATCGCCAGGTTCTTGAACGGCTTCGCGTTGCCCACCACCGCGATGTACCGCTCCGGCAACTCGTGCCGCTCCCGGAACGCCTTTGCCTCACTCGCCGTCGGCGGCTGGAACCGCGAATCCACACCGTTGTGGATCACCTGGAACCGGTACGGCGACATCTTCAGATACTTCCCCAATTCCTCCCGGGAAAAGTCAGACACGGTGATCAGCGCGGACGCCAACCGCGCCCGTGGCCCCACCACGGCCTTGTAATAAATGGCCTGCACCGGCGTGTACTGCTCCGCCAGCGCCAGGTGGTTCGCGTCGTGCAACGTCGCCACCAGCTTGCCCGGCCAGAACAGTGGCAACGAGAACGACGTCGCGTGGAACAGGTCCGGCTTCAGCTTCGTCAGCTCGTACGCCAGCAGTGGCTGCTCGGTCGGGGACAGGTACCCCGCCCTGGAGCGGTGCAGCGGAATCTTCGGCGTCAGCTCGCCCAGGTCATCCGGCAGGCCCTTCGCCGGGACCAGCGCGGAGAACTCCAGGTCCGGGGCCAGGGCGGGCAGACGGCGCGCCAGCTCCAGCGCGTACCTCGCGATGCCGTGGAGCTGACCGCGCACCATTCTCAGGTCGAGGAGGACAGAAGGCACGCTCCCTGGCCTACCACACGCGGCCTTCCACCCGCACCGCCACGCATCCAGTGCTAGAAGGCCCTCCCGTGAAGGTCGCCCTCGTCCACGACTGGCTCGTCACCCACCGCGGCGGGGAGCGCGTCCTCGACGCCCTCTGCGAACTGTTCCCCAGCGCGGACCTCTACACCCTCATCCACCAGCCAGGCAGCCAGCCTGCGCGCATCGAGAACCGACGCATCACCACGTCGTTCCTCCAGCACATCCCGGGCATCCACTCGCGCTACCGGCACTTCCTGCCGCTGTTTCCCCGCGCCATCGAAACCCTGCGCATCACCGGCGACTACGACCTGGTTCTGTCCTCCAGCCACTGCGTCGCCAAGGGCATCCACGCCCCTCCCGGCGTGCCCCACCTGAGCTACGTCCACGCTCCCATGCGGTACATGTGGGACCTGTTCGACGAGTACTTCGGCCCCGGCCGCACGCGCCTCCCCGTCCGCGCCGCCGCCCTCGCCGTGCGCCCCTACCTCCAGCACTGGGACCGCGCCTCCACCGACGGCGTGGACCGCATCGTCGCCAACTCCCAGCACATCGCCGGGAAGATCCGCCGCTTCTGGGGCCGCGAGGCCTCCGTCGTCCCGCCCCCCGTGGAACTCGACCGCTTCACGCAGGTGCCGCTCGAAGGGGGAGGGCAGGGCGGCTACTTCCTGTGGCTCGGCGCCTTTGCCCCCTACAAGCGCCTGGACGTCGCCCTGGAGGCCTTCCGCACCCTGGACACCCCGCTGTGGGTCGTGGGCACGGGACAGGAGGCCTCGCGCCTCACGTCCGGTCCGCTTCCGCCCCACATCCGCTTCCTCGGCAACGTTCCCGACAGCGCGCTCCCCGCCCTCTACCGCGACGCCCGCGCGCTCCTCTTCACCCCCGAGGAGGACTTCGGCATCACCCCCCTGGAGGCCCAGGCCACCGGCCGCCCCGTCATCGCCTTCGGCAAGGGCGGCGCCCTGGAGACCGTCACCCCGAAGACGGGCCTCTTCTTCGACGAGCAGACCCCCGCGTCCCTCGCCGCCGCCGTGCGCCAGTTCGATGCGTGGGAGGCCTCCTTCCGCCCCGAGGACGCCCGCGCCCAGGCCGAGCGCTTCGGCCGCGCCCGCTTCCAGCAGGCCATCCAGGCCGAGGTGGACGCCCTGCTGGGGCTGTCCAAGCCCTCCCCAGGGGTGTGACAGCGCTGTCCGCCCCGTCCCCACTTTCCCGAGGCCTGCCTGCTCGGCGTGTCGGAGGATGTCGGGTGCCCTGCGGTCCAACCGGTTGGATTCACGGGAAAACCCGTGCTAGGACGCCGCGCCGGGGGAGGGGCCTGGGCGCCTGACGGTGTCTGGGGCAAAGGGTGCGTGTCTTGCATCCGACGGACGGTCTTCGTCTCCCCCGTCAGGAGTCATCGCGGTGTTCGGTCGCCTGCAGCGCTTCTACACGTCCATCAAGGTCGCCGCCGACGCGGGGATGCTCGCGGTGGCGTTCGTGCTCGCGTACTTCACCCGCTTCAGCGGCGTGTTCCCCATCACCGAGGGCATCCCGCCCCCGGCCGAGACGTTCGTCTCCCTGGTGATGGTGCTCGTCATCTTCCCGATGACGTTCCAGCGGGCACGGCTGTACGCGACCAACCGCGCGCGCTCGCACATGGGGGAGCTGTTCGAGCTCTTCAAGGCCACCATCACCGCGACGCTCGTCCTGGTGGCGGTGACGTACTTCATCCGCGAGCGCTACTCGCGCCTCACGCTGGCCATCTTCGTCGTCTACGCCTTCACGCTCATCGCGCTCTCGCGCATGTTCATGCGCCACCTGCTCAGCGAGGTGCGCCGGCGCGGCTACAACCTCAAGTCCATCCTCGTCATCGGCGAGGAGGAGCTGGGGCTGCGCACCATCGAGACGGTGGAGAGCCACCGCGAGCTGGGCTTCCGCGTGACGGGCGTGCTGGCGCTCAAAGAGGAGAAGGTCGGCCAGTGGGTGGGCGGCGTGCGCGTGGTGGGCCACGTGGGCGGGGTGGAGGCCTACCTGGATGCCCACCCGGTGGATCAGGTCATCATCGCCGTGCCGCTGGAGGACCAGGCGCGGGTGAAGCCGCTGATGGAGCAGCTGGCGCTGCGCACCGTGGACGTCAAGGTGGTGCCGGACCTGTACCAGTACATCACCCTGTACGGGGGCCTGGAGGAGTTCGGCGGCCTGCCCATCATCAGCCTCCAGGGCGACCCCATGGACGGCTGGAGCCGCGTGGCCAAGCGCGTGTTCGACATCCTGTTCTCGCTGGTGGCCATCGCGGTCAGCGCGCCGACGATGGTGCTCACGGCCCTGCTGGTGCGCCTCACGAGCAAGGGCCCCATCCTCTACCGTCAGGAGCGGATGGGCATGGACGGGCGGACCTTCTCCATCCTCAAGTTCCGCACCATGCGCGTGGACGCGGAAGTGCACGGCGCCACCATGGCGAGCGCGGTGGATGCGCGCCGCACGCCGGTGGGGACGTTCCTGCGCAAGTACTCGCTGGATGAGCTGCCGCAGTTCTTCAACGTGCTCCGGGGCGACATGAGCCTCGTGGGCCCGCGTCCGGAGCGGCCCGTCTTCATCGAGGAGTTCAAGCGCCAGATTCCGCGCTACCACCTGCGCCACAAGGTGAAGGCGGGCATTACCGGCTGGGCGCAGATCAACGGCCTGCGCGGCCAGACGTCCATCCAGAAGCGCATCGAGTACGACCTGTACTACATCGAGAACTGGTCGCTGCTGATGGACCTGAAGATCCTCCTGCGCACCGCGCTGGGGGGCTTCCTGTCGAAGAACGCGTACTGAGCGTAAGCGGCAGGCAGGCGGGCACGACGGGCGCGCAGGTCGTATTCGCGCGCACCCTCTCATTGGCACCGCGAAGCCGTCTAGACTGCGGGCCGACATGGCCGACAAGCTGGGATTGACGCTGGTCCGCAAGGGCCTCCTGACGCAGGCGCAGCTCGACCAGGGCATGAGCGCGCAGCTCGTGCACGGAGGCCGGCTGGGCTCCCGGCTCGTGGAGCTGGGGTTCCTCGACATCGAGACGGTGGGCATGGTGCTGGGCGAGCTGTCCCGGCTGCCCGTCGCGATGGAGGCGGACTTCGACGCCGTCACCGACGCGACGCTGAAGCTGCTCACGGCGGATCAGGCGGAGAAGCACCAGGCGTTCCCGCTCGCGGTGGAGGGCCGGCGGCTGAAGGTCGCGATGGCCAACCCGCTGGACCTGCAGACCACGGATGCGCTCGGGTTCATCACGGGCATGCGCATCGTGCCGTACGTGGTGCCGGAGCTGCGGCTGTTCCACTACCAGAACCTGCGCTACGGCATCGACCGGCCGACGCGTCCGCTGAAGGCGGCCATTCCGGTGCCCGCGCGCCGCTCGGTGTCCATGCCGTCGGTGGCGTCCCTCTCCGCGGCGCCGGTGGTCGTGCCGCCGCCGGCCATGCCGCCTCCGCCCGCGCCCGTGCGCGCGGAGCCCGAGGTGGCGGGGATGTTTGGCGGGCTCGCGCCGGGACAGTTCCTCAGTGATGAGTCGGAGGATCAGGAGGCCGAAGCGGACCTGGCCGAAGCGGCCATCGTCGGCGAGGAGCTTCCGGACATCGTGATGGGGGAGCCGGTGCGTGCTCCGCCTGTCGTGGAGATGGCTCGGCCTGGGAGTCCTCCGGCCGGGCCGCCCCGGTTGGCCATGGTGGCGCAGCCTCCGGGCCTGGTGGCCCGGCAGGGCGGGGTGCCTCCGTCTGGGATGGGTGTGCCTCCGGCTTCGGGGATGCCTCCGCAGGGTGCCGGGCCGATGGGGGCTTCCGCGGGTGGGGCCCCTCCTGGAGCCGCGCCGATGGTGGGTGCTCCGGGGATGCCTCCGCATGGGGCAGCGCCGATGGGCGCTGTCGCGGGTGGGACTCCTCCTGGTGCCGGAGTGCCTCCGCGCGTGGTGCCTCCGCCGGGTGCTCCGGGAGCGCAGCCTCCTGGGATGGTCGGGCGGAGTGGGCCCGTGCCGCCGGGGGCTCGGCCTTCAGCGACGGGGATCCCTGCTGTTCCGAAGACGCCGCCTCCGGGCATGCGTCCCGCCGCGCCGGGGGCACCCGGTGCACCGGGGCCGCGTCCTGTGGGGCCTCCGGGCGCGCCGATGCCTCCGGGGATGGTCCGGGCAGGACCGCCGCCAGGAGCGCCCGGCATGCCTCCGGGGGTGGCGCCTCGGCCGCCTCCGGGCATGCCTGGGCCCGCGATGATGGCTCCTGCTGGCGCGGGGCCCGTGCCTCCTGGGCACCGTCCACCGACCGCGCCTGGGGTTCCTGGTGCCGGGGCACCCCCAGGCGCGCGTCCGATGGGGCCTCCTGGTGTGCCGGGCTCCGCACCGCCGAATGCCGCGCAGGGAAGGCCTGGTGTCGCTGGAGGTCAGCCGCCTCCGCCTGGGGCTCCACCACGTCAGGGGCCTCCGTCTGGAGCCATGCCTCCGGTTGCCGCTGGCGCCGTGCCTCCCACGGGTGTGCCGGCGTCCGTTTCGCCGCCGCGTCCGGGCGCAGTGGGTCCCGTCGCCGCCCCTCCCCCAGGGCCCCCGGCTCCGATGGCCCAGGCGGCGGGAAGCCCGCCTGCTACGTCTGTCCAAGGGCTGTCTGGCCCCATGGCTGCCACTCCCGGGAGCGTGTCGCCCGCCACGGCTGACGGCTCGGTCGGGACGGCGAATGCCTCTCACGGAACCGCTCCGGTTGTCGCGCCTCAAGGCCTGTCGGGTGGAACGAATGCCGTCGTGGGGCTCACTCCAGACGTCGTCGCGAACGCCTCCGAGGAGACGGCTCCGGTAGGGATTGCCAGCGCTTCCAATCCTGTCGTCGAGCTGTCTTCAGGGGCAGCTCAGCCTCCCGTGGTCCGACGCCCGTCAGGAGTCACCCCAGCCATCACAGCCTCGGACGTCTCGGTCGCCACCGGAGGGGTTCCGGACCTCGGAGGAACGTGGGCGGATGCATTCTCGGATGCCCCTTCCGAGAAGCAGGTGGCTGCGGACGCACCGTCGAATGCGAAGGCGGACGCTCCCACCGCTCAGCCCTCCCAGACTTCATCGTTGTCCGAGCTGGTGCTCGATGCCGAGTTCGTCGAAGACGCCGACGTCAGCCTGAGCCCCGAGTCGTTCAATTCCGCGGCTGCTGCGTCGCCTGTCGCAGCCGCTGCCGAGAAGGCACCCGATCCCGCGGCGGTCCTGACCGGCGATGATCTCTCCGACGACGACATCCTCGAGGACGTGGATGCCGTGTCTGCGGAACCGCCCAAGGCTACCGTTGCCGAAGCCACGGACGTCCTCGAAGACGTGGACGTGATGTCCGCCGAGCCGCACGAAGAGGCAAAGACACTCAAAGCCTCGGACGTCCTCGAAGACGTGGACGTGATGTCCGCCGAGCCTCATGAGAAGGCAAAGGCATCCGAAGCCTCGGACGTCCTCGGAGACGTGGACGTGATGTCGGCCGAGCCGCATGAGGCTCCGTCGATTCCCGAGGCGGAGCCGGTCCTGGCCGTGGCTCCCGAAGCACTCACGCCCACGGCTGAATCGAAGGAAGCTCCTCCGCCGGAGCCCGTCTCCACACCGTCCATCGCGGACGCCCCGAAGTCCGACGGGCTCTTGGAGGCGATGGAGTTCGAAGACCTCCCGGAAACGCCCCCTGCTGTCGAAGCCGCGAAGCCGGAGAGTCTGCCCCTTGATGCGGATCAACCGGCGCGGCTGGAACCCGTGGAGGCTTCGACGGCGTCTGTCATTGCCGCACCGGCCACGCAGGACGCCGAAGCGGACGCTCTCGAATTCAGCCTGGCGGGAGACTCACCCAATCCCTCCGCCACGCCTCCTGAAACCGCCGAGTCCTGGCAGGTCGCCGCCGCGCCAAAGGCAGCCGCCGTGGCCCCCGCGCCTCCGGAGGACGCCCCCAGCCC
>NZ_RAVW01000729.1 GCF_003611585.1 Corallococcus exercitus | reverse complement strand
TCCCGTGGGCGATGGTCGCCGTGGCGGTGTGGACGCTGGGGGAGATGGCGCAGTCACCGGTGGCGCCGTCGGTGGTGGCGGACCTGGCGCCCCCGGAGCTGCGGGGCAGCTACCAGGGCGCGTACCACATGATGTGGGGGCTCGCGTCCAGCGTCGCCCCGGCGCTGGGCGGCGCGATGCTGGGCCACGTGGGCGCCACCGCGCTGTGGGCGGGCTGCTTCTGCGTGGGCCTGGCCGCGGCCGGGTGGCACCTCACCATCGCGGGAGCGCGCAGGCGCCGCGTGGAGACGCTGCGCCTGGAGCGCCCGGAGATGAGTGCCAGCCTGGACTGAAGGATGGGCGCCCCTGCCCGGGATGCCGGGGCGCCTTCTTCAAACCTGTCCGACTGTCGGACAGGTTCGTGCGGTGCGCCGCTGACGGGGCGCCCTTCGCGCCACCAGAGGCGCGGGAGGCGGGCTACTGCCCGATGCCCAGGAGGGCCTCGGGCTTCGTGAGGCCGCGCGCGCGGGCGACGGGCTGGAGGATGTCCTGCGGGGGCGCGTCCGCGGTGAGCAGCAGCGCGCGCACGGCGGTCTCCACCACGTCCTCGGCGCCGGGGCGCACCATGCCGCGCCGGGCGTCCTCCACGCGCTTGCCTCGGTACAGGTCGAAGCGCTCCTTCACGTGCTTCGCCACGTCCGCCACGGCCTTGTCGCCCGCGTCCACGCGCAGCTCCAATTCGTTGCGCAGCTGCACGGGGTCCGCGAGCACGCCGTAGCGGTCATAGCCCTTGTGCGCCAGGTCCTCGTGCAGCACCGCGTAGTCCTGCGTGTTGGGCGCGGCCACCTGCTGGGGCGCCAGGAGGTCGCGCATCACCGCCGTCACGGTGGCCGTCACCGTCAGCCGGTGCAGCTGCACGTCGTAGACGAAGTCCGAATACATGGGCTCCTCCACGGTGATGGGCTCGCGGAAGACGGCGTCGCGGTTGCGCTGCACCTCGGCGCGCTGGAGCTCCGCCTTGTCCAGCGCCGCCTGCACGGCCACCTCCAGCACGCGCGTCGCCTTGGCCTTCTGCACCATCAGGCCCTCGTCCTGCGTGCACTGCCCCGAGCACCGCTCCGGGTCGCACTCGCTGGGCATCTTGCCCGGGCTCTTCGCGTCGCGAGCCTCCTCACCGCACTCCTGGATGGCCGCGCGGCACTCGCGCTTCTCCCGCTCGCGGCAGCGCTCGGCGGCGTCGCGCAGCGTGCCCAGCTCCACCTGGGCGCGCAGGTACTCGCGCAGCACGGCGGCCTGCTTGCGCTCCACGCCCTCCAGGGTGCGCTCCGTCTCCAACAGCTTCTTCTCGTAGTCGCCGCGCTTGGGGTTGGGCACGGAGCGGTTGCCCGCGAGGTAGCGCTGGCTGCGCTGGGAGTCCTCCACCGCCTTGAGCGGCAGCACGCGCTCCAGGGACAGGTCCAGCTTCACGCCCACGCGGCCCGGGGGCGCCTCCGTCACGACCTTCAGGGGCAGCTTCGTGGGGAGCGCCGCGGCCAGCCGTCCCGCGCTCAGCCGCTGGGCCACGTCGGGGGCCTGGGCGTTGTCCTCCACGGGCGTGGCCACCACCAGGAAGGCCACCTCGTCGCGCAGCCGCTGGCGCACGGCCTCCGCGCGCTCGCGGGCGGCCGTGGCGCCCACGCGCTCCTGGTCCGCGCGCACGTAGGCCACCAGCGCGTTGCCCAGCTTGCCGGCCTTCTCCAGCGTGTCCGCGCTGGCGAAGAAGCGCTTCGCCCACGCCACCTGCACCGCGTCCACGCCCTTGCGAGCGTTCACGTGGTCCGGCGCCACGGCCAGCACCGCGTCCAGCTCCGCGCGAGCATCCTGGAGCTTCTCCTCCTTGAGCAGCCCCAGGGCCACCCCCACGCGCGCCTCCAGCGTCTGGGCGAGCAGCGCGCGAGCCCCCTCGTGGTCCGGATCCAACTCCAGCACGCGCACCAGCAGCTTGGTGGCGGACGGCAGGTCCCCGGAGGAATGGGCGGCGCCCGCCTCCTGGTACACCTCCGCGCCCCACTCCTTGCGCACCGCGCGCAGCTTCACGGTGATTTCGGAGGCCTCTGGATCCGCGGCCAGGGCGCGCAGGTAGGCGGCTTCGGCTTCCGCCCAGTGGCGCTCCTTCACGGCGCCGTCGCCCTCGCGCACCGCGCGGGAGAAGGCGGAACAGCCACTGAGCAGCACCAGCGACAGCAGGGCCAGGGCGCTCAGCCAGCGGGAGGGGGCGGGGGGAATTC
>NZ_RAVW01000728.1 GCF_003611585.1 Corallococcus exercitus | reverse complement strand
GGCGACAAGTATGTTTTTGAACCAGAGCATTATCGTCGGCAGCGTCAGATGTGTATAAGAGAAAGGCGGATCACGCCCCAGGCGGGCGCCGGGGACGGGGGGCTGGTTGGAATCGAATGCGGCGGGGGCCTGCGGCTGGGGCCGCGCCGTGCCGGGCAGGAAGCCCGCGTCCTGCAGCTCCGTGACGCTGTCCTGGAACGCGGTGATGAGGCGCTTCAGGTCCGCGTCCGAGTGCGCGGTGGTGAAGAAGCACGGGAAGCCATCCCAGATGTGGATGCCCTTGTCGCGCAGCAGGCAGAACAGCAGGTCCGCGTTCGCGACGTCCGCCGTGACGAACGTCTTCCACAGCGACCCGAAGTGCTTGATGCGCAGCGGGGCGCCCACCTCGTCGAAGAACGCGTTGAGCGTGCTGGCGAGCTGGTCCGCCTTGGCGCTCACGCTGCGCTGGAGCTCCGGGCCCGCGGCCTTCATGTGCTCCAGCGCGGCCTTCGCGGCGGCGAGCGCCAGCGGGTGGCGCACGAACGTGCCGGCGAAGTACGTCACGCCCACGGTGGGCACGGAGTCGTCGCCGAACTGCCAGTGGCCGCCGTCCAGCGCGTCCATGAACGGGCGCTTGCCGGCGATGACGCCAATGGGCATGCCGCCGCCCACGACCTTGCCGTAGGTGGCCACGTCCGCCTGCACGCCGAACACCGCCTGGGCGCCGCCCGGGTGCATGCGGAAGCCGGTGATGACCTCGTCGAAGATGTAGACGGAGCCGGACTTCTGCGTGAGGTCGCGCAGCTGGTGCAGGAACTCGCGCGGCTGGAAGTCCGGACGGCGGCTCTGCACGGGCTCCACCATGATGGCCGCCAGCGAGTCCGCGCGGGAGCGCAGGATTTCGAGCGACTCCGGCGTGCCGTAGTCCAGCACGAGCACGTCCTGCACCGCGCCCGCCATGATGCCCGGGGCGGCCGGCACGGTGCGCAGGCTCTTGGTGCCGCGCACCAGCACCTCGTCGAAGATGCCGTGGTAGCTGCCGGAGAAGATGGCCACGGTGCTGCGGCCGGTGACGGTGCGGGCGATTCTCAGCGCGCCCATCACGGCCTCGGAGCCGGTGTTGCAGAGCGCCGCGCGGTCCGCGCCGGTGAACTCACAGACGAGCTTCGCGACCTCGCCGGCCAGCGGGTGCATGGGCCCCAGCTCGTAGCCGTCGTCCACCTGCTTGTGCACGGCCTGGGTGATGAAGTCCGGCGCGTGGCCGAACATCACGGAGCCGAAGCCGTTGAGCGCGTCCAGGTACTCGTTGCCGTCCACGTCCCAGAGCTTGGAGCCCTTGGAGCGGTTCACGGCCAGCGGGTAGATGAGCTCCTTGAGCAGCGGGCGGAAGCCCGTCACCACGCGCGGATCCGACAGCTGGCTCCGGTTCTCCTGGGCGGAGCGCTTGGAGCCCTGCGTCTTCGTCGTATAGCGGCGGGTGAAGTCCTCCAGGAACGTCTGCTGGCGGGGCGTGAGCGAGTCCTTCGGCGCGAGGCTGATGCGCGCGATGGCGCCGAAGGCCTTCTTCACGTCGTACTTCACCGGGCCCTTGAGGTCGGCCTCGTCGGGCGCGGCCGGGGCGGCCACCGTCGCGGGCGCGGGCTGCGAGGGCTGGGCCTGCGTGGCCTGCGACTGCGCGGCCACCGGCTCGGACGGGACCTGCGCGACGGGAGCCTGGGGGAAGGCCTGCGCGGCCATCGCTTGCGAGGGCTGACCGGACAGGAGCGCGAGCTGCTGGGTCATCAGCCAGAGCTGCTGCGCGACGACCGCCTGGAGCGTTCCGGCGGGCGCGGCCATCGCCTGCGCCGGGAAGGCCATGGCCTGTGCCGGGAACGAAGCCCCCGCGGGCATGCCCTGCGCGGGGAAGGCACCGACAGCCGGCGCGGCCTGGACCGGAAACGCGGCGCCCGCGGACGTGGCGACCTGCGGCTGGCCGAGGATGTTCGCGGTGAGCTGCGCGGTCGGCGCGGCGGCGGCCACCGGCGCGGCCTCCGGGGGCATGCGGCCGTCGAGGAACGCGGCGAGCTGGCCCAGCGACGGGACCTCCTCCAGGAGCTGCCGGAACGTCACCTTCACGCCGAACTGCTTCTGCACCGCGAGCGCCGCCTGCGTGAGCACCAGCGAGTCGAGCCCCAGCTCCAGGAAGCTCGCGCCCGGATCCGCGTCGGCCAGCTCCAGGCCGCTCAGCTCCTCGAACAGGTTGCGCAGGGTGGGGACGAGACGTTCGGCACGGGGCACAGG
>NZ_RAVW01000727.1 GCF_003611585.1 Corallococcus exercitus | reverse complement strand
ATAAGAGACAGGGGCCGGCCCTGCGCGCGGTGCGGCTGCCGGTGGCGGAGGGCCTGCGGAAGGTGGCCTGAGCCATGGTGCCGCTCTTCTACAATGCCCGCAGCCTGTGGGCGCGCCGGCTGTCCACCGGCCTCACGGTGGTGGGGCTGGGGCTGGTCGTCTTCGTCTTCGCCGCGGTGCTGATGCTGGCCAACGGCATCGAGTCCGCGCTCGCCTCCGGTGGGGACGCGTCCAACGTCGTCGTGCTGCGCAAGGGGGCCACCAGCGAGCTGGTCAGCGGCGTGGAGCGGGACGCGGTGCGCATCCTCACCACGGACCCGCAGGTGGCCTCCGGGCCGGACGGCACGCCGCTGGTGGCCGGGGAGCGGGTGGTGCTGCTGACGCTGCCCAGCGGCCGCACGCAGGCGATGAACACGTCCGCGCGCGGCATCAGCGCGGCGAGCTTCGCGGCGCGGCCGGAGGTCCAGCTCGTCTCCGGGCGCAGGCCCCGGCCGGGCACCAACGAGGTGGTGCTGGGCCGCTCGCTCGTCGGCACCTCGCCGGAGGCCACGTTGGGCGGGGAGCTGCGGTTCGCCCAGCAGCGCTGGCCGGTGGTGGGCGTCTTCGCCGCGCGGGGCGGCGCCTTCGAATCCGAGGTGTGGGCGGACGCCCTGCGCCTGGGCACGGCCTTCGGGCGCGACGACTTCAGCTCCGCGGTGGTGCGGCTGCGCTCGCCCGCGGACGTGGACGCCTTCGTCAAGCGCGTGGAGGCCAACCCGCGCTTCACCCTGGAGGCCAGGCCGGAGCCGGCGTACTGGGCGAATCAGGCCAGCGGGCTGGCCGCCTTCATCCGCGTGCTGGGCCTCTTCGTGTCCTGCGTCTTCAGCCTGGGCGCGGTGCTGGGGGCGATGATCACCATGTATGCCCAGGTGGCGACGCGCGTCGCGGAGCTGGGGATGCTGCGCGCGGTGGGCTTCCGGCGGCGCAGCGTGCTGGCCAGCGTGGTGGTGGAGTCCGCCATGCTGGGCACGGCCGGCGGCGTGCTGGGCGCGCTGGGGGCGCTGGCCACGCGGTGGATCCACATCCGCACGCTCAACTTCCAGACCTTCGCGGCGGTGAGCTTCGGCTTCTCCCCCACCCCCGCCATCCTGCTGGGCGCGCTGCTGTTCGGCACGGCGATGGGGCTGCTGGGAGGGCTGCTGCCCGCGCTGCGCGCCTCGCGCCTGTCCATCCTGGACGCGCTGCGCGCCTGAGCGGCGGGACGGAAGACCTCAGCCCTCCAGCTGCTCCGCCGTGAGGCAGCCCGCCGCGAGGTCCAGGTCCTCCAGCGGGATGCGCTGGATGTGCTCCCGGGGCTCGTCCACGTTGTCGCGGTACTTGTGCGAGCCGCTCTCGTAGGTGACCCACAGCTCGCCGTCGATGACGTTGATGCCCTGGGCGTACGGGTCGATGAGCCCGTTGCCGATGTCCACCCGCTGGTCGATGTCCGCGGAGAAGGTGTCCTCCGTGGACGTGAACGGCTGGTAGACAAGCTTCTGGTCGCCCGTGGTGAAGAGGATGCCCCCGTCGACGATGGTCATCCCCTGCGCGCGGTCCGGCGCGCGGATGGGGCCCTCGCGTGAGTCCTCGATGAGCGCGCCGGTCTTCTCGTCGAGCTTGTAGCGCCAGACGGCGCCCGCCTTGCCATCGCCGTCCGGGCTGTAGCCACCGACGTACGCGTAGCCGTCCTTGATGGTCATGTAGCTGCCGGAGGACATGAGCCCGATGCCGGTGGCGGGATCCGTCAGCCCCTCGGGCTTGGGGACATCCATGACCTGGGAGGGCATGGCCTCGCGGCACTCGTTCTGGGCCGCTTCAATCTCTTCGCGCGTGTAGACGTAGATGTGGTCCGTGTCGGACACGTAGACGTGGTCGCCGTCCGTCGACACGCCGCCTCCGTGGCCAGGCGGACCCGCCGGCGGCGGCCCGCCGAGCACGGCCTGGTGCGTCTCCTTGCCCGAGTCCTTGTCCTGCACGGACAGCAGCACCCGGTGGTCGTCGTTGTAGTAGGTCGTGAGCACTTCGCCGCGTTTGGCGTCGTAGCCCTGGCCCTGGGGCGTCCACCCCGCGTCCAGGTGGATGAACTCCGGGCCGACCTTCTCCCCGCTGCTCGCCTTCGTCAGGGGGGCGTCCACGCTCGCGGGAGCCGCGGCCGACGGCGTGTTCCCGTAGCCGCTGAGGTCCACGGGGCGGGCCTTCGCCTGCTCCAGGCCGTCCTGGAAGTAGGGGGCGGCGGTGGGCGGCGGGGTGCGCGCGGGAG
>NZ_RAVW01000726.1 GCF_003611585.1 Corallococcus exercitus | reverse complement strand
TGGGAGGGTGGGTCGATGGCGGAGGTCTTCTTCTGGTGCGCGGCGCTGGCGCTGGTGCACACGTATTTTCTCTATCCCTTGAGCCTGTTCGCCCTGGAGGGCGCGGCGCAGGTCTTCCAGAACCTGCGGAAGGTGCGCTCGGGTGAGGCCGGCCGGGCGGGCGTCAGGGCCGGGCCGCCGCCGTCGGTGAGCCTGGTGGTGGCCGCCTACAACGAGGCGAGCTGCATCGAGTCGAAGCTGAAGAACAGCCTGGCGCTGGACTACCCCGCGGACCGCTTCGAGGTCGTCATCGGCTCGGACGGCTCCACGGACGGCACGGACGGGCTCGTGCAGAAGTGCACCGACCCCCGCGTGCGGCTGTCGCCCGCGGCCCGCGCCGGCAAGACGACGGTGCTCAACCGCTGCATCCCGTCCGCGCACGGCGACATCGTGCTCCTGTCGGACGCGAACACGATGATCGAGCCGGACGCGGTCCAGAAGATCGTCCGCCACTTCGAGGACCCGGAGGTCGGCGCCGTCTGCGGCAAGCTGCGCCTCTACAACCCCACGAAACAGGACTACGAGGAGAGCGCCTACTGGAGCTACGAGTCCCTCATCAAGATGTACGAGGGCCGGCGCGGCGCGGTGGTGGGGGCCAACGGCGGCCTCTACGCCATCCGGCGCTCGCTCTTCACGCTGCTGCCGCCGTCCACCATCGTGGATGACTTCGTGATTCCGCTGCGCATCCTGGAGAGCGGCTTCAAGGTCGTCTACGAGGAGGGCGCCGTCGCCCACGAGGAGACGACGGAGGACTACGACAAGGAGTTCGGCCGGCGCGCGCGCATCGCGGCGGGCAACTTCCAGAGCCTGCGCCTCGTGCCCGGGCTGCTCTTGCCCACCGCGGGCTTCCCCGCGTTCGCCTTCTGGTCGCACAAGCTGCTGCGCTGGTGCGCTCCCGCGCTGATGGCGGCGGCGCTCATCGCGAACCTGTTCCTGCTCGACAGCCTGTTCTACCGGGTCACGCTGGGCGCGCAGCTGGGCTTCTATGCCCTGGCGTACCTGGGCCGCTCCGGTGTCTTCAAGAGCGGCGCGGCGAAGAAGGCCACGTCCATCGCGTACTACTTCGTGACCATGAACATGGCCATCGCCGTGGGCTTCTGGCGCTTCCTGCGCAACTCGCAGCGCGCCGCGTGGGACCGCACCGCCCGCGTGCCGACCTCCACGTCGACCTGACCTTCACCCGCTTTGGCAGTGCAGGCCCGTCGGTTCCCCGCGGCGCTCCGGCTGGTTCCGGAAGCGCACGGATGGAATCGACGGGCTTTCCTTTTGGGGCCCTACCGGGCCGCGACCGCCATGGGCTTCGTCGTACCCGAGGGCAGCACGCTGCCGAACGCGGCGAAGAGCTGGCCGGTGAGCACGTGCGGCTGGCCGGGCGCGGGGCTTCGCAGCATGTCGTTGAGCACCTCGCCCGTCTTCGGATCGCGGGGCAGGTGGGGGCGCGCCAGGTTCATCCGGTAGCGCACCACGCCGCGCTTCACGCGGTGGATGACGGTGACGGTGCCGTCCGCGTCCACGCCGTCCACCAGCCCCACGTGGGTGAGGCCGTCGTTGCGCCGGCCGTCGCGGTTCTGATCATACGTCTCGCGGAAGAACACCAGGTCGCCCGGCACGGGGCGCCCGTCCGTGTACACGCGGCCGTTCGCCCGGGCGTAGCGGTAGAGCGCGGTGACGCCGTTGTCCCCGGGCTTCAGCGTGCCCCGGAACTTCACGCCCGCCTGGGCGTACGTGGCCTCGATGAGCGCCGTGCAGTCCGCCGGGTAGCGCCGGCCGTTCACCTGCACCGTGGACTGGCCCACCAGGGCGCGCGCCGTGGCCAGCACGCGCTCGCGCGGGTTGCCCGTGGGGGCGGGGCTGGCGGGCGTCTGCTTCGCGGGCGTGACGGTGGGGCGCGGCTTCGCGGAGGCCCTGGCCGGAGCGGGGGCCTTCGCCACCGCCGGCGCCTTGCTGGGGGCGGAGGCCTTCGCGGGGGCGCGGGGGCTCTCGCGGACCGCGACCTCCGAGGACAGCGCGGCGCGCGGGAAGGCGGGCGCGGAGGCGGAGCGGTAGCGCACCGGATCCGCCGCCACCCAGGCGCCCACGGGGGAGCCGGTCGCACAGCCCGTCGTCATCGCCAGCATCGCCATCCATGCGCCCAGCTTCATGGCCACCTCGTCCTGTAGCGTCCTGGCCCAGAGGCTCCCTCCGCTGGTGCGTGTAGGCAAGAAAACCACCCAGGCAACCGGGCGGGGCGGCTCGGGTTTTCGAC
>NZ_RAVW01000725.1 GCF_003611585.1 Corallococcus exercitus | reverse complement strand
CCCCCGGCGCCCCGCCCTCCTGCGTGGAGTGCACCACCGACAGCCAGTGCTCCAATGGCCAGACCTGCGACACGCTGAACGGCACCTGCGTCGACGCCGTCCCGGAGTGCAACACCTCCGACCGTTGCGGCCCCGGCTGCTCCAAGTGCCCCGGCGAGCGCCCCTACTGTCTCGACGGCGAGGTCTGCGTCCAGTGCCGCAACGACCTGGAGTGCGGCGACGGCCAGACCTGCGTCAGCGGTGAGTGCAGCTCCTGCACCACCGACAAGCGCTGCGGCCCGCGCTGCGACGCCTGCGGCGAGGACACCCCGTTCTGCCTCTCCGACGGCACCGTGCAGAACAGCGTGTGCGTGGGCTGCGTCAACGACTCCGACTGCGGCAGCGGCACCTGCGACCCCACCACGCGCACCTGCTCCAACACCGGCGCCTGCGCCGTGACGTGCTCGGAAGGGCTCGTGTGCGACGGCTCCGGGTGCGTCGAGTGCTTCGCCGACGCCCACTGCCCCTGCGGCGGGACCTGCGACGTCACCACCAACACCTGCCTCGAAACCTGCGCCGACAGCGGCGACTGCCTGGGCGTCGAGTTCTGCTCCGCCGAAACCCAGCAGTGCGAGCGCGGCCGCCGCAAGCCCGGCACCGAACCGCAGGGCGGCGCCTTCTGCTGCGGCACCACCGCCGAGGCCACCCCCACCGGCAGCACCGCCATGCTGGTCACCCTCGCCCTGGGCTTCCTCTTCCTGCGCTCCACCCGCCGCGTCCGATGAAGCCCTCCCGCACGCCGCTCCTCCCGCTGCTGCTGGCCCTCGCGCTGTCCACCGCCGCCCACGCCGCGCCGGATCCGCGCTTCAACATCCAGGTCTTCCGCCCGTCCGGCGCGCCGCAGGACCTGGTGATGGTCACCCAGTCCCGGCCCCTGTCCCACCTGTCCGTCTCCGTCGGGCCCTACTTCAGCTACTCCATCAACCCGCTCACCCTCGTCCCCAAGGACGGAGACCTGGGCTCCATCAGCCTCGTGGGCAACCGGCTCCAGCTGGACCTCATGGCCACCGTCGGCCTCTTCGACTGGGCCGAGGTGGGCGTGGACCTGCCGCTCGTGCTCTTGCAGGGCGGCCAGAACCTGGAGGTCATTGGCACCGAAGGGCCCGTGGAGAGCTTCGCGCTGGGCGACCTGCGACTCACCGGCAAGGTGGCCGTCCCCGGCTTCCGCCGCTCCGCGGAAGGACACGGCTGGGGCGCCGCGCTCACGCTCAACGTCAGCTTCCCCACCGGCGTGCAGGAGGCCTTCGCGGGCGACGGCGAGCTCACCTGGGCGCCGGGACTGGTGCTCGACTACCGCTTCGAGTCCGGCATCCTCCTCGCCTTCAACGGCGGCTTCTGGAAGCGGCCGGACATCATCTTCAACAACGTGGAGCTGGGGGACATGGCCCCGTTCGGCCTGGGCACGGAGGTGCCCCTCTTGCGCGGCAGCGGCATCACCGCGCTGGGCATGGTGAACGGCGCGATCGGCCTCAAGAAGCCGCCCGGCCAGGAGCGGCAGATTCCCGCGGAGCTGCTCATCGGCCTGCGCTGGTACAGCTCGCTGGGCGTCACCTTCACCTTCGGCGGCGGCCTGGGCTGCGGCTGCTCGCTGGCGTCGCCCAACCTGAGCTTCTTCACGTCCATCATCTGGGTGCCCGCCAAGACGCGCGAGTGGGAGGCCATCGAGCGCTTCAAGGAGCCGCCTCCGCCGCCCCCGCCGCCCGTGGACCCGGACAATGACGGCGTCATCGGCGAGCGCGACCGCTGCCCCAACCTCGAGGGCCCGGTGGAGAACGCCGGCTGCCCGGACACCGACGCGGACTCCGACGGCGTGGTGGACCGCATCGACAAGTGCCCGGACGTCCCGCAGGGCAAGCGCGGCCGCGACGGCTGTCCGCTCGCGCGCACGTCGGGCAACAAGATCGTCATCCTGGAGCAGGTGAACTTCGCCACCGACCAGGACGTCATCCTCTCCGAGTCCTACCCCGTGCTGGAGGAGGTCGCGCGGGTGATGGAGGAGAACCCGAAGATGGACCGCATCCTCATCGAGGGCCACACCGACTCGCGCGCCAGCGACCAGTACAACCTGGAGCTGTCCAAGCGCCGCGCCGCCAGCGTGAAGCGCTTCCTCATCGAGAGCGGCGTCGCCGCGGAGCGCGTGTGCTCGCAGGGCTTCGGGCGCAGCATGCCCGTGGCCGACAACGCCACGGAGGAGGGCATGGCCCTCAACCGCCGCGTCGAGTTCACCATCCAGCCGCCCAGCGATGGCC
>NZ_RAVW01000724.1 GCF_003611585.1 Corallococcus exercitus | reverse complement strand
CCGCAAGGCCGTGCGGCCACGGGCCCCTGCCCCCCGCGTGCGCCGCAAGTAGCACGCGCCTCAGCCGGCCCACACGCTCCGGGGACGGCGGCGCTGGTACTCGTCCCGGAGGGCGCGGACCTTCGCGTAGTCGGACTCCGAAATCACGGTGCGGAACGCCTTCGTCTTGCCGGTCAGGAGGATGAGGCTCGGGCCTCCCAGGCCCAGTGCTTCTCCCTCCCGCTCCAGGAGGCAGAAGAGCCGGTAGTGACGCCGGCCCCTTCCATCCACCCGGACCTCATGGAGGCCCGCCATGGCGCCGTGCATGGCTTCCCACTTTCCTCCGCCGCTGAAGGCGGGCGGCGGTGCGTCCGCCACGGCCTTCACGACGGCGAGCAGCTTCGCGCTGACCGCGTCCGGACAGGCGTCCAGGAAGTCGCGGGCAGGCACGGTGCGCGCCGGATCGTCCTCCGGATGGCGCTGGAAGAAGTGGATGCGCCAGGGCTGGGCGTGCTTCGAGTGGGGCAGGGTCGTGTGCTCCCGTCGAGTGAACGGCGGGAGACGCTAGGCCCTACCCCTGACGTCACTCGCCCTGCATCAGGCCCGTGATGCTGCCGTCCGGGTGGACGGTGACGCGGCGGGCGGCGGGTTCGCGTGGCAGGCCCGGCATGGTGAGCAGCTCTCCGGTGAGCGCCACCAGGAAGCCCGCTCCCGCGGACAGGCGCACCTCGCGCACCGTCAGCGTGAAGCCCCGGGGCCGGCCCGTCTTCGTCGGGTCGTCCGACAAGGACAGGTGCGTCTTCGCCATGCACACCGGCAGCCCCGCGCCTCCCAGCGCCCGCGCCGTCTCCAGGTCCTTGCGCGCCCCCGGCGTGAAGGCCACGTCGTCCGCGCCGTACACCGTGCGCGCGATGGCGCGGATCTTCTCCTCCGGCGTCTGGTCCAACTCGTAGAGGAAGCGCGGCTTCGGCGGCGCCGCGTCCGTCGCGTCCAGCATCGCCAGCACCGTGTCCGCCAGCTCCAGCGAACCCTCGCCGCCCTTGCCGAAGCCCTCGCACACCGCGATGCCCACGTTCCGCGCCTTCGCGAACGCGCGCAGCTCGTCCAGCTCGCCTTCCGTGTCCTGCGGGAAGCGGTTCACGCACAGCACCGCCGGCAGGCCGAACGCCGTCACCGACTCCAGGTGCTTCTCCAGGTGGCTGAAGCCCTTGAGCAGCGCCTCGCGGTCCGGCTCCGCCACCTTGTCCGCCGCCGCGCCGCCGTGGTGCTTGAGCGCCCGCAGCGTCACCACCAGCATCACGCCCCGGGGCCACACGCCCGCGCTCCGGCACTTGATGTCCAGGAACTTCTCCGCGCCCAGGTCGAAGCCGAAGCCCGCTTCCGTCACCACCTCGTCCGCGTACGCGAGCGCCAGCCGCGTGCCCACCACCGACGAACACCCGTGCGCGATGTTGCCGAACGGCCCCGCGTGCACGATGGCCGGCCCGCCCTCGCGCGTCTGGGCCAGGTTCGGCATCAGCGCGTCCTTGAGCAGCGCCACCATGGACGCCGCCGCGTTCACGTCGTTCGCGCGCACCGGCGAGCCATCCGCCGCCTGCGCTACGACGATGCGCCCCAGCCGCGCCTCCAGGTCCTTCAGGTTCTCCGACAGCGCCAGGATGGCCATGACCTCGCTGGCGGCGGTGATGTCGAAGGACGTCTCGCGCGGCACGCCGTGCGCCTTGCCGCCCAGCCCCACGATGACGTTGCGCAGGAACCGGTCGTTCATGTCCATGGCACGCCGCCAGCGCACCCGCGTGCCCTCCAGCGCCACCGGGTGGCCGTAGTACACGGCGTTGTCCACCAGCGCGGACAGCAGGTTGTGCGCGCTGGTGATGGCGTGCAGGTCGCCGGTGAAGTGCAGGTTGATGTCCGCCGCCGGCTCCAGGCTCGCCTGCCCGCCACCGGTGCCGCCGCCCTTCACGCCGAAGACGGGCCCCAGGGACGGCTCGCGCAGCGCCGCCACCGCCTTGCGGCCCCGCTTGCGCAGCCCCATGGCCAGCGCCACGGACATGGTCGTCTTGCCCTCGCCCGGGGGCGTGGGGTTGATGGCCGACACGAGCACCATGCGGCCCTGGCGCGAGCTCCGGCCCAGGGCGTCCAGGGACACCTTGGCGCGGTCGCGGCCCCAGGGGAGGACGTCTTCCGGCGCGAGACCCAGCTCGGCGCCGACTTCAGCGATGGGACGGAGCGTCATGGTGAGGGACTCTCCGCGCCACGCCGGACGAGGTCAACGCTCGCGTCATGGGGGGCAGGCAGGCGCGCGTCACGGGACGTTTCCCTGGGAGGAGGG
>NZ_RAVW01000723.1 GCF_003611585.1 Corallococcus exercitus | reverse complement strand
GCCCCACCCCCACCCGGCCGCCGGGGGAATCTCCTGGAAATGCCAGGGGTTACTGAACGCGTGTCCAGACCTCCGAACGGAGGGGGACCTGGCGACCCCGGGCGTGAACCGGGCATGTCAGACCCCTCGCGTAGAAATGATCGCGTGAGCCACTCGACCCCGCCATCGTCTCCGTCGCGAGTCCTGGAGCAGCGCAATCTCCTGGGAGGCCTGGACCTCCTGCCCGTGATGGGCCCGGGGAGCCGCAAGCGCGCGCGTCAGTTCCACGTGCCCACGGAGAAGAAGCTGGGGTTCGCCGCCGCGCTGGCGCTGGTGGTGGAGCACGGGAAGGAGAAGGCCAAGGAGACGGGCACCACGTCCATGACGCGCTGCCCGCGCTGCGGCCACGTGGGGCCCACGGAGCAGGACTTCGGCTTCCGCATCATGAGCCGGGGCCAGCGCCGTCCGCAGTCCTGGTGCCGGGGCTGCCGGGGTCAGCACATCGAGCCGGTGAACGCCTCCCAGCCCCGCCCCGAGGACGGCTGGCTGTTCCCGCCGGAGCCCGCGAGCAAGCAGAAGACGAAGGCGAAGACGGCGGACAAGTCCGGCAAGCCCAAGGCGAAGAAGCGCGCCCGCCGCGACAACGAAGACCTCACCTGAGCGCCGCGCGGTACCCGCCGCGCCGGGAGTGATTCCCGGGTCCGTGACACCGCCGCCCGAGTGCCCCCTGTCATCCCGCGCCACCGGGCGCCCGCGTTCCGCATGCTCCCGGAGCGGCCCCTGTCCCGCCCGTCGCCAGGGATGGCAACACCCCGCCGGGGTCCCTACCTCTCTTCAAAGGAGGACCTCCATGTCCGTGCGGACCCGAGTGGCAGGTATCAAGAACAAGCGACGCGTGGATCCCCATGCGGCCCAGCCCAGTGTGCAGGCCAGCAAGGGGCGCAAGACGCTGCCCCATGACGACGCGGCGCAGTTGCTGATGCAGAAGGCCCTGAAGCGCGTGACGCTGGGCCCCGCCGCCAGCGACCACGGCCCCAAGCGCAACAACCGGGGCACCGGGCTCAAGGGGCGCAAGAAGGCGCCCAGCCAGATCCACATCAAGCGCGCGGGAGGCCCGCGCGACCGCTCCAGGCTGCACGGAGGCTGAGAGCGGAAAGCCGCTGAAATGACGACGCCCCGCGTGGGAGACGGAAGTGCCCTCTTCGTGAGGGAACCCGTCTTCCACCGCGGGGCGCGGTGCGTCTGGCCTTTTCGCGCCGGTCAGTAGCCGACGTAGCCGCTGCCGCTGTTGAGGCCCTGGATGCCCGGGACGTTGGACACGGAGCCGTAGCGGGCGATGGAGTAGCGGACGCCCGCGATGATGTTGTCCACCGGGTTGCGGATGTTGTCGTGGCCCGGGAGCTTGTAGGAGTCGAACGTCGGCTGGATGGTCTGCATCAGGCCGATGGACGGGGTGCCCTTCTGGGCGTTGGAGTCCCAGTTGTTGATGGCGTTCGGGTTCCCGCTGGACTCGTGCTGGATGATCTTCGCGATGTCCTGGGGGTTCATCTTGTCCGTCGGGACGCCGTTGGCCTTGAGGATGTCCATGGCCTGCTTGATCCAGTCACCGACCTGGCCCGGGGGCACGTCACCCACGGCCTGCGAGCCCTGCGTCTGCTGCGCCCCGCCCGTCAGGTCCGGCCCCTTGGCGGCACCCTGCGCCTGGAACTCATCCTTGCTGCCCGGGATGTTGAGCTTCGCATCCGCGTAGATGAGGTCCTTGTTGGTGATGTTCGGGTTCGCCTTCACCAGCGAATCCACGTCCGTGTTGAAGCGCTTGGCCAGCGCGCTCAGCGTGTCGCCCGACTTGATCTTGTAGTCCATGGGGGGAAGGACCCTTCTGATTGCCGAAAACGTCGTTGCTTGATTCTCGGAAATTGGGTCGCGGAGTTTCGCCTACACTTGCGCTTTTGTAGGCGCCTTCACGCGAAGTCAGGTTCGGAACCGACTTCCTGGAATCCTCCGGCGGGACTGTCGCCAGAACAGCCCCAATAGGACGGCGAGTGTAGCGCCCAGGCCTCCGGGGCCGATGGCGCACCCGCTGTCCTCCCCGGGGTTTCCGCCCCCCGGTGTCTGGGGGTCGACGGTGGCCTCGCAGGGGGTGAAGCAGCGGCAGGCGTCGTCCCCGTCCACCTCCAGCCGGGCGCACACGCCCCGGGCGCCGCAGGTGGCGTCCTCCGAGCAGGCCGCGCCATAGGTCCCGGCCTGGAGCGCGGGCAGGAGGCACCGGGCGGGGGTGTCCCCCGCGGCCACGCACAGCAGCCCGGAGGGACAGTCCGCGTCGCTGGCGCAGGGCTCCTGGCAGAGGGCGTCCAGCGGAAGTGGGG
>NZ_RAVW01000722.1 GCF_003611585.1 Corallococcus exercitus | reverse complement strand
GGGCAACAGGGCAACGTGGGGCCCATGGGGCCCGCGGGCGCGAAGGGCGACACGGGGCCGGCGGGGCCCAAGGGCGACACGGGCGTGAAGGGCGACACGGGTGACGTCGGTCCCGCGGGGCCGACGGGCGCGAAGGGCGACACGGGCGCGGCAGGCCCGACGGGGCCGGCGGGCGCGAAGGGCGACACGGGGCCCGCGGGCGCTGTCGGTCCCGCCGGTCCGGAGGGGCCGAAGGGCGACACTGGCGCCGTGGGCGCGACCGGCCCTGCTGGCGCGAAGGGCGACACGGGAGCGACGGGTCCCACGGGAGCGACGGGCCCCACGGGCGCGACCGGCCCTGCCGGCGCGGTCGGGCCGGCGGGTGCGAAGGGCGACAAGGGCGACACGGGCGCGGCGGGTCCCACGGGCGCGACGGGGCCTGCTGGCGCGGTCGGGCCGGCGGGTGCGAAGGGCGACAAGGGCGATACCGGCGCGGCGGGCCCCACGGGCGCGACCGGCCCTGCTGGCGCGACCGGGCCGGCGGGCGCGAAGGGTGACACGGGCGCGGCGGGGCCCACGGGCGCGACCGGCGCGACGGGACCTGTCGGCGCTACCGGGCCCGCGGGCCCCGCGGGACCGACGGGTGCCTCGGGGCCACAAGGGCCGCAGGGTCCGTCGGGCACGGTGGGGCTCTACGGCGATGGCTCGGCGGGCGCGTTCAACGTGGGCTCCGGCCAGAACGTGGACCTCACAAGTCCCTCGGCTGTGTCCCTGCTGCCCTCGGGCTTCAACCTCCAGTTCAGCAGCATCACCATCAGCGGGACGCTCATCGTTCCCAGCGGCACGGTGCTGCGCTCCTCCGGGGACATCACGGTGAACGGCAAGGTGATCGTGAAGCCAAGCGCGGAGGATCAGGGCAACGGTGAGGCCCCCGCAGGCATCGCCCGGACGGCGGCGACCGCCTACAACGGTGGTGCGGGCCTGACGGTGTTCCAGGCCGCGCAGGTCCGCCGGGTGCAGTCGGCATCGGGCGGAGCAGGAGCGCGCCTCTATCTGGGCTCGAACGCTGAAGGTGGCGCGGGTGGAGGCGCGTTGCTGCTGGCCGCGCGCGGCAACATTCGCATCCCCGTGAATGCGTCCATCGAGGCGGAGGGAGGGGACGGAGTGAACCCGCAGACGGCCAGCGTGTCCATCCTGGGCACGGGCGGCGGCGGTGGCGGCATCGTGCTCGTCGCGGCGAAGGGAAGCATCACGCTGGGCGGCACCATTCGCGCGACGGGCGGCAATGGCGCGGATGGCTTCAACGGCGACGGCGCCAATGGGGAAGGCGGTGGCGGTGGTGGTGGTGGCGGCATCGTCCATTTCATCTCCTCCTCGTCCGCCAGCGTGACGGGTTCCGTGGTGGTGTCGGGAGGCTCGGCGGGTAACAACGCGGCGCCTGCGTCCGGCACGACCATCAACACGGCCGGTGGCGGCGGCGGCAGCGGTGGCAGTGGCGGCAACGCGGGAGGAATCAACCCGAGCACGAAGGCGAACGGGAACGCCTCCGTGGGCACCGGCGGCTACTTCCTCCAGACGGTCGTCCCGGAGCCGGAGTCGCTGCTGGGCCTGTGAGAGCAGGCCCTCACCGGACCGGCGTGCTCAGCTGACGCCGGTTCCGGAGTCGCCTTCCGGAGCCCGCCACTGGAGCTCCAGGTACGGCGACGTCGAGTCGCTTCCCGGCACGGGCGTGAAGCCGTGCCGGGTGTAGAGCCGCAGCGCTGGGTTGTCGCGCGTGACGTGCAGCCGCACGGGCACGCGCGCTCGCGCCGCCTCCGCCTGGATTTCGTTCAAGAGCTGTGTGCCCAGGCCGCGCCCCCGGTGCACGGGAAGCAGGGCCACGTCCACCAGCAGCAGCTCCTCGGGCGTGCGCACCAGCCACTGGCGGCCCACGGGCGCTCCGTCCAGTTCGATGAGGGCATGGCCCTCCGAGGAGTATTGCGCCGCGTAGTGGCGGGCCTGGGCCTGGTACTGCATGCGCAGGAACAGCTCCGCCTGCGCGGGCGGCAAGCCCCAGGCGGCCAGCTCCTGCTCGCGCGTGCTCGCGTAGAGCGTGAAGAGGAACGCATCGTCTCCGGGCGTGACGGGGCGCAGGCGTGGCGCTAGGGGCAGGGGCGTCGTCACGGTGGGTCCTTCCGCGTTGCGTGAGGGGACCCGGCCAGGACGCCCTTCACGGGCCAGGGACCATAGCGTGCGTCCTCCCGACTGGTGGCCCCGGGGAGCCCGAGCAGGACGTTCAGCGGCCGGGCGCCGGCGCACCGCGCGAACCTGTCCGACAGGAGGGTTGCGCGAAATAAGGGGGGCTGGGGGGAGGGTAGAGAGCAGATGAA
>NZ_RAVW01000721.1 GCF_003611585.1 Corallococcus exercitus | reverse complement strand
TCTCGTGGGCTCGGAGATGTGTATAAGAGATAGCCCCTGCCTCCCGGCCACCCCACGATTCCGCCCGGCACCCAGGCGTCCCCCGCCATGGGCACGGGCTCCGGTGCCGCCAACGGCGCGCTGCCTCCCGGCCACCCCACGATGCCCGCGGGCTCCCCCGTGGCGCCGGGCACGCCGCTGCCGTCGGGCCACCCCACGGTGGACGCGAACAAGCTGCCGCCCTCCGCCGAGGAGCTGATGAAGCAGCTCGACTCGTCCGAGGGCCTGCGCGAGCGGGAGAAGACCTTCGAGATCGCCTCGTCGCTGGGCAAGCTCTACTACACGAACGGCCGCAACGCGGAGGCGCTGACCTTCCTGGGCCAGGCGCAGGCCAAGGCGGAGGGGCTGCGCTCGCTGTTCCTCGCGTCGAAGAAGAAGCTGGGCAAGGCCCCCATCGCCACCCCGGAGGCCGCGAACTGCGGCTTCACGCCGGGCCAGGCGCTGGACGCGATGGAGGCCGTGGCGCAGGCCCGCGCGAAGTCCGGCGACACCGCGGGCGCCGCCGCGTGCGCTCGCGCCGCGCTGATTCCCGTGCTGGACGTGGACGTGGTGCGTGGCAACGCGCTGTACCTGGGCGGTGACAGCGCCAACGCGCTGAAGGCGTACGCGCGCGTGCTGGAGGTGGATCCCCGCCACGAGGAGGCGCTGTACGCGCACTCGTCGCTGCTCTTCGAGACGAAGGGCGAGGACCTCCAGGCGCTCAAGGCCGCGCGCGAGGGCTTCGACGCGCTGGTGGCGGCGTACCCTCAGTCCCAGCGCGCGCCCATGGCTCGCGAGCTGAGCGCGCGCATCGAGGAGACGGTGAAGGCGGGCGGCCGGCAGAAGTGGCTCGCGTCGCGCGCCGCGGACCGCAAGGTGCGCCTGTCCCAGCCCACCGCGCAGGCCGCCGCGATGCCTCCGGACGCGCCGCGCCCGCTGACGCCGGAGATGGTGGACGCGGTGAAGAACACGGAGCGCACGCCGGAGCTGGAGGCGGGCCTCACGAAGCTGGTGGAGGAGGGCGAGGAGCACCTGGCGCATGGCCGCTACCAGGAGGCCCTGGCCAACTACACCCGCGTGGTGCCCTTCCAGCCGGAGAACGGCCGCGCCAAGGCGGGCATGGCCTGGGCGCTCGTCGGCCTGGGCCGTCCCATGGGCGCGCGCGTGTGGAGCGTGGCGCTCCAGTCGGACGCGGGCGCGGTGGAGAAGCTGGGCGACACGCTGCTCGCCAAGGGCGACGCGAAGGGCGCCAAGGCCCTCTGGGAGAAGCTGGCCCAGGACGTGCCCAACTACCCGAACAAGGCCGCGCTCCAGGCGAAGCTGTCGCAGTAACGGCGCCGCCCGGGCTTGCCCCGGGCGTGCCCCAGGCTTTCCTAGACGAACTTCGCCGCCAGCAGGTCCTGGACGTCGAGCAGGCCCACCGCTCGGCCCTCGACGTCCACCACGGGCAGCTGGTCCACCTTCAGCTCGCGCATCTGCGCGGCGGCGGTGAGCACCAGCGTGTCCGGGGTGATGCAGCGCGGGCGCTTGCCCATCACCTGGCGCACCGGCACTTCGAAGTCCGTGTGCCCCCGCTCCACCAGCCGGCGCAGGTCTCCGTCGGTGAAGATGCCCTCCAGCCTCCCGTCGCGGTCCACCACGCACGCGGCGCCCGGCCGGCCCGGCGTGTTGGTCATCACCACCACCGCCTGGGACAGCCGCGCGGTGTCCAGCACCAGCGGGTTCGCGGGGCCCGTGCGCATCAGTTCGTAGACGCGCAAGACGGAGCGCCCCAGCTTCCCGCCCGGGTGCAGCAGCGCGTAGTCGTCCCGCCCGAAGGGGCGGCTTCGAAGCAGCGTCATCGCCAGCGCGTCGCCCACGGCGTGCAGCGCGGCGGTGGACGCGGTGGGGACCAGGCCCATGGGGCAGGCCTCCTCGATGCGGCCGATGTCCAGCACCACCTCCGCGCCCTTCGCGAGCGCGCTGTCCGCGTCCCCGGTGAGCGCCACCACCGGCGTGCCCATGCGCTTGAAGAGGGGCAAGAGGCGCAAGAGCTCCTCCGTGCTGCCGCTGTTGGACAGCGCGAGGATGACGTCGCCCTGGCCCACGCGGCCCAGGTCGCCGTGCACGGCCTCCGCGGGGTGGAGGAACACGGAGCGGATGCCCGTGGACGCCAGCGTGGAGGACAGCTTCTGGCCGATGTGGCCCGCCTTCCCCATGCCCGTCACCACCACCTGGCCGGGGCACTCGCGCACGAGCTTCAGCGCGCGCAGGAACGCGTCCCCCAGCCGGTCCGTGACGCCCAGGATGGCGCGGGCCTCCGCCTCCAGCACGCCGCGGGCGTACGTGAGCGCGGCCTCGTCGTCGGCGCTCCGG
>NZ_RAVW01000720.1 GCF_003611585.1 Corallococcus exercitus | reverse complement strand
TGTCTCGTGGGCTCGGAGATGTGGATAAGAGACAGGGAGGGGAGGGCCCCTGGCTGGACGCGTGGGTGCCTGCATTGACAGCGAGGGATGTCTGTCTTATCTAGTTGTCATCATGAGGCCCGTCTCCTTCCATGCCCTGCCGACCCTGAGCGCATTCGCGCCGGCGGCGGACGTGCGCCTCGCCCCCCGTCACGAGGTTCTGCTCGATATTTGAGCAGGCGGACCGGACTCCTCCGGTGCGCGCCGTGGCTGGTTGCCCGCGTGCCGTGAGCCCCGTCTCCGCCCGAAAAGTCCCCGCGGTGCCTTCGTGTGTCCTCGCGCGTTCCTGAACGGGCCTGACGTGCCCGTCCAGGCCGGTGTGCGCGTGCGCGCCTGAAGGCCGCCCCGGGCTGATTCCTCTCATCCAACCGGCGTCTCAATCCAATACACCCGCGGGCCTCGCTGCCCGGACGGGAACGGGAGTCTTCCATGCCTCGCACCACGCGCATCGAGCGGTACCGCAACATCGGCATCATGGCCCACATCGACGCGGGCAAGACGACGCTCACCGAGCGCGTCCTCTTCTTCACCGGCCGCATCCACTCCACGGGAGAGGTGCACACGGGCTCCACGGAGATGGACTGGATGGAGCAGGAGAAGAAGCGCGGCATCACCATCACGTCCGCGGCGACGACGGCCTTCTGGCAGCCGCGTCACGGGCGGGAGGCGGGCGTGCCCCACCGCATCAACATCCTGGACACGCCGGGCCACGTGGACTTCACCATCGAGGTGGAGCGCTCGCTGCGCGTGCTGGACGGCGCGGTGGCGGTGTTCGACGCCAGCCAGGGCGTGGAGCCGCAGTCGGAGACGGTGTGGCGTCAGGCGGACCGCTACGGCGTCCCTCGCATCGCGTTCATCAACAAGATGGACAAGGTGGGCGCGGACTTCTCCGCGAGCGTGCAGTCCATGGTGGACCGGCTGGGCGTGCGCCCGGTGGCCGTGCAGTGGCCCGTGGGCGACGGCGCGGACTTCCAGGGGCTCGTGGACCTGGTGCGCATGCGGCTGGTGCGCTTCCAGGGCGATGACGGCCGCTTCGACGACGACGCGCCCGTGCCGCCGGAGCTGTTGGAGGCGGTGCTGCCGTACCGCATGCACCTCATCGAGGTCTGCGCGGACGTGGACGCGGGCGTGATGGAGAAGTTCGTGGACGGGCGGGTGGAGGACATCACCGTGGAGGACCTGGAGCGCGCGCTGCGCTCGGGCACCCTCGCGCGGACGCTGGTGCCGGTGCTGTGCGGGTCGGCCTTCAAGAAGAAGGGAGTGCAGATGCTCTTGGATGCGGTCGTCAGCTACCTGCCGTCACCCGCGGACGTGGCCATGGTGGAGGGCTTTGCGCCCGGCACCGGCGAGCGCGTCAGCCGTCCCGTGTCGGACTCGGGTCCGCCAGCGGCCCTGGCGTTCAAGCTGATGAGCGACAAGGCCGTGGGCGGCATCGTGTTCCTGCGGGTGTACTCCGGCACGCTGCGAGCGGGCACCGTCCTGCTCAACCCCATCACCGGACGCAAGGAGCGGGTGGGGCGCCTGATGTTCATGCACGCCAACCGCCGCGAGGAGGTGGCGGAGGTGCACGCGGGCGACCTGTGCGCGGCGCTGGGGCTCAAGGGCGTGCGCACGGGCGACACGCTGTGCGACCCGGAGGCGCCGGTGGTGCTGGAGGCGTTGAACGTGATGGAGCCCGTGGTGCAGCTCGCCGTGGAGGCGCGCTCCCCCGCGGAGCTGCCGAAGTTGGAAGAGGGCCTGCAACGGCTGGCGGCGGAGGATCCGTCGCTGCGCCTGGGCGTGGACCCGGAGAGCGGCCAGGTGCTGCTGTCCGGCATGGGTGAGCTGCACCTGGAGGTGGTCGTGGACCGGTTGAGGACGGAGTTCGGCGTGGAGGCGCGCGTGGGACAGCCGAAGGTGGCGTACCGCGACACGCTGCGGGGCGCGGTGCGCCAGGAGTACCGCCACGTCCGCCAGTCCGGCGGGCCCGGACAGTACGCGCGCGTGGTGCTGGACGTGGGGCCGGCGCCGCGAGGGGCGGGGCTCGTCTTCGTGGACGCCACGAAGGGCGGCACCATCCCCCGCGAGCTGGTGCCCGCGATTGAAAAGGGCGTGGCCGGCGCCATGGCCAGGGGCGTGCGCGAAGGCGTGCCGCTGGTGGACGTGGAGGTGCGGCTGGTGGATGGGGACACGCACGTGAAGGACAGCACGCCGCAGGCGTTCGCGGTGGCGGGCTCGCTGGCGCTCCAGGAGGCCGCCAGGCGCGTGGGCGTGCAGGGGCTGGAGCCGGTGATGGAGGTGGAGGTGGTGACGCCGGAGGAGTTCCTGGGCGACGTGCTGGGGGACCTGGCGTCGCGGCGGGGACGGGTGGTGGGGATGGAGGC
>NZ_RAVW01000071.1 GCF_003611585.1 Corallococcus exercitus | reverse complement strand
GGTGGCTGGCGGGGATGCCGCGCGGGGGGAGCTGCGGGGCTGGGGCCGCGGAGAGGAACAGCGCGCTGGGGATGGCCCGGCCCAGATCGCGCAGGCGGCGCGCGGTCTCGAAGGCGACGAGCGCCCCCAGGCTGTGACCGAAGAACGCGAAGGACGTTCCAAAGTCCACCTCGCGCACCAGGGTGTCCACCAGGTCGTGCAACCGCGTGAATGGCGCTTCTTCCGCCCGAGCCCCCCGGCCTGGAAGCTGGATGCCCAAGACCTCGATGTCCGGGAGCAGGTCCGCCCAGCGGACGTACTCGCCCACGGAGCCTCCGCTGTGCGGGAAGCAGAAGAGGCGCATGGAGGCGTCCGGACGCCGGATGCGACACGCGAGCCAGGGAGAGTTCATGACGGCGAGGACTCCGCGATGAAGCGGGTCAGCCGGGCGACGGTGGGAGCGCGGAAGATGGCCTTCACCTTGAGCGGCGCGGAGACATGCGGACGCAGCCGGGCAATGAGCTGCGCCGCCATCAACGAGTCGCCCCCCAGCGCGAAGAAGTTGTCGTGGAGCCCGACCCGGGCCAGCCCCAGGACCTCCGCGAACGCGGTGGAGACCCGGCGCAAGACCGCCTCATCCGCGATCGACTCCGGCGCCTCGGTGGAGCCCGTGGGGGCAGCATCGGCCTGAATGGGCGCACCTGAAGGCGGCACGTTGGCGATGGCGACAGCGGGCTTCGTCACCGTCGCGGACGAGCCCGGCGCTTCGACTTCGACGAGGTAGCGCTGACGTTCGAAGGGGTACGTGGGCAGCGGCACCCGGCGACGGCGTGCGCCCCCGTGCAGCCCCTGCCAGGAGAGCGGGACGCCCGCGGTCCACAGGCGTCCGGCGGCGGTGAGCGCGCTGGTCGCATCGGACGTGTTGTCCGCGGGATGGGGCAGGGTGGCGACGGTGAGGTGGGGTCCCACGCCGGGGTGCTGACGCGCCAGCGTCGCCAGCGTTCGTCCGGGCCCGACCTCCAGGAAGATGCTCGCCGGGCCGGCGAACAACGTGTTCAGCGCATCGCCAAAGCGCACGGTGTGGCGCAGGTGCGCGGCCCAGTACGCCGGGTCCACGGCCTCTTCCGCCGTCACGGCCACACCGGTGCGATCGGAGATCCACGGGAGCTGCGGAGGCCGCCGCTCGACGCGTTGGACGCACGCAGTGAACGCTGCCAGTGACGGCTCGACGAGCGGCGAGTGTCCCGCGCCCGGAATGCGCAGCAGCCTCGACTCCACACCACGCGCCGCCAGCCCGGCCTGGAGCGCTTCAATCTCCGTCACCGGACCGGACACCGCGCACTGCGCGGGCCCGTTCACCGCCGCCAGTGCGAGTCCTCCCTGAAGCAGGGGCGTCAGCTCCGGCTCGGGCAACGGCACGGCCAGCATCGCGCCCGACGGCAGACTCGCAAGGATGCGCGAGCGTTCCAGGACCAACCGCAGCGCGTCCTCCAACTGGAACACCCCGGCCACCGTGGCCGCGGCATACGCCCCCAGGCTGTGCCCCACCACGGCGGCGGGCTGCACGCCCCAGCGCTTCCACAGCCGCGCCACCGCGTACTCGATGACGAAGACGGAGAGCTGGCCGGTGACGAACTCGCCCATCCGGGCAGCGGCCTGCTCGAGGGCGGCGGCGTCAGTGGGATCGGGATGGAGCACCGTCCCCAGGTCGAACCCGAGGAGCGGCGTCAGGTGCGCACGGCACGCGTCCACGGCTTCACGGAACGCTGGCTGCGAGCCATACAGCTCCCGGCCCATGCCCACGTGCTGCCCTCCGTGCCCGGGGAACATGAACACCACCTGGCGCTCACCGGACTCCTGCCGCGAGGACTCCTCCTGCTCCGCCAGTGAGTGAAGGACCTCGGCGATGTCCTGGCCCACGGCGAATGCGCGGTGCCTGTGCGCGCCCCGTCCCACCTGAAGCGTCCAGGCGACGTCGCCCAGGTCCACCTCGGGATGCGCACGCAGGTGCCCTCCCAGTCGCTCCACGGCGCGGGTCAACGCCACGGGTCCGTGGGCCGACAGCACCAGCAACTGAGGGGAGCGCGAACGCTCGGAGCCAGGCAGGGTGGGCGCCTCTTCCAGCACGGCATGCGCGTTGGTGCCGCCGATGCCCAGCGAGCTGACGCCTGCGCGCCGGGGGAGCCCCCCGGTGTCCCAGTCCCGCAGCTCCGTGTTCACGCGGAAGGGGCCGTGCTCGAAGTCGATCTCCGGGTTGGGCTGCTCGAAGTTCAGGCTGGGCGGCAGCTTCCGGTGCTCCAGCGCCAGCACCGTCTTGATGAAGCCCGCCACGCCCGCCGCCGCATCCGTGTGCCCGATGTTCGTCTTCACCGACCCCAGCCAGCAGGGCTGCCCCTCACGAGCACCGAAGGCCTTCGTCAGCGCGGCGACCTCGATGGGATCTCCCAGCCGCGTGCCGGTGCCATGCGCTTCCAGGTAGCTGATGCTCGCGGGCTCCACACCCGCCGCATGCAGGGCGGTCTCGATGACGCGGGACTGGCCTTCGACGCTCGGCGCGGTGAAGCCGATCTTCCCGGCGGCGTCGTTGTTGACGGCGGTGCCCCGGAGGACAGCACGGATGGAGTCTCCATCCTCGAGCGCATCCGCGAGCCGCTTGAGCACCACGATGCCCGCGCCATTGCTTCCCACCGTGCCTTGCGCTCGAGCGCCGAACGCGCGGCAGCGGCCATCCGGAGACAGCGGCCCGCCCTCGCTGTAGTGGCCGAACCGGGGCGGCACGTGCACCGACGCACCTCCCGCCAACGCGATGTCACAGTCACCCGCGAGCAGCGCCTGCGCGGCCAGATGGATCGCGACCAGCGACGTGGAGCACGCGGTCTGCACGGTGACAGCAGGCCCGCGAAGCCCCAGCTTGTAGGCCACGCGGCTGGTGAGGAAGTCCACGCCCGTCGCCAGCCGGAGCTGCCAGTCACTGGCCCCCGCCAGCAGGTCCCTCCGGGCACGCAGCGTGGACAAATAGTCCGTCTCGCTCCCGCCCGCGAAGACACCAATGGCGCCCCGGTAGCGAGCCGGATCATACCCGGCGTCCTCCAGTGCCTCCCGCGCGCACTCCAGGAACACGCGGTGCTGCGGATCCAGCATCAGGGCTTCCTGCGGCGAGATGCCGAAGGCCGCCGCATCGAACCTGTCCGCATCGGCGACGAGACCGAAGGCGGGCACCGCCTCGCCCACGGAGCGCTCGGTGGGAGGTTCGGCACAAGGCCGTCCGTCCGGACCGAAGAACGTGATGGATTCGACGCCACCTGCGAGGTTGGACCAGAACTCCGCCGCGTTGGCCGCACCGGGGAGCCGGCACGACAGACCCACCACCGCGAGGTGCGCGGAGCGATCCTCTTCCTCCATCAGGTCGAGTGACGCGCTCATTCCACTTCCTCCCCGGAGCGGTCCGACGTCAGCCGGCCCTGACGGCCCAGCAGGCGCGCACGTCCACTGCGCCGTTGCTCCTGGCGCTGCTCCTGCGCGGCCGCGGCCTCTCCGCCATCGTCCCGGCCCTGGAGATGTCCCGCGAGCGCGCGGACGGTGGGGAACTCGAACAGCGTCACCATGGGCACATCGTGGCCCATGCGCTGCTTCAGCAGGTGCTGCACCTGGGCCAGCAGCAGCGAGTGGCCACCGAGGTCGAAGAAGTTGTCCTCCGCGCCCACCCGCTCCAGGCGCAGCGTCTCGCACCAGATGCTGGCGATCCGCCGCTCCTGTTCATTCGCGAGCGGGACCTGGGGCGCCTGGGTTCCGGGCGTGGGCTCGGGCAGCGCCCGCTCATCCACCTTACCGCCGTGGGTGAGCGGCAGCGCCGTCAGCTCCACATAGGCGGACGGAATCATGTACGCCGGCAGCTCGCGGGCGAGGTGCTCACGCAGCCGCGCCGGTGAAGGCACGGCCTGTCCGGCACGAGGCACCAGGTAGCCGAGCAGCTGCGGTGCGCCACCTGGAGGGCTCCACGCGCGAACGTGCGCCTCCGCGAGTCCCGGATGCGTGCGCAGTCGAACAGCGACCTCCGCGGGCTCCACGCGGAAGCCACGGATTTTGAGCTGCGCATCCATGCGGCCCAGGAACTCGAGCATCCCGTCCGGCCGGTGCCGGACCCGGTCGCCCGTGCGGTACATGCGCGCGCCTGGGTGTGCGGCATACGGGTCGGGGATGAAGCTCGCGGCGGTGAGGTCCGGGCGCTTCAGGTAGCCGCGCGCCACGCCGGCACCGCCGACATACCGCTCTCCGGCGACGCCTGGAGGGACAGGCTGCAGCGCCGCATCCAGGACGTAGGCCGTGGTCCCATCAATGGGCTGGCCGATGGCGGGGAGTTCTCCCGCGCCCCCCATGGGCACAGGTTGCCGCTCCGCATCCGGGACGTAGGCCTTGGCGCCCATGGGCTGGCCCATCATGTCGGGCCGTGCCGCATCCGGCCCCGCGGGAAGCACCTCGCCGGAGGTGGCGGTCACGGTGGTCTCGGTGGGGCCGTACTGGTTGAACAGCCGCCACGGAAGTCCGGGCACCGGACGCGCATGGAGCCGGTCTCCGCCCGCGAGCACCGTGCGCAACTCGCACGCAGCGGGCCATGGCAGGGCGAGCAGACGTTCAGCGAGCGCGGTCGGCAGGTCGGTGAAGGTGATGCGCTCGGAGAGGAGCCAGGCCTGAAGGCGCTCCGGGGACAGGCGCACGTCCTGACCCGGCACGTGCAACGTCGCGCCCGTGGTGAGCGCGGGCCAGACCTCCGCGACGGACGGATCAAACGCGGGCGAGTAGAGCAGCGTGGTGCGGCTGTTCGCATTCAACCCGAACGCACGCCGATGCCAGCCGACGAGGTGGGCCAGCGCGCCATGCTCCACGACCACGCCCTTGGGGACGCCTGTGGAGCCGGAGGTGTACATGACGTAGGCCCGCTGACCGGGACGCGCCTCCGTGGGCAGGTCACCCCGAGGCGTGCCGGGCGCACGGAAGTCCTCGATGCGCACGCGCGCCAGCGTGGCCGGGAGTCGATCCGCGAGCGGTCCGGTGGTGACCACCTGACGGACACCGGCATCGCCGAGGATGAGCGCGATCCGTTCAGCCGGGTGCTCCGGATCCAGCGGCAGGAAGGCGGCTCCGGTCAGCATCACACCCAGCTCGGCCGTGACGAGGTCCGCACCGCGTGGCGTGCAGACGCCGACGACCGACTCCGCGCCAGCACCGTGCTCGCGGAGATGCTCGGCGAGCAGCGTCGCGCGCCGGATCAGCTCCGAGTAGGTGAGGGTGCCTGCCTCGTCACGCACGGCCACCGCGTCAGGGGTGCGCAGGGCCTGCTCCAGGACCTGCTGATGCACTGGCGGCGCAACGCTGACGGATGTCGCGGATCCGTTGCCCAGCAGGCCCTGTCGCTCCGCGTCCGAAAGCATCGGCAGGCGCGACACCGGCGTGCCGGGACTGGCCACCGCGGCCTCGATCAACCGGAGGAAGTGCGCGGCCATCCGCTCCATCGTCGAGCGGTCGAAGAGGTCCCGGTTGTACTCCCAGATGAGCGAGATGCGCGCGTCGCCGCGCTCCTTGTCCCCCAGGTGCCGGCCCGCGTGCGGAATGGCCACGACGTCCAGGTCCACCTTCGAGGATCCATTGCCGCGCTCGAAGATGGTGCACGAGGCCTCACCCAGCCGGGGACTCCGCACGGCCGAGTCATGGAAGCTGAACATGGCCTGCACGAGCGGGTTTCGGCTGGGATCGCGCTTCACGCCCAAGCCTTCGATCAGCTTGAGGAACGGATACGTCTGGTGCTCCGCCGCCTCCAAGGTGAGGTCCCGCACCTGCCGGACCAGCTCCCGGAACGACGGCGCGCCGGAGACGTCACACCGAAGGACGACGGCGTTGACGAACATGCCGATGACGTTCTCGATGTTCCGGACACCCGCCCGGGCCGCGAACGCCGAACCGATGCACAGGTCCTGCTCGCCGGTGTAGCGATGCAGCAGCGTGGCGAAGGCGGCGAAGAGAGCGTTGAAGAGGGTGACGCCTTCGGCCCGGCAGAAGGCACGCAGGGCGCCGGGCAGGGCGGGCGGCAGCTCCAGCCGGAGCAGGTCGCCGTTGAAGGTCTGCACGCGGGGGCGTGGATGGTCGGTGCGCAGCGGCAGCACCTCGGGAGCACCGGCCAGCCGCTTCCGCCAGAAGTCGAGCTGGGCCTTCATGGCTGGCCCTTCGAGGGCCTCGCGCTGCCACGACGCGAAGTCGCGGTACTGCACCGGCAGCTCCGGCAACGGCGACGGCTCTCCCCGCAGGTAGGCGTTGTAGAGCGCGTCCAGGTCCCGCATCAGCACGGAGAAGGACACGCCGTCGTGGACGACGTGATGCTCCACGAGGACCAGCTCGTGATCATCCGGAGTCAGGCGGATGAGGGTCCAGCGCGCGAGCGGCGGCTCGAAGAGCGACATGGGTCGCCGCAGCTCCTGGCTGAGGGCCTCTTCACGCCGGTGCTCGCGCTCGTCCGCGGGCAGCCCGGACAGGTCAATCAGCGGGACCTGCACCGGCGTCACGGGAAGGACGCGCTGCCATGGCCGGCCGTCGACTTCCTCGTAGGTCGTCCGCAGCAGTTCATGGCGACGGGTGATCTCCGTCAGCGCGCGTTCGAGCACCGTCAGGTCCAGACCGCCCAGCACGCGAAGGGTCGTCTGCGCCTGGTAGGAGATGCTTCCGGGGGACAGCTTCTGGAGGAACCAGACCTGTTCCTGCTGCACGGAGAGCGGCGCCCGTTCGGGGTCGGCGACGCGGACCACGGGCGGCAACGCGGCCTTCGCGGGGGTTGCGCGGCGCGACTCCAGCACCGTCGCCAGCAGGGAGATGCGACGGTGGGCGAAAAGCTCCGTCAGTGACAGCGGGAGGCCCAGCACGTCCTCGACCCGAGCGGTGATCCGCGTGGCCAACAGCGAGTGTCCACCCAGCTCGAAGAAGTCGTCCTCGATGCCGATGGCATCCAGGCGCAGTTCCTCCTGCCACACCCGGACGAGCCCGTGTTCCAGCTCCGTGCGAGGCGCGACGTACGCGCTGCTTCGGGTCGCGTGGGCTTCGGGCGTGGGGAGCGCCTGCACGTCGACCTTGCCGGTAGGGCCCAGGGGGAGGGCGTCCACGACGACGAAGGTCCGGGGGAGCATGGCTTCGGGGAGCCAGGCGCGGAGGTGCTCGCGGAGCTGCTCCGTCCCGGGGACGGCCCGAGCATCCTTTGGCGCGAACCAAGCCACGAAGAAGACGTCCTGGCCCTCGGCCCCGGGGGTACTCCGCGCCATGACGTGCGCGGCCCCGACGTGCGGATGGGTCAGCAACGCGGCGGTGATCTCCGCGGGCTCGATGCGGATGCCGCGGACCTTCACCTGACGGTCCGAACGGCCGTGGAACTCCAGCGAGCCATCCGGCAACCGGCGGCCCAGGTCCCCCGTGCGATACAGCCGTTCGCCGCCGAAGCGGGAGAACGGATCCGGAATGAACCGGTCGGCGGTCAGGTCCGGCGTGCCCACGTAGCCACGAGCCAGTCCGGGGCCACCGATGAACAGCTCTCCCGTCTCGCCCTCCGCCACGGGCCGCAGCGCCGGACCGAGGACGTGCACCTCCACGCCATCGATGGGCCGGCCGATGGACGGCAGCCGCTCCTCGGAGGATGCGTCACTGGGAGGGACGACGCCGGACGTGCTGTAGATGGTGCACTCGGCGGGGCCGTAGCCGTTCACGAGCTGGAACGGCAGCCCGGGCTTGGGGCGCACGTGCAGCCGATCACCGCCGGTGAGCATCAGGCGCAGCGCGCAGGACTCGGGCCAGGACAGCGGAAGGACGCGTTCGGCCAGCGGCGTGGGCAGGAAGACGCAGGTGATGTCCCGGGCCAGCAGCCAGTCCTGCAACTTCACTGGAGAGAGGCGGGTCTCCTCGTCGGGAGGCAGCTCCAATCGAGCGCCCGCGGCCAGCGAAGGCAGAAGGGCCATGACCAACGCATCGAAGCCCGGCGATGCAATCACGCCGATGCGATCCGCTGGTGAGAGGCCGAACGTGCCGCAGTGGTACTCGGTGAAGGCGGACAGGGCCCGGTGGCTGATCATCACGCCCTTGGGCAACCCGGTGGAGCCCGAGGTGTGGATCACATACGCGAGATGATCCGGATGGACGGGGACGCCCGGATTCACGTCCGGGAACGATTCGAGCGACAGGGCCGCCGGAGCCAGGACCTGGATGCCGTCCGCCGCGAGCCGCTCCACGGCAGGCCCCGTGCCGATGACGAACCGGGCCCCTGCCGAGACGGCCATGTATCGCAAGCGCTCCGGAGGGGCGGACGGGTCCAGGGGCAGCCAGGCCGCGCCGGCCTTGAGGACCCCGAGGACGGACGCCACCAGCTCCACGCTGCGAGGAAGGCAGATGCCGACCAGGACGTCCGGACTGGCGCCCCGGGCGATGAGCGCATGGGCCAGCCGGTTCGCATGCGCGTTCAGCGCGGCATGGGTGAGGGAGCGGGCCCGGGATGCGACAGCGAGCTGGGAGGAAAGTTCGGTCGCTCGTCGCTCGACGAGCTGGTGGACGGGGGGCAGCAAGAATCCTCCAAGCGGCCCCCGTCCGAACAAAATCAAGCGCTTAGCGGATTTGGGCCGTTTTCAGGATTTTACATGACCCGATGACACACCGTGAGACAGGGGGGCGTAAAGGCCCGCGACAGCGGATTGGCTCCCCCGTGAAAGAGCAACACCGCTGCAAGCATCCACGCAGGTGAGGTGCCCATGACACTTCGGGGGCCGGGCCGACTCACGAGCGAAAACACTCGCGCTCCAGGTATAGAGCCCCCGCTCCATTGTCATCACGCCTGAGCGCATCAACCCGCTCGGCGATGACTCATGACAAGGGAGCGCAATCCAACACGCGGGGAGTTTCCTTGAAGCGAATGAGAAGCAGCTGTCTGGCGATTCTGGCCATGGGGATTTTCGCGGTCATGGGCTGTGGAGGGATGGCACCGGAGGACTCCGGTGCCATCGAGACCGCCACCTCGGAGCAGGCGCTCACGATCGTGAAGGTGCCCCAGACCGTGGCAGCGGGCGCCTATCACTCCCTGTTCCTCAAGAAGGATGGAACGGTGTGGGCCTGGGGGCAGAACGTCACAGGGCAGCTCGGCACTGGCAGCGCCAGCGGCACCCCTCAGTCGCAGCCCGGCCGGGTGAACGGGCTGCCTTCCATCAAGACGATCGCCGCGGGCATCGGCCACTCGCTCGCGCTGGACGTGAGCGGCAACGTTTGGGCCTGGGGTCAGAATGCTTCCGGCCAGGCAGGCCTGGGGACCGTGGGGGGAACGGTGCTCGTTCCCACGAAGGTCGCGGCCCTCACCGGCATCAAGGCCATCGCGGCCAACGGGAACTTCTCGCTCGCGCTGGGCACGGACGGCCGGCTGTGGGCCTGGGGCCAGAACGCCTCCGGGCAGGTCGGCACCGGCAATACCAGCGCTGCGGTCGCCACACCTGTCGTGGTGCAGGGCCTGCCCGCCGTGCGCGCCATGGCCGCGGGCGTCAACCACGCGCTGGCGCTGGATGTCAACGGCAAGGTGTGGGGCTGGGGCCTGAATTCATCCGCCCAGGCTGGCACGGGCGCCACCAGCGCGGCGGTGCTGGCACCGGTGCAGGTCGCGGGGGTGCCGCTCGCCAAGGCCGTGGCGGCGGGCGCGGGTCACTCCCTCATCGTCGATGAGCAATTCGGCAACGTGTGGGCGTGGGGGCAGAACACCTTCGGCCAGGTGGGCACGGGCAGCACCAGCACGACGCCGGTGATGACGCCCACTCCAGTGAATGGCGTCTTCGCTGTGACGACCCTCGTCGCGGGACACAACAGCTCCCTGGCCATCATCGGGAATGGCCTGGCGGTGGCCTGGGGACACAATGCGTCGGGCCAGCTGGGCAACAGCAGCACGGCCAACAGCGCGTCGCCCGTGGGCGTCACGGGCATCTCGGATGCGACGGCGCTCGCAGCGGGGGCCCAGCACACGCTGGCCCTGCGGCCCGGTTGCCCCGTCTGGACGTGGGGCAACAACGGCCAGGGACAGCTCGGCACAGGCAACACGTCGACGGTGCCCATGACGGCGCCGGGGACGGCCCTCATCGCCAACACGTTCTACTTCGACGGCGACATGGACGGCTTCGGTGACGAGTACATGGCCGAGGAGTCCTGCGAGCCGTCCCCAGGCTACGTGGAGGACCTCGACTGCGACGACTACTCGGCCACCACCCATCCCGGCGCGGAGGAGACCTGCAATGGGATGGACGACGACTGCGACGGGGTGGTGGACAACGGCAATGCCAGTGGCGGGGCGGATTGCTCGACGGGGCAGCAGGGCGTCTGCGCGGCGGGAGTGACGGCGTGCACGAATGGCACCGTGGTGTGCCAGCAGCGCCAGACCGCCTCCGCCGAGCAGTGCGACAGCCTGGACAACGACTGCGACGGGCAGGTGGACGAAGGCAACCCGGGTGGACTCCAGGCGTGCGCCACCGGGCAGCTGGGGGTTTGCGGTGAGGGCGTGACGTACTGCACCCACGGGGTCCTCGAGTGCGCCCCCGTTCGTGGCGCCTCTCCGGAGGTGTGCGACGGCCTGGACAACGACTGCGACGGTCAACCGGATGACGGGCTGGCCTTCCAGTCGTGGTACCGCGATCAGGACGGCGACACCTACGGCCAGACGTCCCAGTCGGTGCAGGCCTGCGTCCAGCCTGCGGGGCATGTCCCGAATGCGGGCGACTGCAACGACAGCAATCCAGCCCTCAACCCTGGAGCCCCGGAGGTCTGCGATGGCGTGGACAACGACTGCGACTCCCTGGTCGACGAGGGCCTGCCCACTCAGACCTGGTATCGCGACGCGGACGGAGATGGCTTCGGCACCTCGGCGACGCCGCTGCAGAAGTGCAGCCAGCCCGCGGGCTACGTGTCGAAGGCGGGCGACTGCAATGACTCCAGCGCGGCCATCCGGCCTGGGGCGGCGGAGGTCTGCGACGGCGTGGACAACAACTGCAACGGGGTCATGGACGAAGCGGCTTCCGGTCCCGCAGGCTCCGCGTGCTTCGCCGCCGGGTTCCAGCGCGTTGCCGCTGGTGCCTCCCACACCGTGGCCCTGAAGCAGGACGGCACCGTCTGGGCCTGGGGCAACAACGAGTTCGGCCAGCTTGGGGACGGGACGACCACCGACCGCACGACGCCGGTCCAGGTCCAGGGCCTGACGGGCGTGACCGCCATTCACGCGAGTGGCTCCCACACCGTGGCCCTGAAGCAGGACGGCACCGTCTGGACCTGGGGCAGCAACAGCAACGGCCAGCTGGGGGACGGAACGAAAACCAACCGCTCGACGCCCGTACTGGTCGAGGGGCTGACCGGGGTCGCGACCGTTCATGCGGGGGACTACCACTCCGTCGCCCTGAAGCAGGACGGCACTGTCTGGGCCTGGGGCAACAATATCGAGGGCGAGCTCGGAGATGGGACCACCAGCACCCGCGTTCGCCCCGTGCTCGTCGCGGGACTGACCGGTGTCACGGCCCTTGGCGCTGGCGCGGCTCACACTGTCGCCCTGAAGCAGGACGGCACCCTCTGGGCCTGGGGCTTCAATAGCGCCGGGCAGCTTGGAGACGGGACGACGACGTTCTACCGCACCACGCCCGTGCGGGTGCTGGGACTGACGGGTGTCACCGCCGTCTACGGTGGCGCGGCCCACACCTTCGCGCGAAAGCAGGACGGCACCCTCTGGGCCTGGGGCTACAATGGCTACGGCCAGCTCGGCGACGGGACGATGACCGATCGCACTTCGCCGGTGCGGGTGCAGCTCTCGGGCTTGACCGGCGTGACGGCCTTGTTCCCTGGCGGCACTCCCATCAATGGCGGCTACCACACCGTGGCCTTGAAGTCGGACGGCAGCGTGTGGGCCTGGGGCTACAACGCTTACGGCCAGCTGGGCGACGGGACGACGACCCAGCGCACGACGCCGGTGCAGATCCAGGGACTGACCAGCGTCAGCGCCCTGGTGGCTGGCGGGAGTCACACGGCGGCCGTGAAGCAGGACGGCAGCGTCTGGGCCTGGGGCAGCAACAGCAACGGCCAGCTGGGTGACGGGACGACGACCCAGCGCACGACGCCGGTGCAGGTCAAGGGCCCGGCCCTTCCGTAGCTCCGGGTTCAACAGGAAGAGCGGCCCCGGGAAGTCGCACGAGACTTCCCGGGGCGCTCTCAACGAGCCTTCGCGCGACCTAGAAGAGTGGGGTGCTTGCAGGCACGCAGCTGTAGCGGGTCGGGCCATCGAGGCCGAGCTGGCCGTCGGTGTTGGCCCCCCAGGACCAGAGGGTTCCGTCGTAGCCCAGCGCCAGGGAGTAGACCTCGAACTGACGGGTGGACAGTCCCGAGGCCACGCTCTGGATCCCACTCAGGTTGGGGACCCGGACGGGAACAGCACTGGAGACGAGGGTGCCGATCCCCAATGCGCCCTCGGAGTTCGAACCCCAGGTCCACACGGTGCCGTCGGAGCGGACCGCTATGGAATGATGGCTGCCCGCGGACACCGCCACGACGCCGCTCAAGCCGGTCACCTGCGCTGGTGGATGCGATGTCACCGTGTCGCCGAGTCCCAGCTCTCCAGAGCCATTGGAGCCCCAGGCCCAAAGAGTGCCGTCGGAACGCACCGCGAGAACGTGGCGCTCTCCCGCATCTAGAGAGACGACATTGCTCACCCCCGGCACCCGGATAGGTCTGTTGCGCTGCTCGGTAGTGCCATCGCCCAATTCTCCCTCCCAGTTGCCGCCCCAGGCCCAGACGCTCCCGTCATAGTGCAAGGCGAGAGAGAAGTCGGCCCCACCGGCGATCGCAACGATGCCGCTCAAGCCCGGTACCTGGATGGGACGGTATTGCCAGTTCGTAGACCCAATCCCCAATTCTCCAGCCCAGTTGCTGCCCCAGGCCCAGACCGTCCCGTCGTAGCGCAGCGCCAGCGAATGATTGTCGCCAGCTGCCACCGCGATAATCCCATCCAGCCCCGGAACCTGCGTGGGAACCCTGCGCTGACCCGTCCCCCCCAGGCCGAGTTGCCCATATTCGTCGTCCCCCCAGGTCCAGACGGTCCCGTCGTAAAGCATCGCCAGGGAATGGTACCCGCCTGCGGAGATTGCTCCGACATTGCTCAATCCCTCGAGTCGGGTCAGAGCCGAGCGTGGAGCTGGATCATCCAATCCGAGCTGGCCCACGCTGTTGTCGCCCATTGCCCAGACGGTGCCATCGAAATCCTGCGCGAGGACGTGGTTGGCACCCGCTGACACTGCCATGATGGAATCCATCCCGGGCACCTGTCCCGGAGTGGCCCGTGCGCTCGTGGTTCCATCGCCTCGCTGGCCCTGACGGTTTTCGCCCCAGCTCCAGACCGAGCCATCCGCGCGCATGGCCAGGACGTGGTTCTCTCCCACGCTCACGGAAACAAATCCACCTGGGGGACCGGACACGGGCTGAGGCACCGTGGCTCCCTGCCGGTTCCCCGCTCCCAATTGACCACTGTTGTTCAGTCCCCAGGACCAGAGGCTGCCGTCCAAACGCAACACCAGGGCAGAGGTTCCACCTGCGGCCACGGTGACAGCCCCCATCAAGCCTGCGACCCGCACGGGTGACTTGTCGAACACCGAGTTCCACCCCCCACTTGTACCCTGGTGAGTAAATCTCGATCCCCAGGCCCAGACGGTGCCATCCGAGCGAACCACCACGGAGCTGGAGGAACTCGCTCCCAAGGCCACGACATCTGTCATTCCAGGAACGGGCAGCGCTGTAGGCCGGCGCGTGGTGGTGCCATCACCCATCTGACCGGAGTCGTTCCGTCCCCAGGCCCAGAGGGTCTTGTCCGAGCGCAGGGCCAGGACATGGCCTAGACCGATGGCAACAGAGGTAACTCCGTTTAAGCCAGAGACGAGACCGGGCAGCGAGCGAGAGTTCATCGAGCCGTCACCGAGCTGCCCCTGGGAGTTGCTACCCCAAGCCCACACGCTGCCATCGGCGCGTAGCGCCACAGAGGTCGAACCGCCCGCCGCCACGGCTGTGACCGCCGTCAAGCCCGAGACTTGCACCGGCGTGGTTCGACGGAGCATCGTGCCGTCCCCAAGCTGGCCCTCGTAATTATTGCCCCACGCCCACACCGTGCCGTCGGTACGCAGGGCAAGGGAATGGCCGTAACCCGCGGCCACGGCCACGACCCCGCTCAGTCCTGACACCTGGACCGGCGTGGAAGTGCTCGTCGTGGAGCCGTTTCCCAACTGACCGTAGCTGTTTTCGCCCGAGGCCCGGACCGTTCCGTCAGGACGCACGACCAGGGAGTGATAGCTGCCCGCCGCGATGCACCCCATGGTGAGGCAGGGGCGCGGACGGTTGAGGAACGCTTCGAGCACGGCCGCGCGGTGGGGCAGGAAGACGTTCACCACCGCTGGGGACAGCAGGAAGCGCGTGCCCTCCGGCCCCGCCTCCGCGGTCTCGCTTGTGTGCGTGAAGCCCAGCGACCGGGGCCACGTCTGGGGCAGGCCCACGTTGGCGCCGTTGCTCAGGTCATGGCAGCCCGCGCACGACAGCGCCTTGGCGCGCTGGATGATGTGGTCCGGCGTCAGCGGGCTCCCGATGCGCGTGAGCTCCGTCTGGAGCGCCGACCGGAGCGTGCCGCCGCTGCCGAACTGGACGCTGTAGTTGTTCTCCGACCCTTGCGCCTGGCTCTGGCCGCCGTTGAAGCGGTCCGGCACCTCGTAGTTGAAGAGGTTGAGGTCCGCCACCGCCAGCGCCGCCACCTGGCCGGGGAGGAAGGCACGGAAGTCCGCCGCGAGCGGGTGCGTGGACGTGGGGCTGAACAGGTTCCCAAAGGGGTTCACCTTGTCCGTCACGGCCACGGCCTTGAGTGAGGTGCAACCGGTGCCGCCGCAGGTCTTCTGGAGCTTGAACTCGCGCAGCATCCAGTTGGACTGCATGAACATGTTGGTGCGGATCTGCCCCGTGCCCCGGCCGGCCTCCGCACCGTAGTTGTCGACGTGCACCACGGGCCGGAAGCCGGGCAGGCCCTGGAAGTAGAACTGCTGGAGCGCGGCGGCGCGGGAGGCCAGGTCGCCATTGGCCGACAGGTCCTTCCAGAACCGCGCGACGGCCAGGCAGCCCTCCAGCCCCTTCGCGGGGGCGGGGTTGGGGAGCGAGGCCTCGAAGATGATGAAGTTGCGGTTCGCCGAGCTGCTCGAACCGGAGCGCTTCGCGAAGACCATGCGGTACTCACCGCAGTCCGCGCCGTCCACCGGGGCCAGGTCGAACCGGTTGAAGAGCCCCACCGCCATGTACGCATTGCCCGAGTTCGGGTCCGCGAACGGATCCACCTGGACCTGGGAACCCTCGGCCGGGCGGCAAAGGTAGGGATAGCCATTGAACGCAGGGTTGCCGCTGCCATCCACCTGGTCGTTGCAGTGTCCGCCCAGGCCCAGGCCCGGCTTGGGGTTCTGGGTGTCCCAGAGCTGGCGGAAGAGCTGCAGGCTGGTGAGGCCCGGCACGCCGCTCTGCGCGACGAGCTGATCCATCACCTGCTTCAGCGTGAAGGTGCTGACGATGGCCTGCTCGGTGACCGCGAGCGAGCGGCGAGGATCCAGTGTCACGCCCGCCGAGGGGACGGCCCCCTGCGGCGCCCGGAAGCTCAAGCCGATGCCTCGACGCTCCGAGTGGAGCGTCGTCGCCCCCTGCGTCACGAGTTCCTGGGCCACTGCCCGGTCATGCTCGACTGGAGCGGCGGGGACAGCGTCGTCGGTAGGTGGGGCACAGCCCACGAACATGGCCAGAGCTAGCACCAGGGACCGGTGGATGGAGGAGGCAGGAGTCATGACAGGAGCAATCCGGAGGGGGCACGCGGAGGATCAGTCACACGCGCCCTGGGTTTTGAGACGAAGCCGCTTGGAGCGATAGGACACAGAGAAGCCTTCTCCATGAGCAATAAGCAAGCATTCCCGGGCTGTTCGACTTGGAAAGGAATCCTTGTCTTGGCGTGTCATCCGCGCGGCGGGTCCTGGTTACCCCTCCCTCAGGAATGACAGACACCGAACTCGATACAAATCAGCGCTGACACAAGACGGGGATTCGGTAGGTGCCCACACCGGAGGTCGGCTTGGACTGCCGTGGAGTGGGCCGGACTCAGGAGCGGGTGCACGGGCCCCGCATGTAGAGTCCCGCGCCGTTTTCTTGAGCCAGGCCCCCGTCCGCGTGGGCGCGGATTGCCTCTCGGGAAGGCCCATCCAGTTGTCCCCAGGAAAGAAGTCCATGAGGCAAGAGAGTCGAAGTGGGTTGGCCTGTCTGGCTTTGGGCCTGATGCTGGCATTGGTCGGCTGCGGTGGTTCGCGGTCACCCGCTGAAGCGGAAGGCAGCGCGCAGGTGGTGCTGACGGTGCCGCAGGCGTTGAGTGCCAGCGATGTGGTCCGGGTGGAGCTCACCACGTCCGGCCCCGGCATGACGACGCGCACGGATGCGCTGGTGAAGACGGGTGGGCAGTGGGGTGGGGTGCTGGGGCAGTTGCCCGCAGGCACCGGACGGACCTTCAGCGCGCAAGCGTTCGATGCGTCCAACACCGTGCGCTACGCGGGTCAGGTGACGCCCGTCACCATCCAGGCCGGGCAGACCACGGCCGTCACGCTGCTGCTGCAGGAGGTGAATGCACCTGCGGCCTTCGACAACGCTGCGCCGCGGATTCTTTCGCTGGTGGCCAGTCCCGGCACTGTGGCGCCGGGCGGGCAGGTGACGCTGCAGGCCACCGCGGATGACCCGAACGCGGGCGACTCGCTCACGTATGCGTGGACGGCGCCATCAGGCAGCTTCAGCGCGCCCTCCAGCCTCGCCAGCAGTTGGACAGCACCAGGGGCAGCGGGCCAGGTGGTGTTGACGTTGACGGTGACGGACTCCAAGGGCGCCAGCGCTTCGCTCAGCGTCACCATCACGGTGAGCACCGGCAATGGCAGTGCGGCCGTCAACGTCGCCTTCAACACCTGGCCCCAGGTGACTGGGGTGACAGTCCTGCCGTCCTCTGTCGCCGTGGGTCAGGCCACTCAGGTGACGGCAGCCGCGAGCGACGCGGATGGCGACAGCCTCACCTACCAGTGGACGGCTTCGTGCGCGGGCACGTGGACGAATGCCGCTTCCGCCAGCGCCGGCTTTACGCCCTCGGCCCAGCCCTCCGGCGGCACCTGCAAGCTGACGGTCCTGGTGCAGGATGGCCGGGGCGGGCAGGGCACGGGCAGTCTCACCTTCTACGTTTCAACGTCGCCCACCGCCGGGCAGTTCCCGCCCGAGGTGGTGGAGACTTTCCAGTCCGTTGCCTCGGTGCCCGCGGGCGGAGGCACCGTCGTCTTCCGGGTGAAGGCGAAGGACCCGCAGGGCAGCGCGCTTTCCTTCGCCTGGGCCATCAGCGCGGGCACCCTGGGCACGGCCACCAGCACCGCCATCACCAGCGAAGTCCTCTGGACGGCGCCCTCCTGCATCCCCTCGGGAACCCCGCCCACCGTGACGGCTACCGTCACCAACGCCCTGGGCCTCTCCGCCTCCTATCTCTTCTCCCTCCAGGGAGGGAGCGCCTGCGCCGCAGGCTTCGGAGCTCATCTCGCCGCTGGAGACCACCACACGCTCGCCTTGAAGCAGGACGGCACCGTCTGGGCCTGGGGTTCCAACGTCTCCGGCCAATTGGGCGACGGGACACAGACGGACCGCCTCACGCCAGTGCAAGTGATGAATCTCTGACGAGGCGCTGGGCGCTTGCGCGTTTGGCAGGCGCCCTTGGGCGGTACACAGTCTTGTCACCAGGCCAGCAGCAGCCCGGCGGCGGCACCGCCCAGCACCAGCCACGCGGAGTTGACGCGCCAGCGGAGCAGCAACGCCGCACCCGCCACGGCCAGGGCCACCGTCCATCCATCCACCAGGGCCGCGCGTCCCAACTGCCACGTCACCACAGCCATGAGGGCCAGCGACGCCGCGTTGACGCCATCAAGCACCGCACCCGCGGTCCGCGACTTGCGAAGCCGGGGCACCAGCGGACCGCTGAGCGCCACGAAGACGAAGGCGGGCAGGAAGATGCCCAGCGTGGCGAGCCCCGCGCCGGGCGTGCCGCCCACCAGGTAGCCGATGAACGTCGCGGTGGTGAAGACGGGGCCCGGCGTGAACTGGCCCACGGCCACCGCGTCCAGGAGCTGGGCTTCCGTGAGCCAGCCCCAGTGTTCGACGAGGTCCGCGCGCAGGAAGGCCAGCAGCACGTAACCGCTGCCGAACAGCACGCTGCCGACCTTGAGGAAGAATAGGAAGAGCCCACCCAGGCTGAACGGCACCGAAGCCGTAACTACCGTCGCGCCGTGCAGGGCGAATGGCGCCAGCACGAGCGTTGAACCGGAAGCCGGTGCCGACCGCGCACGAAGCCACGCAGCCAGGGCAGCGCCGGACACAGCCAGGATGAGCAGCTCGTTGACTCCAAGCGCGCTCGCCACGGCCGCGCCGATGGCCACGGCGATCCGGGGGCGCGTCGTGAGGGCCGTCTTTCCGAGCCCCCACAAGGCCTGTAGCACCACGGCCAGGATGACGGGTTTGACGCCGTACAGGAGGGCGCCGGCCTGGGGCAGGGTGCCAAACCGCACGTAGGCCCAGGCGGCCGCGAGCGTCAGGAGCATCGCCGGGACGATGAAGCACACGCCGGCCACCAGCAGCCCGGGCCAGCCAGCACGCCGGTGGCCCAGGTGGATGGCCAGCTCGGTGGAGTTGGGGCCGGGGATGAGGTGGGTGGCGCCCAGCAGGTCGAGGAACTCCTCGCGGGGCAGCCACTGGCGCCGCCGCACGAGTTCGTCTTCCATCATCGCGATGTGAGCAGCGGGGCCCCCGAAGGACGTCAGTCCGAGCCGGAGGAAGACCCGCGCGACTTCACCAATGGGGGGCACGACCCGGGCTTCTACCAGGGTTCGGGGCGCCCATGGTGCCCAGGAAGAGTGGGGCGCGGTCGTGCCCCCGAGGACAAGCACAAGCGAAGCCCAGCCCCCCGCAGGACCTCCGTGGAAGCGCGTCCATGATGGCGAAAGACTATCAAACCCGGCCGTGGCCCAAGCATCCGCCATGTTCTGGGTTGGTTTGCATTCAACTGGACAGTCTGCCCGTTCGAATAAGGGGTGGTCTTGTGCGCTGGCAACCCGGTCAATCTAGGCTTGGCAGGCTTCACGCACCTTCCTCGAACGGAGCACGCACATGCGCAAGCTGATGATGAAGTCATTGCTGACTGTGTCGGCGGTCCTTTCCTTGACGCCCGCAACTGCGCTGGCCCTGTTCCCCGATTGTGACACGTGGTGCACCGAGATTGAGCACTCGATTGTCCCTTGCTCCTGGCGTTGTACGAAGCCCTTTACCAGCCAAACCACCACCTGCGGTGAGTGGGTGGCGTCCTACGGGTACCAATACCCGGACGCCGTCTGCGCGCCGGGCTTCGCAGCCCCCGAGGCGTCGTGCGACGCCGTGACGCAGGACTCCGAGGAAGGCTCGGAGGAGGTCTGCCGCGAGCCCGGGCAAGCGGAGGACATGCAGCCGTAGGCTGGCTGACGTCATCCAGGCGCCGCCGGCGCTCCAGTCTCCGGCGTCGCCGTCGGCACCGACCTTCACGGCGAATCGCCTTGTCTACAGCCGCGCCGAAGGCTCCGTAGCCCTCAGCGGCACGAGTCTGGAATGGCGTAGGTGGAGTTGGAGGCCGGTGAATTGGTGGCTCTTGCACGCCAAGGACGGCGTGCCCGCATCCACCGTACCGGCGTCCCGGGTGCCTCCATCTGACTGGAGTGAGGAGGCGACCACGCCTGCGTCAGAGAAGCAGGGGGACCCAGCGAAACGGCCCCAGAAGAAGAACCCGGGACGCCGCTGGTTACGAGAAGAAGCACCGCGCTACCGCTTGAGGGGATGCGCGGAACGCTCTGCGAAACCGGGGCAACTTCACTCACCACGGCCATCAGCAAGATGCAGAGAGCGGGGTGAGGCGCGGACTCAAGCGCCTCACCTCGCCATCACGACGGGGCGCAACGTCGTGATTGGTTGACGCTCACCGGCACCTGCCAAATTTGCAGAATGTCCCCTCAGGGCAGCTTCCATACATGCATGAGCCGTCTGGGGTGCAGCCAATGACCGGTGCACACTCATTATGCGTCTCCGAGCAGGCCACTGTCGAGCCGACGCAACTGCCCGAGCCGTTGCACCTATCATTGATCGTGCAATCGTCACCGTCACCACACGATGCGCCATTCGCCTTGGGGGCATACGTGCAATTGTTTCCGGAGCAGATGCCCACAGACTCGTAGCACTGGCCAGGAGGCGTGTTGCAGGTGCTCGCGCCGCCACACGTCCCCGCTCCGTTACACACGTCGTTGACCGTGCAGGACTGTCCATCGTTGCACGGCGTGCCCTGGGGCATGGGCAGGTACGAGCAGGAGCCGTTCGAGCATACGCCGTTGGTCTGGTAGCACTGCGTGTTCGGCGGCGTATTGCAGACAAGGGTCGAGCCGGAGCAGGTGCCTGTGCTACCGCACGTGTCGTTCACGGTGCAGGAGTTGCCATCGTCGCAGAGGGTACCGGTCGCCTTGAGGGGATAGTTGCACTGGTTGCCCGAGCAGGTGCCAACGGGCTGCTGGCATTGACTCGAAGGCGTGTTGCAGGTGCGCACCGTACTCGCTCCGCAGGTGCCCGCCCCGTCGCAGATCTCGCCCAGGCTGCAGTAGTCACCGTCATCACAGGACGCACCAAATGCCTTGTACGGGTAGACACAGATGGCCTCCTCGCACGTCCCCGAGGACTGATGACAGGTGCTCGGCGGCATGGTGCAAGGGCCAGGGCAGGGGGAGCCGGGTGCCGTGATGTTGAGCGTGATGGGGCCCGAGGACTTCCCGTACCCGTCCACAACGATGGTGTAGCCAGTGCCGGTTGCGAGGGTCACTGTCACGGACGACCACGTATTTCCACCCGGCTCGTCGTCATTGCAGCCAACGACGTTGGTGGAGTTGTTCACCGGGTGGACTGTCAGCACCGTGTCCAGAGCCGACCCCTCGGTGGTGAACTTGAAAACCCCAGAGAATGGCGGCGTCCACGTATAGGAGATGTCGGGCGCGGTATTGGTCCCCCCGCAGTTCGAGGAGACCTCATTCGTCTTTCCCACCGTCGTCGCCGTGGCCAGGGGCTTGCCCAAGGCGCTCCCGAGGTCCCCTCCATGAAACGCCTGCACCTGCATGGCGAACTGCGGCCCGTCCACCCCGCCTTGGGCTTCATTCTCCTGCACGGGTCCGCACGCAAGCGGGAACACCAGACCGCAGGCCGCGATAAGCCCCGCCAACAAAACGCCAGTTTTGAAATGCCCCATTGAGCTTCCCCCTCCAAGGAGTACAGGCGCAGCAGCAATGACAGTTCCATTCACTGAGACAGTCAGTGACTGACGCCCATTGCCCGTGTCTTATAAGGTTGGAATACCAGGAAGGTCCAGGAAAGATGGCTGCGGCGCAAAGAATCAGTTGGATGCCGCGAGCGCGTACCAGCCCGGCACGTCGGCATTGTAAAGCGACAGCAGAAGTTGCCCCCGTCATCCGGTGCAGGTGCACGGCACCAATTACTGACGAGTCGCTGGGCGCTTGCGTTTTTGGCAGGCGCCCTTGGACGGTAGACAGGCTTGTCACGAAGGGCGCCGGCCTGGGGCAGGGTGCCAAAACGCACGTAGGCCCAGGCGGCCGCGAGCGTGAGGAGCATCGCCGGGACGATGAAGCACACCCCGGCCACGACCAGCCCGGGCCAGCCGGCGCGCCGGTGGCCCAGGTGGAGGGCCAGCTCGGTGGAGTTCGGGCCCGGGATGAGGTGGGTGGCGCCCAGCAGGTCGAGGAACTCCTCACGGGGCAACCACTGGCGCCGCCGCACGAGCTCGTCTTCCATCATCGCGATGTGGGACGCATGGTTCAAAGCTCCAGTGGCCCACGAACCCGGGACGGCGCGGAGCTTAGCCTCCGTCGGTAGGCTACATTCGCGCAGTGACCTCAGAGGGTTTCTCGGTGGCAGAGGTGGCGTGCGCGCTGGGGCAGCCCGTCGCGACCGTCGAGGTGCTGGCGACATTCGCTTCGGCGACGGCGACCGTCGCGCGGCTGCGGGTCCGGTTCGCGGACGGCTCCCAGCGGGTCGCGATCGGCAAGCGGGCCACGGGGGCTGAGGCGGCGGCGGCGCGCCGCGAGCGCCGGTTCTTTGAGCGGCTCGCACCGTGCTGGGACCACCCGGCACCGAAACTGCTCGGCGTCAGCGACGACGCGGTCAGCGTGCTGCTGCTCACCGAGGATCTCGAGGCGCAGGGATATCGCGCGGTCGGCACAGCGGTGTCGGAGCCCGAGTTCCATGGCGCGATCGACGCGCTGGTCGGCTTGCATGCGCGGTTCTGGGATGCGCTGCCACTGGAGGTGCTTGAAGCTGGGGGGAGTCCCGAGCCGTCGGTGACCCAGGCCGTGCAGGCGTGGCCACCGACGGTGATCGCCGCCAATGCGATCGCGGTGCGCGAGGCATCGGAGCGATTCGCCGTGGGGCTCGAGGCTGGGGAGCGCGCGTTGCTCGCGGATGTGCTGGCGGCGTGGGCGCCGCGGTTCGTTGAACGCACGGCAGCAGGCCGGGGGATGACGCTGATCCACGCTGACTTTCACTGCTTCGGCAACGTCCTGTTCGTTCCCGGTGCCCCTCGACCGCGCGTGATTGACTGGTCGGAAATCAAGCCCGGCCTGGGGCCGCACGACCTGGCGTATTGCCTGATGGGGCTGCCGTGCGTGGATCGCGCACGCCGCGATGACGCGCTCATGCGGCGCTATTGGGAGGGCCTGTGCGCTGCGGGGATCCGCGACTACTCCTGGCCGCTTTGCCAGTGGGACCACCGGTTCTCGGTGCTCACCAACCTGTTCCAGGCGGTGTTTCAGGGCAGTGAGGTGTGGTTTCGCAAGACCGCCGCGGCCGTCGATGCGCTCGACGCGTGTGCGGCGCTGGCCGAGCCGCCGCCGCTGTAAGGAGCCTTTTCAGACTCCGGATGGAGTCGCCGAAGTCCTATTGCGGCTGGATTCGACAGGGATCGGGACTGAGTGAGCAGGGGACGGCTTTGGATGCGTCCCCACCAAGCCCCAGAGCCCCAGTTTACATAACGCTTCTTATCAGACGTTTTGACTAGGGGTTCCCCAAGGATTCCAGGCGCTTCCCCGGACCACCCCAGGCCTCCATGGACGTCCCCGCAACCGGCCCGGCGACCTTCGCGGACCTCGGATTGCACCCGCATCCGTCGTCAGCAAGTCCCTCGCGCAGCTCCGACAACTACGTGTCGTCGGGGTCGTCCACGTGGTCCAGGTACGCCTGAAGCTGTGCCCGGTAAAGCGGCACCACCTCCGCTGCCATCGCGTCCTCGAGCACCTTCCGCGCCCCGGCCCTATCCCCGTTCTCCTTGAGCGAGTCCGACGCTCCGAACGCGCGTCCGAGGCGATATGTGCCCTCGCGCGTCCGTCGGTGGATCTCCCTCACGAGCGTGGCTGTGGCCGACGCGCTGACCAGGGCTGCCTCGGCATCCGCATGGGTCATTCCCACCTGTGGCGCCATCCTGCGCAAAAGCGCTGGCAGCTCAGGGTCGTGCGGCAACTCCGCGCCGTTCGCGAGCACGAGCCCCAGGTCGATCACCTTCCGCCAGTCATCGGACGTCACTGCGCCACCCCAGGCCCACACATGTCGAACGGCCATTGCCGCTGCCCTCTGCAGCGCTCCATGCATGAGCCGCAAGGACCGCCCCAGTGCGGCTTCTTCGTGGACTGGCATCGGGCATACATGTCGATGCAGTGTTGCCGCCAACCGTCGTCCGCGTCTTCACTTGCGGCTGTGCCGGTAGCCTTCTCGAACTCGCGAGCCCCCTGCATCAACGTCGCGGCTTCGCTCTCTGTCATCCCGCACGCTTCGGGGAGCCGGAACTTCTTGAGGCAACACACGGTGCTCAGGTCGCCCGGCCGGCACGCGTCCGCCGCTTGCGCCAGGTAGTCGCTCGTGGAGCCGCGTCCTGTCTCATGCGCGACGGTTGAGCATCCCGAGGTGAAGGCTAGGCAGAACCCAGCCGCGGTCCAGCGAATCGCGTTCATCGAGCGAAACCTGATAGCACACCGTCGACCACCCACCTCCGGCCCACCGACGCTCGAATTGGGTGCTTCCCGAGCCCGGTTCCGGAACGTACCTTGCCGGCCCATGCGCCACTTCCGACGAACCGGACTCGCCGCGCTGTGCGGCCTCACCGCGGCCCTGCTGACGGGCTGTCCCGACAAGACGCCCCAAGGCCCCGTGGACGGCGGCGCCACCAGCGCCACGTCGACCCCGGATGCGGCTCCCGAGGCCGTGGTCTTCACGCTCCAGTACCAGTCGCCGGACGCCGGCATGGCGCTCATCCCCCTGGCCCTCGAAGAAAAGCCGCTCGTCGAGCCCACCTCCGACCTGGAGCTGCGCAGCACCCTGGGGCTCAAGAACTACCGCGTCCGGCTGATGGACGAAGCCGACCGGGCCATGGTCTCCGACGACTCCGTGTCCGAGTCCGATGACGGCCTCGTGTACCGCATCCACCTGCCGCAGCCGCTCAAGACCGGCTACTCGTACACCCTGGTCGTGGACGCCCAGACGGGCTCGGCGTTCCAGGACTCGCGCGGCCGCGACGTGGACGACCTCCGGGCCTCGTTCCAGATCATCGGCGACAAGGAAAAGGCCAAGCCGCCTCCGCCGCCCCCCGCCAAGGGCGGCAAGAAGAAGCACAAGTAGCCGTCACTCCTGGGTTTCGGACTGCCCCGGCGCCTGATCCGGCAACGGCTCGGGCGTGGCCGGCGCCGGCGTCGGCAGGTTCAGCGCCGTGCGGAGCTCCCGCAGCTTCGCCTGGATGAGCCGCATGTTCCCCGGGCCCATCCGCAGCAGGTGCTTCTGGGCCTTGCTCAGCCCCTCCAGCTCCGGCGACGCGTAGACATACAGCGCGCCCTTGGGCTCCACCTCCACCGGCCCCTTTGGCACCGGCACCGCCAGCAGATGCTGGATGGCCCGGCCGAAGGCCGTCTCGAAGCCCTGGTCCGGCGGCGCGATCTCCCGGTACGCCTGGTCGATGAGCGGCTTCAGCTCGCGGTACACCATCGCCGCGCCGGACGCGTCCAGCGAGCCCAGCACCCGGGCCACCAGGTCGTAGCGCGCGTAGCTCAGCGGCGCGATCTCCGAGCGCCCGTTCGCCCCGGCCGCGCCCACCTGGAACGCCCCTGCGGGCGCCATGAACAACAGCGAGGCCCGGGGGCTCTCACCGTCGGCGATGTTGCTCACGGACGCGGTGAACCGGCGCGCCAGGTCGCGCTCCTGGAGCCACCGCGCCAGCTCCGGGTCCACCGACAGCTTGCCCACCAGGTCGCGGATCCGCGCGTCGCTCTCCGGCAGCGACACCTCCGGGGGCGCTTGCGCCACGCCCGCGTCCACCACGGCGGGCGCCGTCACCACGGGCGCCTGCTCGGTCTGGCGCCGCAGGCCGAAGTACGAAGCCACCACGCCCACGACCATCAGCGCGATCAGGATGCCCAGGACCTTGCCCCGCGACGGAGCCTTGGGCGGCTCGGCCTCCGGCGGCGGTGGAACTCCTCCAGGGCCCTGATTCACGAAGTTCGGATCACTCATGGTCCCGGACCTTACAGACAGGCCTCCGAGCCATTCCACGCGGGCGTGAACAAACCGCGCGGCCGGTGTTCACCGCGCGGAGAAGACCTCGTCCGGCAGGCGCCAGAGCTGGCCGTCCTCGGGCGACAGGACGAAGCCACCGGGCAGGAGGTGCACCGACGTGACGGCCTCCGTGGACAGCGGCAGCTCCCACGCGCACACGGGCCGCAGCGAGCCGGGGTCCAGTTGAAGCAGGTACCACTCCCCCGCCTCCAACAGGTCCTCCACCGCCACCAGCACCGCCCCCGCCGTCACGAGCCCGGTGTACCCCGTGGCGAGCGTGCCCTGTTCCGGCAGCAGGAACTCCGCCGCCATCCGGGCCTCCGGATACGTCCAGCGCCGCACCCAGGTGCCGCCCACGCCAATGAAGCCCGAGCCATCCGGGAAGAAGCCCGCCGGATAGAACGGCGCATCCACCGACGCCACCGCCGCGCCGCGCACGAGCCCCGCCGCGCCACGCTCCACGAACGTGAGCCACGTGCCCTCCTGGCCCTGGCTCACCGCCACCCCCATCACCGGCAGGCTCGGATGCGGCATCCATTCGTGCAGCCCGTCCAGGTCGTCCTCGCCCAGCGGCGGCGTGTCCAGCGGGAGCCCGGCCTCCGTCCCCGCGACGTCTGATAACGTTCGGGCATCCAGGACGTGCACGGACGCCCGCCCATCCCGCGCGCCGCTCGTCCACAGCCCCTGGCCGGTGACGTCGAACCCCAGCGCCTGCGTCTGCCGCGTCCAGGCCCGCGCCGGCGTCTCCACCGGACCGCCGTCCGGCGACTGGCCCACCATCTCGATCCGCCCCGGACCCAGCACCGCCGCGCCCCGCAGCGACGGATGCAGGGCCACGAGCTGCGCCGTCCGGGGCAGCTCCAGCGCACGCCCGGGCGGCCAGGCTTCGCGAGCTTCGAGCACCGCGACGCGCCGCGCGCCCACGGCCAGCCCCACCGCGTCCCCCGAAGGCGTCAGGAGGAAGCCGTCACCCGCCCACTCCGCGTCCGTCAGCGGCAGGGCCGTGAGCCGGGTGAGCGCCACGCGGCGGCTGGGAATGCCCCAGAGGGTGCCGGGCCGCGGCCGGCCGACCCAGGGGACTACCTGGCCGCTCAGGAATCCTGCTCCATGGCCCGCACGCGCGCGAGCGTGTCCAGGTCGCGCTCGGTGGGGCCCAGTTCCAGCAGCAGCCGGCTCACGTCGTAGAGCAGGTCCCCGCGCTCGAACACCTTCAGCCGGGGGACGTCCAGGTTCAGGTCGTCCGCGCCCTTGTTGTACGCGAGGTCCATCAGCGACCGGAGCTGGAACGAGTCGTAGAGGTTGTACTCCACCAGGTAGCGCAGGGCCTCCACGTCGCCGCGCCGCAGGTACGCGCGCCACAGCAGCACCGCGTCGTAGCCGTTGACGCCCTTCAAGTGCGGCGGCCGGCCCACGCCCAGCTTGTCTTCAATCTCCTTCAGCCCGCCGCCCATCCCCAGCCGCCGCGTGACGAAGCGCAAATCAATGTGCGCCTCCGGCACCGGGAAGTTCTTCGCGCCGAAGTACTCCTTCAGCACCGGCACGTCGAAGCACGAGCCGTTGAACGTCACCCACAGCCGCCGCGTCGCCATCGCCTCCGGCAGCGCGTCCATGTTCCGGCCCTGGATGAAGACGTGCAGCCCCGCGGCGTCGAACAGGCTCACCACCGTGGGCACCTGCGTCTGGCTGCCGTCCGTCTCGATGTCGAAGTAGACGGCGTCGTCCTGGAACACGGGGAACAGGCGCCAGTGCTCGCGCGGCGGCACCATGCGAGCCAGCTCCTTCAGGTCCTTCCGGGCCAGGGCCTCGCGCGCCTCCGCGATGCGCTGGCGGGCCACCGTGTCCGCCTTGCGGCTGATGACGATGCCGCCGTCCGGGAAGTCATCCCAGGTCCGGATGCCCTTGGACCACAGGTCCTTCTCGCGCCACGGCCCCACGCCGGGGATGTGCTGGAACGTGTGCAGCAGCATCAATCGAGCGCACCCAGCCTTCCCGCCAAGAGGTCGTCCAACAGCGGCACGTCCGCCTCGCAGAACGGCAGCGCCTGCATCTCCGTGGGCGTGTGGAACGCCAGCTGGTGCGCGCCCAGCGGCTTCGGCTCGCCGGACACCAGCGTGGCCGCGTACACCGCCAGCTCCACCGTGAGGTCCGGGTACGTGTGCCGGCCCTCCCACAGGCGGCGGCCCACGGACAGCTCCACGTCCAGCTCCTCGCGGCACTCGCGCGCGAGGGCGGCCTCGTCCGTCTCGCCGGCCTCCACCTTGCCGCCGGGGAACTCCCAGAGGAGCGCGCGGCTGCCGCCAGGAAGGCGCTGCTGGACCAGGTACCGCGGCCCGCCGTCTTCCGGGCCGGGCCGGGGAATCAGCGCGGCCACCACCCGCACCGTCCGGGGCACGGCGCGCGTCACCCGCGCGGCCCCTTCTTCACGTTGTTCATGTCCAGCGAGTACAGGTACGCGTTGTTGGACAGCACGTACACCCGCGAGCCCACGACGAACGGCGGCGCGGAGATGCCCACGCCCGGGTTCCACGACAGGCGCGTCTTGCCCGTCGTCGGGTCCACGAACAGCAGCGCACGCTCGTTGGGCACCAGGAGCATTCCCCGGGCCAACACCGGAGCGAGCGCCGTCCTGTCCTTGAGGGGGAGCGACCAGATGAGCTTCCCCGTCTCCCCCAGGTAGGCGTCCACGCGGCCGTCGCCGGTGGCGAACACCACTTCGCCCCGGGACAAGAGCGAGGTCAGGCCTCCCACGCTGGTGTTCCAGATGACGGCGCCGGTGTCCGCCTCCAGGGCGTACAGGCCGTTCTTGTACGACGCGACGTAGAGCCGCCCCGCCGAGTCGATGGCCGGCGTGGTGTCCACGTCCAGGAACTCCGTCCCCGCGCCCGACAGGGACTTCTCCCAGACGACGCCGCCGTCCTCCAGCTTGAGGGCGACGAGGAAGCCGTCGGAGAAGCCGACGTACGCGGTGCCCTGGTCCACCTTCGGCGCGGAGGCGCCGCGGATGGTGAAGCCGGACGGCGGGTCGCGCCGGTACTGCCACACCCACGTGCCGTCCGTCGCCTTCACCGCGAACACCGTGTCGGTGTCCGTGGCCACCAGCACCAGGCCGTCCGCGAGCACCGGCACCGTGGCCAGCGATTCGTTGGTGGCGTACTTCCACTTCACCGCGCCGGTGCGGCCGTCGAGCGCGTACAGCACGCCGTCACCGCCCGGCATGTAGAGGACGCCCTCGCTGGCGATGCCGCCCGCGAGCGCCCGGGCGCCCGTGCGGAAGGACCAGGCCACCTGCCCGTCCGGCCCCACCGCGCGGATGTAGCCGTCACGCGTCTGGACGATGACGTTCCGGCTCTCCGGGTCGTACACCGGGGAGGCGGGCTCGCGCGGCGAGTACTCCAGCAGCGGGACCTTGTCGACGAGGCCCTTCCACCAGTCCACCTGGAAGTACTCCACCGGCGGCTGGCGGGGCGCCGCGGGCAGCTCCGGGTTGCCGTGCAGCGGCGCCCGGGCACACCCGGCCAGGAGCCCCACCCCGGCCACCATTCCT